>SPQI01000013.1 GCA_004570315.1 Oxalobacteraceae bacterium OM1 | reverse complement strand
CCTGTCAATTTTCACGCAGTTTTGACCCAGGTTTTTCATCTAAAGCTGACCCTCCAGGGTTGCCCGTGCACGGGCTTATTGCTGCGGGTACGACGTCAAGTACGATTCTTGAACCGATACGATTCGTTGCCGGTTTCGACGATGTCGCAGTGATGCGTGAGCCGGTCCAGCAAGGCGGTCGTCATCTTGGCATCGCCGAACACTGCACTCCATTCCACGAACGACAGGTTGGTCGTGATGAGGATGCTGGTGCGCTCATAGAGCTTGCTGATCAGATGGAACAGCAGTGAACCCCCATTGGTGCTGAACGGCAGGTAACCCAATTCGTCCAGCACCACCACATCCACATGCAGCAGGCGGGACGCCAGCTGCCCCGCACGGCCGCCTTGTTTTTCCTGCTCCAGGAAGTTCACCAGTTCCACCGTATTGAAGAACCGCGCCCGCTTGCCATGCTGCCGGACGGCCGCCGAAGCCAGCGCAATGGCGAGATGCGTCTTGCCGGTCCCCGGCCCGCCCACCAGCACCAGGTTGCGCGCTACTCCCAGATGCCGGCCGCTGCCCCAGTCCAGGACCAGTTGCTCATCCACCGGCGTGCCATCGAACTGGAAGCTGCCGAGGTCGCGCAGCATCGGGAACTTGGCTACCTTCATCTGATACTCGATGGACCGCACATGACGCTCGCCGGTCTCGGCCAGCAGCAGTTCGCCCAGGATGTCGACTGGCGAACGCTTGCGCTTGGCCCCGGTCTCCACCACTTCCTCGAACACGGCCGCCATGCCGTGCAGCTTCAGGGCCTTGAGCCGTTCCAGCACTTCATGCCGCTCCATGGTGGCCCTCCAGCATGGTTTGGGCGGCCCACAGTGCCGCCGAGGCAGCCAGCATCACCGTCTTCGGCGTCGGTCCTTTGAGCAACTGGTTATAGCGGCCGGGATTGGCTTCCGGCTCCAGCTTGAGCTGCAAGTCCTGCGGCAGCGGGACGGCAGTGACCTTGGCTTCCGGCCGGAAGCGCGACAGCATGTTGAGCACATAGTCGCTGGTGATGACGTTGGCTTCCAGGGCCAGCTCGCAGGCGACCGTGACCGCTTCCAGCCCTTCGGTCGGGATGGCGGACAGGATGGTGACGAACTGCCGCTCGCCATTGGGCAGCTTGGCCAGGCGCTGCTGCAGCTTCGCAATCGGTGCCGGCAGGTTCCAGTCCACGAACGGCGCGCCATTACGCAATGCACCGGGCTTGCGCTCCAGCGCCGACAGGTAGTGCCAGGGATTGTAGATGGTGACGTTGCGCTGGAACTGGCGCGGGTGCTCGGCAATCACGTTGCCATCGGCCACCACCTTGATATGGTCGGCATAGGCCCGTACCGCCACCACCTGGTTGACCCAGGCGCACTGGACGCTGTAGCGGTTGCGCTCGAACAGCACCAGCGACGATGGGCTGACCCGGCAGATGCGCTCGTAGAAGCCATCGAACATGGCCGGCAGCGTGCCGAGGGTCGGGCGCTCGTCCTGGAACACCTCGTCGATGGTGCGCTCGGCTTGCGTCGGATGGCGGCTCTCCTGTGCGATGGCCTCGCAGCGTTCGGCCAGCCAGGCGTTCAACTGTGCCACGGTGTCGAACTTGGGGCGTGGCACGAACAGCCATTGCCGCACCAGCGCCACCTGCCGTTCCACCTGGCCCTTCTCCCAGCCGGAGGCGACATTGCAGGCTTGCGGCTCGAACAGGTAATGCGCCGCCATATGCTCGAAGCGCCGGTTGTAGTCGCGTTCCTTGCCCGGCAGGACGCGGTCCACCGCGGTCGACATGTTGTCGTAGATCCCGCGCCGTGGTACGCCACCGAAGGTCTGGAACGCCCGCCAATGGGCATCGAACACCATCTCCTGACTCTCGCGTGGGTAGGCCACCACCAGGAAGCGGCGGCTGTAGCACAGGCGGATGTGCGCCACCTTGACCGTCTGGACCTGGCCGCCGACGTCGACCGTCTCGGTGCTGAAGTCGAACTGGAAGGCTTCGCCCGGTGCGAACACCAGCGGGATGAAGACGGTCGATGACGGTGTGCCGCCATCGCGGGCGCGCTCCCGGATATAGGCCGCAACCCGGCCATAGGAGCCTTCATAGCCGGCAGCTTGCAGTGCAACGAACAGCTGCGTCGTGCTGCGGCGCTGCCGCTTCGGCAGGCGCTCATCCTCGGCCAGCCAGGCATTGAGCTGGCTAAGATACGGCGTCAGTTTGGTGGCGGCCGGACGCCGTTCCGGATACTCCGGGACGAGGTCCTTGTTGCGCAGGTATTTGCGCACCGTGTTGCGCGACAGGGATGTCTTCGCCGCGATCTCGCGGATGCTCATCTTGTCGCGGAAGTGCCACCGTCTGATCTTGCCCAGTAAATCCATGCTGATCACCTCTCTGTCTCCCCCTGCTGTATGGCAAAGGGGAATAGTTAGCATGGGTCAGATTTGGATGAAAAGACCTCCAACTACTGGGTCAGTATTGCGTGGAAATGAACAG
>SPQI01000190.1 GCA_004570315.1 Oxalobacteraceae bacterium OM1 | reverse complement strand
GCCTTTCCTGGGTGCCGGTCAGGCCGTCGCCGCGCTTTCCAGCAGACCCATCTCCGCGCTCGACATGAGCTTGTCGATGTCCACCAGGATGAGCATGCGCTGGTCGATCGTGCCGAGGCCGATCAGGTGGTCGGTGTTGAGCGCCGTGCCCATCTCGGGCGCCGGCTTGACCTGTTCGGGCGACAGCGTGATGACATCCGAGACGCTGTCGACGACCATGCCGACCACGCGGCCGCGGATGTTGAGGATGATGACGACCGTGAACTGGTCGTAAGTGGGCGTGCCGAGGTTGAACTTGATGCGCATGTCCACGATGGGCACGATGATGCCGCGCAGATTGACGACGCCCTTGATGAACTCCGGCGCATTGGCGATGCGCGTCGGCGCCTCGTAGCCGCGCAGTTCCTGCACCTTGAGGATGTGGATGCCGTACTCCTCCTTGCCGAGCGTGAAGGCGAGGAATTCGTGAGCGGACGGATCGGCGGCGACGGCGGTCTCGGCGACGGCTTGCGTCATGGCGTGGTCTCCCTATGGATAGTGGGCGGGTAAACGTTTCCCGACTGCAATGAAGATTAGCAGACTCCGTGCGGGATGGCGATATGTCACGACCGGTGAAAATACGTGTCGGCCGGGCGCCACAACGCCGTGGCTCAAGCGCGGCATCGATGCCGTTTTGGCAAGCCGGCGCCGGTTCAGGTCAGCTTGTTCTTCGCGAGCGGCGGATTCTTGGCGAAATACTTGCGGATGCCCTTGAGGACGGCGTCCGCCATCTGGTCCTGGTAGCCGTCGTCGCTGAGTTTGGCTTCTTCTTCCGGGTTGGAGATGAATGCCGTCTCGATGAGGATGCTCGGGATGTCCGGCGCCTTGAGCACGGCGAAGCCTGCCTGTTCGACGCCCTGCTTGTGCAGGCGGTTGATGCCGCCGATCTCGGTCAGCACCGCCTTGGCCAGCTTCAAGCTGTCGTTGATCTGCGCGGTCGTGGAGAGATCGAGCAGCACGCTGGCGAGTTGCCGATCGTGCGTCTTTATGTTGACGCCGCCGATCAGGTCGGCCGCGTTTTCCTTGTTGGCCAGCCAGCGCGCCGCGGTGGACGAGGCGCCTTTTTCCGACAGCACGAAGACGGACGAGCCACGTGCCGTGGTTTCGACCCAGGCATCGGCGTGAATCGAAACGAAGAGGTCGGCCTGGACCTTGCGCGCCTTCTGCACGCGCACATGCAGCGGCACGAAGAAATCGCCGTCGCGGGTGAGCAGCACGCGCATGTTGGGCTGGTCTTCCAGCTTGGCCTTGAGGCGGCGCGCGATCTGCAGCACCACATCCTTTTCGCGGCTCCCGCCGCGGCCGATGGCGCCGGGGTCCTCGCCGCCGTGCCCGGGGTCGAGCGCGATGGTGATCATGCGTGTCAATGCCAGCGGCTTGTCCTCGCGCGCATCCGTCTTGGGCGGTTGGATCTCGGCCGACATCGGGCGCGGATCGGCTTGCGGCTTGGTGCCGGCAATCGGCGCATCCATGGGCGGCACATCGACCGGCGGCTTGTCCGCGGGCGCGTCAGGCCGTTCGCTCTTGCTGATCAGCGCGGCGATCGGGTCCGGCGGATTGACGGGATAGAGGTCGAAGATCAGGCGATGCTTGTACTCGCCCACCGGCGCCAGCGTGAAGACCTGCGGATTGACCTCTTCCTTCAGGTCGAACACGAGGCGCACGACGTTGGGCCGGTTCTGGCCCACGCGCACCTGCTTGATGTAGGGATCGTTCGACTGGATCTTGGCGACCAGCTGCTTGAGCGTCGGGTTGAGCTCGATGCCTTCGATATCGACCACCAGGCGCTCGGGGTCCTTGACGATGAAGTGGCTGGTCTTGAGGTCGGTATCGTTCTCGAGCGTGACGCGGGTGTAATCGTCGGCCGGCCAGACGCGCACGGCGAGGATCTGGGCGGCACGCGCAGGGAGCGACGCAAAGACGGAGAGGAGCAGGGTGCCGCCCGCCTTCAGCACGGTGCGGCGGGACCGGGATGTCAGAGGCTTGAGGCGAACTTGATTCGTTTTAGACATTCACTACCCTGATCGGACAACGCACGCAATTCTATATCACGCCCCACGCCCGCCATCGCGATAACAACGTCGATGTCGGGCGGCGGCAACACGCCCTGCGCCTTCTCCGGCCACTCGACGATGCAGATGGCGGCGCCGCCGAAATGCTCGCGGAAGCCGGCATCCAGGAATTCCTCCGGACTGGCGAGGCGATAGAGATCGAAATGGATAACGTCGACCGGCGCGTTCCCGATGACAACGCGATAGGGTTCGGCCAGCGTGTACGTCGGGCTCTTCACTTTCCCCTGGTGGCCGGCGGCATGCAGCAGCGCGCGCGTGAGCGCAGTCTTGCCTGCGCCGAGATCGCCGTGCAGGTAGATCGCCAGGCCGGGGGCAAGCGCCTTGGCGAAGCAGGCGCCGAATGCGGCGGTGGCGGCTTCGTCGCGCAGGTGGGTATGGAAGTGCAGCATCT
>SPQI01000079.1 GCA_004570315.1 Oxalobacteraceae bacterium OM1 | reverse complement strand
GCTCGATCGAGACCGCGATGGGCAACAGCGCCGGCGCGGCGCGCGCCTACGAGCAGGTGCTCGAGACCGGCAAGCTGCCCGCCGCCGACCAGACCAAATTCGTGATGGCGATCGCCGGCCTCTACTACCAGGCCAAGGACTACGGCAAGGCCGCAACCTGGATCAACCGCTACCTGAAGGAAGGCGGCACCGATCCCAAGATGCAGCAGCTGCTGATCCAGTCTTACTACCTGTCGGGCGACTACGCCAACGCCGGCAAGGCCGCGCTGGCCAACATCCAGGCCCAGGAAAAGGCCGGACAGACTCCGAGCGAGGAAGACCTGCAGCTGCTGGCCAACTGCGCGCTCAAGCAGAACGACAAGGCCGGCTATGCGCAGGCCATGGAAAAGCTGGTGGCCTACCATCCGAAGAAGGACTACTGGGCCGACCTGCTCAACCGCGTACAGTCCAAACCGGGCTTCGCCGACCGCCTCTACCTCGATGTCTATCGTCTCAAGCTCGCCATCGGCCAGCTGAAGACCGCCGAATACATGGAAATGGCCCAGCTCTCGCTGCAGGCCGGCCTGCCGGCGGAAGCCGTCAAGGTGATCGAGCAAGGCTACAAGTCGGGCGCCCTGGGCACCGGTCCGGAAGCCGAGCGCCAGAAGCGCCTGCGTGACCTCGCCAACAAGAACCTGGCCGAGGACAAGAAGTCGATGGCGCAGAACGAAGCCGAAGCCGGCAAGAGCAAGGACGGCATCGCGCTCGTCAACCTGGGCTTCGAGCTGGTGATGATGGGCGAGGCCGACAAGGGCCTGCCGATGATTGCCGAAGGCATCAAGAAGGACAACCTCAAGCGTCCGGAAGACGCCAAGCTGCATTACGGCGTGGCCCTGCTCATGGCGGGCAAGAAGAACGAGGCGGTCCAGGTGCTGAAGAGCGTGCAGGGCAACGACGGCACCGCCGATCTGGCGCGCTACTGGATCCTGCAATCGAAGTCTTCCGGCCAGCCCAGCTAAACAACGGTTCGGGAGCGCCATCTCCCGGACGAGCGACGATCAGCGTTGACCGGAGGTTCCGGGCCTGCGCGACCTGCAGCGGCATGGACGATCTCCTGCCCCTCCAGCACGCGCCGGTCAGCTCGCATGGCATCCGTGGACTGCATCAGCCTGGCAACCCCAGCAGCAGGACCAGGGACGGACGACAGGAACCGACGGGCGCTGACCATCACTGAAACCATGGACAAGACATGAAACAAGCTGCACCGATTGACTACATGCTGTCGAACGCAGCCATTACCGAACGCATTGCTCGAAGCTATCCCTCGCTGTCGGAGGCCCACCGCAAGGCGGCCGATTTCGTTCTGGCCAATCCCTTTCAAGCCGCGACGATGACCATCGACGAGCTGGCCGACGCCGTCGGCATGTCGGTCGCCACCGCCAACCGCTTTGCCCGCGCGCTGGAATTCGACGGCTACCCGCAATTCCGCGCCGAGCTCGTCAAGGCGTTCCAGACGACGCTCGCGCCGGTGGAGAAGCTGCGTACCGAGCTGCAGCGCGAAGCGTCCAGCGTGGAGATCTTCGCCGCCTCGCTCGAGGAAGACCTCGACAACATCCAGAGCACGCTGCGCCAACTGAATGCAGCCGCGTGCGAGAAAGCGGTGCAGATGATCTTGCGCGCGCCGCGCATCTTCATATTGGGCTTTTCCACCAGCGCCTATCTCGGTTCGGTTCTCGCACACCGCCTGGACCAGTGCTGCTCCATCGTGCAGACCATCGCCAACGACGCGGGACCCACGCTGGCGGCGCGCCGGCTGTTCAAGCTCAATCGCGAAGACCTGGTGATCGCCATTTCCTTCCCGCGCTACAACCGCTTCACGGTCGAGCTGCTGGAGCTGGCGCGCGAGCGCAATGCGAAGGTGCTGGCCATCACCGACAGCGCGACCTCGCCGCTGGTGCCGCTGGCCGACGTGGTGCTGTACGCGAAGACGGATCGCCGCCTGTCGGCGAATTCGGAAGCGGGTGCATTGGCGCTGATCGAAGCGTTGGCCGGCGCGGTGGTGCATCGTTCGGAGAATTCGCTGCGCAACGCGACGGAACTCACCGAGCGCCTGCTGCCTTACTTCTACGTGGGCGAGCAGGACCAGAAAAAGGCAGCACCGCCTGAACGCAAGCGCACGCGCCGTTAGGCGATTCGCTTGGCACGGTCTCCGGCAGGAGACGACGCAGGAGCCGCGGCGCAGGGAGACTGCCGCAGCACCTGCGCAGCAGTACAGCTTGCGCGCTCCATACGGGGCACGCGAGTGTTTGACGTAGTTCGTTTTCTACAACAACAAAAAGGAAATGAATGATGTTGAAGTCGATCGTCCTTCCTGCGGCGCTGGCCACGAGCCTGCTCTGCCTTCCCCTCTCTTCCTTCGGCGCGGACGATGACTCCGTGCTCTTCCTCGGCATGCGAATGCCCGCGTCGCCAAGGCGATGGCCTTCCGCAACCAGTGGGACGGTCCGACGGCGCCCGCGAAGGTGACGGAGAAAGGCCTCATCGTATTCATC
>SPQI01000325.1 GCA_004570315.1 Oxalobacteraceae bacterium OM1 | reverse complement strand
GGTAGGGACGCTGATCGCATGGAACGTCCTGCTCGATATCGCCTGCTTCCATGTTCCACTGATCCGGCGTTTCGCCAAGCCGCCGGCGATGCTGCTGGTGAAGAACGGCCGGCTTCTGCGTCAGCACATGCGGCGCGAATTCATCTCGGAAGACGAGCTGATGAGCAAGCTGCGCCAAGAGGGCGTTGAAACGCTCGATGAAGTGCGCAAGGCCTTCGTCGAACCGGACGGGGAGATCAGCGTCATCAAGCGCAAATGAGCGCGACCACGCCCCAGCGCGCGGACGCGCAGCGCCGCGGGCATTGCGGCGGACCGTGACGCCGCCGCCGTTTCCCAAACCAGTTCCCGTCAGCCGAGCGGCTTGCCCAGCACGCGTGCGAACTGCTTCTTCACCTCGGCATAGCATTCGCATGCCGCCGCTTCCAGCCCGCGCCGATCCAGGACCGTGACGACACCGCGGCGGTAATCAAGCAGCCCGGCCTGCTGGAAGCGCCTGGCGATCACCGACACACTCGGACGATGCACGCCGAGCATGTCGGCCAGATATTCTTGCGTCAGCGGGAATTCGTTCGCCCCGACCCTGTCCTCGCTTGCCAGGATCCATCGTGCAAATCGCTCTTCCGTGCTGTGCAGCCGGTTGCAGGCGACCGACTGCGAGATATGGCTCAGATAGCCCTGCAGGAAGCGATACGACAAGTGCCGCAGCTCCGGATTGTTTTCAAGCGCACGCTTGAACTGGGCTGTGGGGATGCGCAGGTTGTCGCTCGGAATCTGGCAAACCGTCGTTTCGGTGGCGACCGTACTGCCGGTGAGCACATCCACCGTCGACAGGCCTTCATTGCCGATTGTCCCGACTTCCACGGCGGCGCCATTCTGCATGACGGCCAGCACGGAATGGCAGCCGGAAAGCGGGAAGTAGATGTGGGTGATTTCTTCGTCGCGGTGAAACAGCACGGTCTTTGCCGGCGTCGGGAAAAATTCGAGATCGGGTCTGAGCGCCTGGTATTCCGTCTCCGGCAAGCGCGACAGAACAAGATTCGTACAGTCCACTGCGGCCAGTGGTGGCGCTTCCATTGCTCCTCCTCGGTGCGTTGAGTCGACAAAAATGCAATCGCCATCAACGTATAGTTCCATACAGACGGCACATGCAGATCCATTTACATTCCGGTTCCTACTTTGGGACGGAATTCATGGCGCTTGCTAGAGATTGCGCAAGAGGCCAACAGAAAGGAATCAATGCGACTGTCGGAATTTATCTTGAACAACATGGAGCCGATTCTGCAGGCCTGGGAAGATTTTGCGCGCAAAATCCAACCGCCGCACCGCTCCATGGACGTCGAGGAATTGCGGGACCACGCCAAGGAAATCCTCGAAGAAATCGCGATGGAACTGGCCACGCCGGACGGTGTGCGCGCGTTGGATCTGCACGGCAATACGCCTGCGGAAATCCATGCCGATACGCGTGCCGTGTCCGGATTCTCGGTCGACCAGCTGCTGGCGGAATACCGGGCATTGCGGGCCAGCGTACTCGGCCTGTGGTCGCGGCGGGAGAAGACCGCGACGTGGTTCGAGCTTGAAGACATGACCCGCTTCAATGAAGCGCTCGACCGCGCCCTGGCCGAATCCGTCTCACGCTACTCGGAGGGGCAAAGTCAGGCGCAAGACATCTTTCTCGGCATTATCGGGCACGACCTGCGCACACCGCTGTCCGCCATCAGCCTCGGGGCGACCTATCTCATGCGGTCCGATACCTCGGACAGCAAGCTGATCCAGCTCGGTTCGCGCATGTACGGCAGCGCGGAGCGGATGCAGGAGATCATCGACAAGCTGCTCGACTTCGTGCGCAGCCGGAGCGGCATCGGTATTCCGGTGCATCGCAGCGATGTCGATCTTGCGCTCGTTTCCGAACAGATCGTCGAAGAATTTCGCGTGTCCAATCCGGGCGTCGTCATCCGCGTCGAGATGGATGGCGATCTGCGGGGGCATTGGGACGGATCGCGTATCGCGCAGGTGTATCAGAACCTCATCGGCAACGCGATCCAGTACGGCGAACATACTCCGGTCTCCGTGCACACGCTGGGCCGCGACGGAGAAATTGTCTTGTCCGTGCATAACGACGGACCGCCCATTCCATCGGACATGCAAGCGCATCTCTTCGATCCGCTGCGACGCGGCGTCGGTGGGCCGGACCATGCGGCCAATCGCAAGAATATGGGACTGGGTCTGTACATCGTCCGCGAAATCGTCAATGCGCATGACGGGACGATCGACGTGACATCCACGGAAGAGACCGGCACCACCTTCACGGTTCGCCTGCCCAGGCACGCAGGATGATTCTCCGGCTTGCCGGAAGAGGCGGCGCAAAAAAAACAGGGCAATTCGCATTGCCCTGAAACCCGAACATGGTGCAGCTTCGCCTGGGGTGAAACGCTTTTCTGGTGCTGTTCAGTGGCGGCGCGCCCGCATTCGCATCCTGCTGCTTGGCGCGCTCGTGGCGCGTGCGGTGCTGCGTCCCTGGCTGCGGCGGCTGCGTGCCGCTGCGGCCGTGCCGGGA
>SPQI01000175.1 GCA_004570315.1 Oxalobacteraceae bacterium OM1 | reverse complement strand
ACATAATAGCGGGTGCCGGTCGAGGCGGCGGCATCGGGAGGTTCCTCACAGGCCATTTCGGTGAGGCCGGAAAGCCAGTCCAGCGCTTCCGAGATCTCGATGTCGTCGAAGCCGATCGCCGAAAGCTTGCGAGCCAGCGCAGCCGGCTCGGGGCAGGCGTCGGGACGGTAGTACGTCTCGTAAAGGTAGACCAGGATGTCGAACATAGTGCCGCTACTGTAGCAGTTAAGCTCGCCAGCGCACAAGAGTCGCACGGATCGCGCGACCGCCGAGATGAAAAGCGTTGTATCCGGGTCTTGATCAACCGCCATGGGCGGCGGCGACGCGTTACCCGGCGGGCAAGGGGCGGCTCGGCGTCAGCGGCTGGCCGGTCGTATCCGAATGCTGGATGCGATCTTGTCCCACAAGCTCAGGGCGGCAGGCAGCGACAACGATGACTCGATTGGCCCTTCGCGGCTTCGTCCGGTTGCCATTGTCAACGTGAGGTGCGGGACGAAAACATTGCCTTTGGTCCCGTTCACCTCCCAATTAAAGCCATGAATCCGGGCAAAGTTTGGCTCAAGCACGCTTTCAACTAGCTCATCCCCTGTCAGTCCGCCAATCGTTCGCGGCGCGGCGCGCACGTTGGTGAAGGCGAGATTGTCGATCGCAGGCGCACGCGCGTGGGCCGCCTCGTTCCTTTTGAGAAGGCCCGCGGGATCGGGCTTGGTGCCCGCTGCTGAGTCGAAGTTGAGCGCGATGTCCGGGTGGCTTGGCAGCTTGGCCGCCATCGTGACCCGTTCGCGCTGATGCGCTGCCAAAGGATCGCGGAAATATGCCAGGTCGATGCAAAAGCCGGGGTCTGTCGGAATGCGGTTGCCCGGGTTCGGTACCAGTTGGGCAATCAACCTGGTCAGGTTGTCAAAGCGCGCAGGATCATATTTTTTTGCCATTAAATCGATACTGATTCCGCTACCGTGAACATGGCCCTCCAGCGCGATTCCCTCATAACGGTAGTGCTCTATGGTAAATCCGTCTGAGGACTGGCCCTCGCTGACATACCGCCCATGTACGAAGATTTTTCCGACCAGACCATTGTCAGTCTTGACTTCGCCGATCGATTCCATGTTGTCGTTTCCGCCGAATCGATCTGGTTTGGCCCGGATTGCCGCTTCCCGCGCCGCCAGCCGGTTCGCGAACGCCTCCGCACTCTCTTCAATAGCATCGATGTAAAAGCCGTCGATAAAAGCATGGCCCAGCTCAACCTTCGCCTCCTGTGGCAGGTCGATCAGCATCCTGCCGACGCAAACCGTTTTCATCTTTTCTGTCATTTTCAACACCTTATACTTGTCCCACACGGCACCCATCGTCCAAGTGGCCACCGCCGCCCCAACGACCACAATCAGCACCCTGACCCATTTTTTTTGAAGGAATCGTTTCATGGCATACCTTGAACGATTTTGACGATCAGGCGCAGTGTCAGCGCCAACATGTCGTCGTTGTTGTAGGAACCTTGGTGATCGTAGCCACGGGTCTCGAAGAGCCGCCTGACCTTGTCGGCTGGTCCTGCGCCCGATTGGTGTGGCACAGTGCCGTCACCACGCGTGTCTGCCGGTTCGGGTTTGAAAAGCACTACGGTGTCATGCTCGACAAGCACGAGCCGCGCCCCTTCTTCCCCATATGTGACCATGGGGGTCGCCGATGCGACGTTCGCCGGGGTGAATACGACGTGTGCGCTGGATTCCTTGCGCCCGACCCAGCGCACTTGGCCAAAGGAGAGCTGGCGTGAGTCATCGCCGTAGAAAGCGTAGGTGTTGGGGTGGTAATAGTCGCCGAGCTCCTTCATATGGAATTGCTCGGCTGTCTCGACGGCAGTTTTTATCGTCTCTATCACGCCTCCCGGCACATCCTCGAACCTACCTGTGGGATCGGCCAATTCCGGGTCGATCAAGCGATACCAGCGCCTCATGTCCCGGTACAGATCGTATGGATTTGGCGCCACCGCGTTTGGAAGATGCAAGTAATCAAAGGCAGTCTCGGGCGCATCTGGTGGGCCACCCGGATACATCACTCTGACGTGCAGCCACGGCCGGGGGTACAAGTGGTTCGGCAACAGCTCCAGCGCACCTGGCGAGGTCGCGAGCACGGGCGTGGTGTGATAGGTCGTCGTGCCAAGGATCTTGGCTATCCTGGACGCGACGAAGTTTGGAGCCTCCGTACCGCAAGCCAACCGGCGGTATGCGGCAGGCGCACCCAAGGCAGGCATTACCCCGTGGATGACGCCTGCAATCTGATCCGGGATGCGCTTGGCGCAGGCACGCGCGACCAGCCCGCCCATCGAATGGGTGACGAGGATGACCTGCTCACATTTCTTCTTCATCCCCTTCCAGTATTCGATGATCTGCAGTATTCGCTGTTCCAGCCGCTGCGACGATTTCCCGCACGACTCCAGCCAGTTGTAACCGCAGGCGTACACCGGAAAATGGAACCGCGCGTGTTTTTCGAGCTCGGCTTCCGTCAGTGGCTTCATTCGGCGCACGCCCCACCGCTGGGGATCGATTGCCATCACGTCCTTCCAGTGCTGGGC
>SPQI01000130.1 GCA_004570315.1 Oxalobacteraceae bacterium OM1 | reverse complement strand
GTGGTGGCCATCGCGCGCACGCCGGAGGAGTTCATCGCCGCCTGCGAGGCCGCGCTGCTGGCTTCGCCCGAGGAACAGCAGAAGACCATTGCCGGCATGCGCCGCGTGCTGGCCAAGACCTCGTGGGATGCCACCGCCGAGAAGATGCATCAACTGCTGGTGACCACGCCGCGCCGCCAGCCCGAGCCGGGCACCGAAGTGCTGCAGCCCGCCGCGCCGGACCAGCCGGCCGACAACGCCGTCAACCGCATTCGCGCCGCCGAAGCGCCGCGCTTCGCGAAGACTGCGATCATCGGCGCGGGACCGACAGGGCTGTCGGCCGCCTACCACCTCGGCCACGATGCGGTCCTGCTCGACAAGAACGACATGGTCGGCGGCTGGTGCCGGTCCATCAAGGACAACGGCTTCACCTTCGATCATGCCGGGCACATCATGTTTTCGAACGACCCCTATGTGCTCGAGCTCTACGACATCCTGCTCGGTTCCAACCAGCACTGGCAGGACCGTGAAGCCTGGGTCTACAGCAAGGGCACCTATACGCGTTATCCGTTCCAGGGCGCGCTCTACGGCCTGCCGGCGGAGGTCATCAAGGAATGCATCATGGGCGCGGTGGAAGCCCGCTATGCGTCGGCCGCGGAGAAGGCCGTCACCGGAAGCGCAGCCGATTGCTGCGGCGACGGCGGCGTGACGCTGCCCGGCACCAACGTCGCCGCGATCGACCGCGCCAAGCCGGCCAACTTCGAGGAGTTCATCCACCAGGTCTGGGGCGCCGGCATTGCCAAGCACTTCGCCATTCCGTACAACCGCAAGCTCTGGGCCGTGCCGCTCACCGAGATGGAAACCTCCTGGCTCGGCGGCCGCGTACCGCTGCCCAATCTCGACGAGATCGTCGAGGGCGCGCTGGCGCCGGTGGCCAAGCCGATGGGGCCGAATGCACGCTTCGGCTACCCGCTGCGCGGCGGCTTCCAGGCCTTGATGTCGGGCTTCGTCCCGCACATCAAGGGCACGATCGAGCTCAACGCCGAAGTCACGAGCGTGTCGCCGAAGACGCGCACGCTGACGCTCGCCGACGGCCGCCGCTTCGAGTACGAGAACCTGATCAGCACAATGCCGCTGCCCGACCTGGTGAAGATGATCGGCGACGAGGCGCCGCAGGAAGTGCGTGAGGCCGCTGCCGGGTTGAAGCACGTCTCGGTGCGCTGTGTGAACCTCGGCGTGGCAAGGCCGAACATCACCGACAAGCACTGGATCTACTACCCGGAAGACAGCACGATCTTCCATCGCATCTTCGTGCAGGGCAATGCCAGCCCCGAGTGCAACGCGCCGGGCGGCTTCGGCCTGACCTGCGAAATCACCTACTCGCCGGAACACAAGCCGCTGCCGCTGGAAGGCCAGGCACTCATCGATCGCTGCGTGCGCGACTGCATCGCGACCGGTCTGCTGCGCGAAGACGACGAGATCATTGCGGCCAACGAAATCGACATGCCGTATGCGTATGTGGTGTACGACCACGCGCGTGCGAAGAACGTGGAGACGATCAAGTCCTGGCTGGCGATGTACGGCGTGATCCTCGCGGGGCGCTACAGCGAGTGGGAGTACTACAACTCCGACCATGCCTTCCTTGCCGGGAAGAAGGCGGCCGAGGCGGTGAAATGGGTGGAGCAGCCGAAGAGCGCCAACGCCGCCGAGTAAGGCCACGGCGGAGCGGGCTGCGCTCCGCCGCATGCTACGGGGAACAAGGGGGAAACCGATGAAGTTCCTGCTCGCATTTGCGATTGCCGCCGGCCTCGCCGGCAGCGCCGCTGCCGAGGCGCCGGCCCCGATGCCGACGCCCGACAATGGCCATTCGCACGCGCTCTACCGCAGCAGCAAGATTGTCGGCAGCGCAGTGCGCGATCCGCACAACAAGAAGATCGGCGACATCCGTGACCTCGTGCTCGACCGCGGGCGCGGGGAAGTCGCCTATGCCATCGTCAATTTCGGCGGCGTCATGGGGGTGGGCGCCAAATACCATGCCGTGCCCTGGCAGGCCCTGCAGCCGAGCGACGACGGCAAGTTCTTCATTCTGCACGCCGACCGCGAAACCATCAGCCACGCGCCCGGCTTCGACCGCAGCCGCTGGCCGGATCTGTCGAGTCCGCGCTGGAGCGCCGAGGTGGACCGCTACTGGAGCCGGCGGGTCGGCCGTTTCGCGGACGGCAATCGCCTGCCGCCCGACACTGGCGGCGCGGATGGGGCGCGACCGGAAATGCAGAACAGCGGCCGCTGAAATTCCTGCACTTTTGCGATGACGACTTAGACGCGCCGCCGGTACGGCAGGCGCGCCGCTGCACGGGAGGAAAACACCATGACTATGCTGGACGTCGATTGGAAAGAGCTGTTCGCGTTCTCGGTGCCGGTTGCCGAGCTGCTGGTGCGCGGCACGGTGATGTACTGGTTTCTGTTCGCGCTGTTCCGCTTCGTGGTGCGGCGGGAAGTGGGCGGCGTCGGCGTGGGCGACATCCTGATCATGGTCATCGTGGCCGATGCCGCGCAGAACGCCATGGCGGGCGAATACCACAGCATCAGCGACGG
>SPQI01000292.1 GCA_004570315.1 Oxalobacteraceae bacterium OM1 | reverse complement strand
GTGCCTCGAGCGCGGCGTCGACATGGTGGTCGCCGTGGTCGGCATCCTCAAGAGCGGCGCTGCCTATGTACCGCTCGACCCCGGCTTTCCGCAGGAGCGCCTCGGCTTCATGGTGGAGGACGCCGGCCTCGCCGCGCTCGTCACGCAGGAAGCCCTGGCCGGAGTGGCGAGCGTTCCGCGCGAGCGCACGGTGCTGCTGGACGGCGACGCCGCGCTGCTCGATGCGCAACCGGCCGTGCCGCCCGTCGATGCCGCGCTCGATGCCGCGCCGATGGACACTGCCTACGTCATCTACACCTCGGGCTCGACCGGCAAGCCCAAGGGCGTGCTGGTGCCGCATCGCGGCATCGTGAGCCTGATGCAATACCTGGCGCGCACGCTGGACATCCGCGCGCAGGACCGCATGCTGGCCGTGACGACGCTGTCCTTCGACATCGCGGTCACCGAAGTCCTGCTGCCGTTGACCGTAGGTGCAGAAGTGGTCGTCGCCGACGGCGAACTGGCCGGCGATTCGCATGCGCTCGCCGCCTGGCTTCCCGCAAGCGGCATCACCGCCATGCAGGCCACGCCCGGCCGCTGGCGCATGCTGTTCGATGCCGGCTGGCAGGGCAGCCGCTGCATCAAGGCCCTGACGGCCGGCGAACCGCTTTCGCCCGAGCTCGCAAGCCGACTGCTCGGCGCCGGCTGCACGCTGTGGAACCTGTATGGCCCGACCGAGACCACGATCTACTCCACCGGCGGACAAGTCCTGTCACCGGAAGCGATCAGCATCGGCCGGCCGGTCGCCAACACCAGCATCTGGATACTCGACGAGCAACGGCAGCCCTGCCCGATCGGCACGCCGGGCGAAATCTGGATCGGCGGCGACGGCGTGGCGCTCGGTTACCTCAACCGTGCGGAGCTCACCGCCGAGCGCTTCATCGACGATCCGTTCTCGGCGGCGCCGGGTGCCAAGCTCTACCGCACCGGCGACCGTGGCCGCTGGCGCACCGACGGTTGCGTCGAGCACCTCGGCCGCTGCGACTTCCAGCTCAAGGTGCGCGGTTTCCGCATCGAGCCGGGCGAGATCGAAGCCTGCCTCGCCAGCCGGCCGGACGTCGCGCACAGCGTCGTCATCGCACGCGAGGACGCGCCGGGCGATACGCGCCTGGTGGCGTACGTGGTGCCTGGCGCCGGCACGCCGGAAGAAGGCGCGCTGCGTGATTTCCTGCGGGCGCAGTTGCCGGCCTACATGGTGCCGCAGCACATCGTCATGCTCGACCGGCTGCCTCTCACGCCGAACGGCAAGGTGGACCGCAAGGCGCTGCCACGGCCGGATGCCGGCGCATCGGCTCCCGCACGCGCCGAATCGGCCCGGCCCGACACCGCAACCGAGGCGCAGCTTGCCGAGGTCTGGGGCGAATTGCTGAAGCTGACCGACATCCGCGTCGACGACAACTTCTTCGACCTCGGCGGCCACTCGCTGCTGGCGATGCAGGCCGTGCTGGCAATGGAGACGCGTACCGGCAAGCGGCTCAATCCGCGCCGCATGATCTTCGAGACGCTGCGCCAGGTGGCCCGTGCCTACGACGAGATGGAGGCGCAACAGCCGAAGCAAGGCGTGCTGAACCGCGTCTTCGGCGGCCTGCTGCGGAGGCGCAACGCATGAGGCCCGTGCTGTCCTCCGCCCTGCCCGGCGCCGTGCGCGACGCGGCCTTCGAGTCCGGCGAGATCCACGTCTGGCACGCGGACCTCGCCCGCCTCGACGAGGACGAGTGGCATGTCAGCTTGCCGGCGGACGACCGGGCGCGCGGGCGGCGCTTCGTGCAGAAGCGGCACCGCGACCGCTACCTGCAGGGCCGGCATTGCCTGCGCACGCTGCTGGCAGCCTATACCGGCGTCGCGCCCGGAGAGCTGCCGCTGGAGACCGGCCCGCACGGCAAGCCAACGCTGCCGGCCGGCATGCGGCTCGGCTTCAACATGAGCCACTCGGGCGATGCGGCGGTGTTCGCGTTCGGCCGCAATCCGATGCTCGGCATCGACATCGAACGCACCGTTCCCCCGCAGGATGTGCGAGGGCTGGCGGCTCAGGTCTTCCATCCGCGCGAACTCCGTGCCTTTGCCGCCCTGCCGGACGCCGCGCTGCTGCGTCCCTTCCTGACCTGCTGGACGCGCAAGGAAGCGGCCTTGAAAGCTGCCGGCACGGGGTTGACCGTGGAAGCGCGCACGGTCGAGGTCGGACTGGACACGCAGCGCCGGCGCATCGCGCATCCGGCGCTGCCGGAGGCGATCGACGTGGCCACGCTGTTCATCGATGCGCAAGCCATCGTTTCGCTCGCGGCAGGCGCCGACGGCAACGGCATCCTGCGCGCCAGGCATTTCCGTTTTTCGAGCGAGGTATCGGCATGACTCCGATTCGTTTCGGCTCCCGCGAACGCCAGCTGTTCGGCATGCTGCAGACGCCCTCGGCACCGCCGCGCGAGCGGGCCGTGCTGATCTGCAACCCCTTCGGCCAGGAAGCGATCCGCAGCCACCGCGTACTGCGCGTGATCGCGGACCAGCTGGCGCGGCGCGGCCATTACGTGCTGCGCTTCGATTACTTCGGCAC
>SPQI01000427.1 GCA_004570315.1 Oxalobacteraceae bacterium OM1 | reverse complement strand
GTGCACGACCTGCTCGACGTCATCCTGCACGAAGGCGACCTCGTCGCGCGTTATGCGAGCGCCGCGCAGCCGGCCATGCGTGCCCAAGTGCTCGGCAACATCGAAGCCTTCACGGAACTTGCACTCAACCTCGATGCCGGTCGCTATCCCAGCCTGCCGAAATTCATCGAAGCCCTGCGCACGCTGCGCCAGCATGCGGAGAGCGATGCGCCGGACGAAGCGGCGGTCGATGCCACCGTGGACGCGGTCCGCATCCTCACCATTCACAGCGCCAAGGGCCTGGAAGCCGGCATCGTGGTGCTGGTGGACGCGAATCACAGCGATCCGGCGCGCGACGACTGCGGCATCCTGTGCGACTGGCCGCAGGACAGCGACGCGCCTACGCATTTCTCCTGCTTCGCCCGCAAGGACGAGCGCGGCGCGGCGCGCGATCATTTGTTCGCGGCCGAGGAGGCCTTCCGCATGCAGGAGGACTGGAACCTGCTCTACGTGGCGGCGACGCGTGCGAAGGAGCTGCTTATCGTCAGCGGCGTGGCCGGCTCGCGCGGCGCGCTGCCGGACGGCTGCGTCGAAGGCAGCTGGTATCACCGCCTGAGCCATGTGGACGAGCGCGTGGCCGATGCGCCGGCCGATGCGCCGGTTGCGCGCACGAGCGTCGGGCCGGCGTTCGAACTGCCGATCTACAGTCCTGCAGTGCTGGCCGCCGACGACGGCACCGCAGAAGAAACCGTGCGCAACGACGCCATCGATGAAGGCATCGCGCTGCACACGCTGTTGGAGCGGCTCACGCAGTTCAACGTCTGGCCGTGCCGCGTGCCGGAACCGGATCGCATCGCGCGCTGGCTCGATTGCCCGCCTGCGCTCGCGGAGACCATCGCGGCGCGGGCGTCCCGGATGCTGGCCACCGCAGAGCTGGAACGCTTCTTCAATCCGAAGCATTTCCGCTTCGCGCGCAACGAGCTGGAAGTGGTCGACGGCGAGACGGTGGTGCGCTTCGACCGCGCGGTGGTGTTCGATGACGAAGTGTGGATTCTCGACTACAAGCGCGATCTGCTGGACAGCGAGCGGGCAGGCTATGGCTTGCAGCTGCAGAGGTATCGCGACGCGGCGGGATGCGTGTTTCCCGGCTTGCGCGTGCGGACTGCGATCATCACACCGGACGGGCGGCTCTCCGAGTTCGATTAGGCAGTCCCGCACCGCGCCTGCAACGTCCCCGCAATCTCCTCCAGCGGCAGAATCATGTCCGCCGCTTCCACTTCCGCCGCCGCCCGCGGCATGCCGTAGACCGCGCTGCTCTGGCGATCCTGCGCAATGGTGAACTTGCCGGCGCGGCGCATCGCCAGCAGGCCTTCTGCGCCGTCGCGGCCCATCCCGGTGAGCAGGATGCCGGCGGCACGGTTGCGCCAGTGGCGGGCGATGTCGCGGAAGAAAACATTCACCGACGGGCGATAGGGATAGCTCGCCGGCTCGGGGCTGTAGCGCAATCGCAGCGCAGCATCCAGCGTGAGGTGATCGTTGGTCTTGGCGACGAGAATTTGCCCGCCGCGCACTGCAGCCCCGTCTTCGGCGACCGTGATCGTTTGCCCGCACTGGTCCTGCAGCCAGCCGGCGAAGCTGTCGGCGAAGGCGGCGTCGATGTGCTGGATGACCACGACCGCCACGTGCGCCGGCGGACGCCACGCCGACAGGATGCGCGCCAGCGCCACCGGGCCGCCGGTGGAAGCCCCGAAGGCGACCAGCTTACCGGCGAGTTCGGATTCCGTGAGCGGCGGAGCGGCGGGCTGGCGGCCTGTCACACTGCCGGTATCGGCACGTATCAGCCGCGCCATGGTGCGGATCTTGTTCATCAGCGCGGTACCGGACGCATTGCTGCCGGCCAGCACCGGTGTGGCCGTGACGTCGAGCGCGCCGGCGCCGAGCGCGCGGAAGACCAGGCTGGTGTTTTCCTCCGGCGAGGCGGTGACGACGAGGATCGCGCAGGGATGATCCTGCATGATGCGCCGCGTGGTGTCGATGCCGTCCATGCCGGGCATGACGAGGTCCATCAGGATCAGGTCGGGCCGGTGTTGCGCGCAGAAGGCGATGGCCTGTTCGCCCGAGCGCGCGACCCAGGCGACCTGGTGCTCGGGCATCTTCGCGACGACGCGGCGCAAGGCCTCGCCGATCAGCAGCATGTCGTTGACGATGCCGATCTTCATGTGTCCTCCCCGATGAGGTCCACGACGGCGTCGATGAGTGTCGCGTCGTGGAAGCTGCCCTTGGTCAGATAGAAATCCGCGCCGGCTTCGACCCCGCGCGCCCGGTCTTCCGGCCGGTCCTTGTACGACACGATCATCACCGGCAGCCGGCGCAGCCGCTCGTCGCGGCGGATGAGGCGGACCAGTTCGATGCCGTCCATGCGCGGCATGTCGACGTCGGTGATGACGAGATCGTATTTCCCGCTGCGCACGATGTTCCAGGCGTCCATGCCGTCGACGGCCGTGTCCACCGCGTAGCCGCGCGCGATGAGCAGCTTGCGCTCCATTTCGCGCACCGTGAGCGAGTCGTCCACCACCAGGATGCGGCGTGCGGCGCGTGTGTCCGCCGCGCCC
>SPQI01000019.1 GCA_004570315.1 Oxalobacteraceae bacterium OM1 | reverse complement strand
GGCCGCTCGTGCATGCGCGGTATGCCATGCAGCGTGTAGTCGCCGCCGATTACCGCAAGCGCCGCCGTCAGCGGCCGGATCGCAGTACCGGCATTGCCCATGAAGAGGTCGGCCTGGTGCACGGGCAGCGTGCCGCCGGTGCCGTGAACCGTGTAGTCCTGCGACTCGCCAGCCTGCTCCCAACGCACGCCAAGTTTTTGCAGGGCCATCAGCATGACGTGCGTGTCGTCGGAGGCCAGCAAGTCATGGATCTGCGTCGTGCCCTCGGCAAGCGCCGCCAGCAAGAGCGTGCGGTTGGAAATGCTCTTCGATCCCGGCAGGCGCACATGGCCGCGCGCGTGCGAGGCGGGACGAAGATCGAGATGGTGCGGATAGTGTTTCATGGCGCTGCGGCTCAGTCGCCGCCCTGTCGGTTCTGCTGCTCCGCCGCCTCGATGGCGCGGATCCAGTTGTGGCGCGCGGCCTGCGCATTGGCGTAGACCGCTTCGATGGCCTGGCCGTCGCCCGCGGCGAGCATGGCGCGGAGGTCGGCAAGGCGTTGCATGTAGCTGTCGAGCTCGCCCAGCAAGGCGGTCTGATTGGCGAGCGAAATATCGCGCCACATCTCCGGCGAGGAGCCGGCGATGCGCGTGAAGTCGCGGAAGCCGCTGGCGGCATACTGGAACAGCAGGTCGGCATGCGGCTTGCGCGCGATGTCGTCGACCAGCGCATAGGCCAGCAAATGCGGCAAGTGGCTGACGGCGGCGAATACGCGGTCGTGTTCTTCCGCGGTCAGCGTATGGATGATGGCGCCGCACAGCTTCCATGCCGCCGCGACGCGCTCGACGTCGGCCGCGTCGTTCTCCGGCAGCGGTGCCAGCACCGTCTTCTTCCCGACATACAGATCCACGATGGCCGCTTCCGGACCGTTCTGCTCGCGGCCCGCGATCGGGTGTCCGGGCACGAATTGCGCGATCTTGTCACCGAGTGCCTTGCGCGCGGCCGCAACGACATCCGACTTGGTGCTGCCCGCGTCCGTGACTACGGTGCCGGGCTGCAGGTGCGGGCGGATGGCAGCGAGGATGGTCTCCGTCTGGGCTACCGGCGCTGCAATCAGCACCAGTTCCGCGCCACGCACGGCTCCTGCGGCATCCGGCGCAATCTCGTCGATGATGCCGAGCGCCTTCGCGCGCTCCATCGACGCTGCGCTGCGGCCCACGCCGGCCACCCGCTCCACCGCCCCTGCCTTCTTCAATGCCAGCGCAAACGACCCGCCGATGAGGCCGACGCCGAAGATGGCGATTTTCTTGAACACGGGGCGGGCGGATGGCATTGCGGACTCAGGCGAGGACTTGCTTCAAGGCGGCGAGGAAAGCGGCGTTCTCTTCCGGCAGGCCGATGGAGACGCGCAGCCATTGCGGCAGGCCGTAGTTCCCGACCGGGCGCACGATGATGCCCTGCTTCAGCAGTGCAAGGTTGACGCGGGCACCTGCCTGGTCGTCGTCGCCGGCCTTGAACAGCACGAAGTTGCCGAAGGACGGCACGTACAGCAGGCCCATGGCGTCGAAGGCCTGCGTCAGCTGGCGATAGCCCTGCGCATTCAGTTCGGCGCTCTTCTTGAGGAAGGCCGTGTCGTTCAGTGCAGCGACAGCAGCGGCCTGCGCCAGCGTATTGACGTTGAACGGCTGGCGGATGCGGTTCAGCAGGTCGGTGATGACCGGCTGCGAAATACCGAAACCGACGCGCAGGCCAGCCAGACCGTAGGCCTTGGACATGGTGCGCGAGACGATCAAATTGGGATACTGACGCACCCATGCGATCGAGTCGTATTGCTGCTCGGGCGCGAGATACTCGTTGTACGCCTCGTCGAGCACGACCACCACGTGCGGCGGCACCTGCTTCAGGAAGGCCTCGATTTCGCCGGCTTGCAGGAAGGTGCCGGTCGGATTGTTCGGGTTGGCGATGAAGACCAGGCGCGTGTCTTCGGCGATCGCCTTCGCCATCGCCGGGAGATCGTGGCCGAAGTCCTTCGAGGGCACGATATTGGCCCGGCCGCCGACGGCCTGCGTGGCCAGCGGATAGACCGCAAAGGAGTACTCGGCGAAGATTACCGATTGCCCCGGCTGCACGAAGGCATGCGCGCACAGTTCGAGGATGTCGTTGCTGCCATTGCCGAGCGTAATCCAGTCCTGCGGCACGTCGTATTTGGCGCTGATGGCGCCCTTCAGGTCGAAGCCGTTCGCGTCCGGATAACGCGCGCTTTCCGCCATGGCGCGCAGCATCGCCTGCTTCGCCGACTCGGGCATGCCGAGCGGGTTTTCGTTGGACGCGAGCTTGACGATCTTCGCCTCGTCGAGGCCGAACTCGCGGGCGACTTCGGAAATCGGCTTGCCGCCCTGGTACGGAGCAAGCGCGCGAACATAATCGGGACCGAATTGAATGGACATGATGGCTTCAGCAGTACGTGGTAAGTGTTGAAGATGCCGGCCGTCGGTGCGGCGAATCGTGTCCGCCGCGCCGACCGGCCGAAGCTTATACGTTGACCGGATACGAACCGAGCAGCTTGAAGAAGGCGGCATCCCGCTTCAGTTCCTCCAGCGCATCGTCGACTTTCTTCTCTTGCGCAA
>SPQI01000289.1 GCA_004570315.1 Oxalobacteraceae bacterium OM1 | reverse complement strand
TACAACATCAAGCGCAAGGATGAAATCGGCACCGGTTCGGTCACCGACATCCTGAAAGGCGAAGCGTCGCTGCCGGCTGGCCAGCTGATCCGCGTGGACAACACTACCGCCGACAACGAATTCCTGGCCCTGGTGAAGAAGTATGCGCCGAACAACACCATCAACTTTGGTGGCATCGGCAAGATGGGCATGGTGTACAACCCGTACGTCAACAGTGGCAAGACCAAGCTCTCCGGCCTCGACTTCGACGCCGCCACGCGCTTTGACCTGAAGGAGTGGGGTGTCCTGCGCCTGCGCCTGGAAGGTAATTACACGCTCAATTACCAGACATTCAGCGAAGCGGACAACGCGTACACCAAGGACCAGTCCGGCACCTACGACTTCGGTATGAAACTGCGGGTGAAAGCGCGCGCCGCCTGGAAGAAGGGCGCCTGGGATAATGGCATGACCCTGAACTATCTCAACGGCTACAGCACCAACAGCATCGGTTCGCCGACCTACTGCGTGACGAATAAGGTCGCGGATGAGAACATGGCTGCCTGCCAACGCGTCAAGCCGCGCCACACCCTGGACTACAACCTGACTTACACCGGCATCAAGAACACCAGGCTGAGCCTGTACGTCAACAACATCCTCGATGAGGACCAGCCGATCAACTGGCGTGGCGGTTGGGATGGAGCGGCGCCGCAGCTGCGCACCATTGGTTTTTCCGCTGCTTACACCTTCTAAGCTAGCGTAAACCAAAAGGCCAGGCTTCATGCCTGGCCTTTTTTTATGACAGTGTCCCGTCCTAAAATCGGTTGTCATGAGTTCGCCTTGTCCAAGGAGAGCGAGATGGCAGTTGAGGGAAAGCGCACCCAGCGCGACTACACGCTGGCTTTTAAGCTAGGGGTTGTGAGCGCCGTCGAAAAAGGCGAGATGACCTACAAGCAGGCCCAGCAGAAATTTGGCATCCAAGGGCGAAGTACGGTGCTAGTATGGCTGCGAAAGCACGGGCAACAGGATTGGAGTCGCCTGGCCTTGAAGCTCGTGTCCGGCCAGCCGACGCGACCAGATATGTCCACGCCCCTCACGCCAGAGCAACGAATCAAGCAATTAGAGGCCGAACTGGAAGAATCGCGCCAGCGGTCACTAGTCTACAAGACAATGCTTGACGTGCTTGCCAAGGAACACGGGGTGGCGCTGGTAAAAAAGCCTTTGCCCGAACAACGCAAATCCTCCAAGAAAAGGAAGGCCTGAGCGTAAGCAGGGTCTGTCAGTTGTTCGGGATCAGCCGGCAGGCGTACTACAAGCGAATCCACGCGGAGATCCAACGGGCGTCGCGCAACAGCGTTGCGCAGACAATGGTCCAGCAGGTGCGCCTCAGCCAGCCGAAGATCGGCACGCGCAAACTGCATTTTCTGCTGAAGGACCGCTTCGTCCAAGCGGGGCTGAAGCTTGGGCGCGATGGGCTGTTTGAGGCGTTGCGCAGGGCACACATGCTGGTGCAGCCCAAGCGCTGCTATCGGAAGACGACGGATTCAAAGCACTGGCTGTACAAGCACCCGAACCTGGTCAAGGACCGGCCAAAGCCAGTCATGGCCGAGCAGCTCTGGGTGGCTGACATCACCTATATCGAAACAACGGAAACCACAGGCTACCTTAGCCTGATCACCGATGCTTACTCGCGGCGCATCATGGGGCACCACCTGCACGCCAGTTTGCATACCGACGGCGTATTGAAGGCGCTGCACATGGCGCTGCGGCAGCGGAAGACCGATCACACCTTAGTCCATCACTCAGACCGCGGGATCCAATATTGCGCCGAGGCGTACCAACGGGTTCACCGCAGGCATGGCGTCGCGTGCTCGATGACCGACGGCTACGATTGCTATCAAAATGCGCTGGCCGAACGCGTCAACGGCATCTTGAAGACTGAACTGCTGACGGCCACGCCGCAGGATCTGAAGCAAGCAGCCACTATGATCGACCAGGCCGTACGCATTTATAATCAGCAGCGGCCGCATCTGGCGCTGAAATACAAGACGCCCGATGAGGTTCATCGGGCGTCTATTGAGTTTGCTTTACGCGCAACGAAAAAGGCCGTGGCGCGTCAACCTATTTAAGGACGAGACACCATGTCTATGGGTTTTCGTAGCGTGGGCGTTCCACGCACATGGAAACTGTTCGGATGTGGACGGCCATCGCTGAACGCGTGGGCGGGAGGACCCGCCCACCGTACCGGTGACAGTACCTTTTTTCGCCCACGCGATGACCGGCCCCATCCATAAACGTTCCGCCGCCAAGTGCGGCGCGCTTGAGCAGTGTCATATCTGGGTCATATTGGCGGCCTATACTGGACCCATCTGCGATACACGTAACCGATATGCGTGATCCCAGACAGGTGTGTTGCACGTGTGCAGCACACCGTACCGAATTTCCGCGTCTCTTGGCCCGATCTTGGGTTCGCCCGCCTCTCAATGGCGGGCATTTTTTTCTTCCAGGCTATTTGTAATTCGGCGTGGAAAACTCGACAAATAAATCGCTCTGCTGAACTTGAAGGTAGCGGGGTTTTCGCTATTATTAAATGCATGCCTTGCATCACAGGCTACACAAGGAGTTGGTCC
>SPQI01000283.1 GCA_004570315.1 Oxalobacteraceae bacterium OM1 | reverse complement strand
GGTGAAGCCTACGCGGCGATGCTGCGCGGCATTCGCCTGCCTTCGCACATCGCCGACTTCGGCGTGGACCCGGCGCAACTGGCGCCGGCACGCCTGCGCTGATCAGGACAGCAGCCGGTCGACCATCGCATAGCCTTTCTCGAAGCCGGCAGCCACGGCGGCTTCCGGCGTCGGATAGTCCGCGTCATCGCCCGCGCTGGCCGTGAGATCGCTCGCGGTGCCGGCGTCTTCCGCCGGCTGTGCGATGCGCACCGAGTAGTCCCAGCGCTGCGGGTCATTGGCATGCGGCAAAGCGGTGACGTGCACCTCCATGCCCTTGTAGAAATCGGTTTGCCAGTCCTGGCCGTCACGCGTGCGCATGCGAACAGCCTAGCCGCCGTGCCGCATGCCGGACTTGCGCCGCGTCAGCCCTTGGTCCTGCGCGCAGCGAGATCGACGTAGAAGGCCAGGCTGCCCGGATTGGCCATCGCGTCCGGGTTCGCCACCTCGCTCACCGGCATGCCGAGCAGCAGCTTCTTCACCGGCAGCTCCATCTTCTTCCCTGTCAGCGTGCGGGGAATCTCCGACACGGCAATCACGTCGTTCGGCACATGGCGTGCCGACAGCGAAGTGCGAATGCCGTCGTTGATGCGCTTGACCAGTGCATCATCCAGCGCCACGCCCGGACGCAGCACGACGAACAGCGGCATGTAGGATTCGCGGCCGAGGTATTCGAGGTCCACCACGAGGCTGTCGAGGATTTCGGGCATGTTCTCCACCACCCGGTAGATCTCGCTCGTTCCCATGCGGATGCCGTAGCGGTTGATGGTGGTGTCCGAGCGGCCGTAGATGATCGCGCCGCCGCGCGGCGTAATGCGCAGCCAGTCGCCGTGGCGCCACCAGCCGGGATAGGTATCGAAGTAGCTGTCGTGGTAGCGCTTGCCTTCCTTGTCGTTCCAGAAGTACAGCGGCATGGACGGCATCGGCTTGGTGACGACCAGCTCGCCGACCTGGTCCATCACCGGCTTGCCCTGCTCATCCATCGCATGGACCGCGATGCCGAGGCCGCGGCATTGCATCTCGCCGGCGTAGAGCGGCACGATGGGCGACGCGCCGACGAAGGCCGCCGCGATGTCGGTGCCGCCGCTGATCGACGCGAGCAGGATGTCGGCCCCGACCTCGCGATAGATCCATTCGAAGGCCTCGGCGGGCAGCGGCGAGCCAGTCGAGCCGACGCTGCGGACACTGTCGATGTTCGCCACCTGCCGCGGCACGAGGCCAGCCTTCATGCAGTTGGCGAAATAGGCCGCGCCGGCACCGAAGAAACTCATGCGTGTTTCTTCCGCAAAGCGCCACAGCGTGGACATGTCCGGATAGCCCGGATTGCCGTCGTAGAGGCAAATCGTGGCACCGACCAGCAGTCCGGTGATTTGCGAGTTCCACATGATCCAGCCGGTGGTGGAGTACCACATGAAGCGGTCATCCGGCCCGATATCGAGCTGCAGCGCATGCCCCTTCAAGCCTTCGAGCAGGCTGCCGCCGTGCCCGTGGACGATGGGCTTGGGCATGCCGGTTGTGCCGGAGGAGTAGACCACCCACAGCGGATGATCGAACGGCAGCTGCTCGAAGCGCATCGGCGCGTCATGCTGCAGCAAGGAGTCCCAGGACACGGTGCCTTCAAGGGGAGCTTCCGGCTGCAGGTATTGCAGCAGCACCACCTGTTCGAGGGTAGGCAGGGAATCCTTCAGCTGGCGGACGACGTCGCGCCGGTCGAAATCCTTGCCGCCGTAGCGGTAGCCGTCCACCGCGATCAAGACCTTGGGCTCGATCTGCCCGAAGCGGTCGAGCACGCTCGGCGTACCCATGTCCGGCGAACAGCTCGACCACACGGCGCCGATGCTCGCGCAGGCGAGGAAGACCACCACTGTCTCGGGCACGTTGGGCAGGTAAGCCACCACGCGGTCGCCCGGCTGCACGCCCATGCGCCGCAACGCCTCCGCGACGGATGCGATCTGGCGGCGGAGCTCGCCCCACGACATTTCCTGCAGCGGCCGCAGTTCCGAACGCGAAAGGATGGCAGGACGCCGGCTGCCCTCCTCGTCCGCATGGAAGCGGAACACCTGTTCGGCCAGGTTCAACCGCGCGCCCTCGAACCATGTCGCGCCGGGCATCTTTTCCTCGTCTAGCACCTGCGTGTACGGCGCCGAGGCGCGCACGTCGAAGTACTGCCAGATCGATTCCCAAAACGCAGGCAGATGGTCGACGGACCATTGCCACATGGCGTGGTAGTCGGCGCATTCGACGCCCTTCTCTCGGGCCATCCATTGCATGTAGTCATGCACACGGCTGGCGCGGATGCGTTCCGGCGACGGGTTCCACAACAGCTTGGGAGAGTCGTTCATGACGGTCCTTTCAGGCAGCCTGGCGCAATCGGATGCGCCGGCTGATGTTGAGAGCGACGAGGAGCACGCCCGCACCGCCGGCCACGATGACCGGCGCGGTGCCGAAGCGCTCCACGCTGAGACCGGCCAGCGCGACACCCGCGGACTGGCCGAGAAAGAAACAGGAGGCAAACGCCGAGACCGCCGTGCCGCGGCGTTCCGGCGCCATCTGGGTGGCATTGATCTGCAGCGTGTTGTGCA
>SPQI01000341.1 GCA_004570315.1 Oxalobacteraceae bacterium OM1 | reverse complement strand
GTCCAGTTCTTGGTGGCGTTGGAGCCTTCGTACCAGATGTGGTCGTTCCACATGCTGCCGTTGTAGCTATCGAACTCGTCGTTGAAGGTCAGCTTGTAAGCGGAGGCATCCTGGCCGTAGGGACCGGCTACTGTCGGCGCGGGTGCGGGTGCGGGTGCAGGTGCTGGCGCGGGTGCAGGTGCCGGCGACGATGCAGGCGCAGGTGCCGGTGCAGGCGCTGGTGCAGGACTCGGAGCGGCCGGTGCGCCCGTCGTGGTGGACGCGTTGGAGCCGGGTGCTGCAGCAGTGTCCGTGGTGGTTTGCGCGTCGCCGAGCGTCGTCACGGTGCCCGCCGTCGTCGCGCTGGTGGACGACGAGGTTGGGTGGGTGTCGGCAGCAGTGGTGCCGGTGCCGCCCGAGCCGCCGCCGCAGGCAGCGAGGAGAACGGCTGCGCATGCGCAACTCAGTGCAGAGATGGAAAAGCGATGGATGATGGATGTGGTCACGTTTGCCCCTTTCGATTTATTGGTAATGCCTGCCGATTCCACCCGGCAAGTGTTTCATCAGAGCATTGACGTCTGGAAAGGTTCCGAAAAATTTGAAGATGATCGGCAAAATTCATCGAGCGCGTCGATGTATTAGCCCATGGAAATCAAGGACTTGGCGCTTCTGCATGCCAAGACGGAATGCCGGTCCGCCAAACGTCGGCACAAAAAAAGGCCGATGGAATCCATCGGCCTTTTCACACCTTGCGCGTCTTGCGCGCGCTTCATATTCCGTAGCGGCTTACTTGAACTGCCAGGCGCGCACGTATTTCACTTCGTACGCATTGTTCTTGCCCTGCGGCGTGGAGTCGTCCGGCGTGCCGCTCGCGCTGCCGAACCAGAGGTCCAGCATGATGTACATCGGGTCGGTCATGGCGACGTTCACCGAGTAGATTTCCTTGCCGTCGAAGTAGTAGGTCTGCTTGTTCGGCTCCCACTTCACTGCGTACTTGTGGAAGTCCGCGGAGAGATCGATGCCGACCTGCGTCATCTTCGTGCCGGCCTGGTGACCTTCGTAGTCGCCGATCCAGATGGTCGGTGCGAAAGCCGTCGGGTGCGCGATGCCTTGCGCATCGGTGTTGCCCCAGCCGTTGCCGCCTGCATAGGCTTCCATGATGTCCATTTCCGGACGGCGCTCGCCGATATGGTTGAACAGCCAGAACGCCGGCCAGGTGCCCTTGCCCACCGGGAGCTTGGCTTCCATCTCGAAGTAACCGTAGGTCTGGGTGTACTTGCCGTCGGTGTCGATGGTGCGATCGAAGAAGTTGCCGTTGGCGTCGCGCTGCGGCCAGATCTTCAGCGAGCCGTTTTCGACCGTGTAGTTCTTCGTCGCGTTGGAGCCCTGGTACCAGATGTGGTCATTCCAGATGCCGCTGTTGAAGATGTCGAATTCTTCGTTGAAGGTCAGCTTGTAGCCGCCAGCATCCTGGCCGAACGGCGCAGGCTCGGCGGCGACAGGAGCAGCAACAGCCTCTGGAATGGGATTCACGGTCGTGGCTGCGGAGACCACGGTAGTCGGGGCAGGCGCTGCGGCTTGAGCTGCGGGCAGGGTTTGGGCATCTGCTGCTGCACCACCGCCACCGCCGCATGCGGCGAGGACGATGCTTGCGCAACAGGACAGGGAGAGGGAGAAGCGATGGAAAGACAGCTTGAACATGTGAGCTCCTTATCGGATGAGTGAAATCCGCTGATTCTCAACGGCAAATGTCCGGGTCAGAGCTTTTCCCGTCAGAAATGGTTCCGAAAAAATTGGGGAGTTCAAGAAAATTTCGCTGGTTCTTACTGAAGGACTAACGGAAATGTTGCGATCGGCACACAAGCTTGCAAGCTTGTCTTCATGAATGCGCATGACTGCGCCGGCCGGCCGAAAACGTAAAAGAAAAAGGCCGGATCGCTCCGGCCTTGAAGGAATGTCATCGGATTTTCCGAGGCGGCAGCTCCGCACTGCCGGCCCGGTCGTGCCGCCTTACTTGAATTGCCAGGCGCGCACGTAGTTGACGATGTAGGAATTGGTCTTGCCTTGCGGCGTGCTGTTGTCGGCGGTACCGCTTGCGCTGCCGAACCAGAGGTCGAGCAGAATGTACATCGGGTCGCTCATGCTCACGTTCACCGTGTTGACCACCTTGCCATCGAAGTAGAAGGTCTGCTTGTTGGCTTCCCACTTCACGGCATATTTATGGAAGCCGGCCGAGAGGTCCACGCCGGCCTGGTACATCTTGAAACCCGCCTGATGGCCATCGTAGTCGCCGACCCAGGTCGTGGCGCCGTAGACGTTCGGATGTCCCTGGCCGTCGGAGCCGACGAAGGCCCAGCCGTTGTCCGTGCCGCCGGCGTAGGCTTCCATGATGTCGATCTCCGGGCGGCGGCTGCCCGGATGTCCAAACAGCCAGAAGGCCGGCCAGGTACCCTTGCCCACCGGGAGCTTGGCTTCCATTTCGAAGTAGCCGTACTGCTGCTGGAACTTGCCGTCGGTGTCGATGGTGCGGTTGAAGAAATTGCCACTGGCGTCGCGCTGCGGCCAGATTTTCATGGCGCCGCCTTCGACTGTCCAGTTCTTGGTGGCGTTGGAGGACTCGTACCAGATGTGGTCGTTCCACATGC
>SPQI01000243.1 GCA_004570315.1 Oxalobacteraceae bacterium OM1 | reverse complement strand
CGCATGGCCACGCTGGTGGCGCGTCATATCCGCGGGCTGATGGAGTCCGAAACCGGCGCACCGCTGCCGCAGCACGCCGACGACGCCGGCAAGCTCGATCCGGTGGTCATCTACGGCAACGAAGGCACCTCGGTGCAACTGTCGCCGTGCTGCCAGCCGATCCCGGGCGACACCATCTTCGGCCAGCTGCGGCGCGACCAGGGCATCATGGTTCACGCGAGCGACTGCGACATCGCCAAGCGCCAACGCAGCAAGGAGCCGGACCGCTGGATCGACCTCGTCTGGGGCCACGACCTCGGCCGCCGCTTCGACTGCCGCGTGAAGGTCCTGGTGCGCAATGAGAAAGGCGTCCTGGCGCACGTGGCGGCGGAGATCGGCGAATCGGACGCCAACATCGTCTACGTCGGCATGGACGACGACCGCGACCACACGATGAAACTGCTCCGCTTCACCATCCAGGTCGACGACCGCATTCACCTCGCCCGCGTGATGCGCAACGTGAGGCGCGTGCCAGGTGTGGAGCGCATCCTCCGCGAACGCGCTTAAGCAAGATCAGGCTGCGTCGATATGCCTATGCATACGACGCAATCCCAGCCACACCGCCCCTGCAATGACCGGCACAAGCACGCCGGTCGCTAGATCCGGGTTCACCGGCCAGCCGGCCGCCTTCAGCGCCTTGCCGGCGTAGCTGAGCAAGCCGATCACATAGTAGGAAATCGCCGCCACCGACAGGCCTTCCACCGCCTGCTGCAGCTTGAGCTGCTGGGCGGCACGCGTGTTCATCGACTGCAGGATCTGGCGATTCTGCCGCTCCTGCACGATGCCCACGCGCGTGCGCAGCAGGTCGTTGGTATGGGCAATGCGCTCGGCCAGCGCCTCCTGGCGGTGCGCGATGGCCGCGCAGGTGTTCATCGCGGGCGTGAGGCGCCGGTCCATGAATTCGCCGATGGTCGGGAAGCCGTCGATGCGCGCCTCGCGCAATTCCTCGATGCGCGCGTGCACCAACCGGAAATACGCCTGCGACGCGGAGAACCGGTAGCTGTTGTCGAGCGCGAGCTTCTCGATGCGGGCAGCGAGGCCGGTGATGCGGCTGAGCAGCGCCTGCTCGTTATCGGTGTCGGCGGCGAGGTCGGCCGAGCGTTCGTCGGTCAGCGGGCCAGCCGTGTCGACCATCGCGGCGGTGAGCGTCGCCAGCTGGTTCTCGATGCCATTCAAGGCTGGCGTCGCGCGCTGCGCATGCGGCAGGCCGAGCAAGGCCATCATGCGATAGGTCTCGATTTCGAGCATGCGCTGCACCAGTCGCCCGGACTGCTGCTCGTGCAGGTCGACGTCGCGCACCACGAAGCGGCTGAAGCCGTCGGACTGGATCAGGAAGTCGGTCCAAATCTCGCCGCCGTCGAGCACCCGCGCGGCGACGATGTTGGGTCCCTCGAACACATGCCGCAGGCTCTGTGCGAAGGCATCCTGCGGCAGCACGCCATGCTCGAGCACGACGTGTGCGGCGACCATGATGCGTCCCTGCAGGCCGAGCAGCCATTCCTGCGGCACCTGGCCGAGCGGCATGCGCTGGAAGGCGTCCGCGAGCGAGGTGCCCGGATCCTGGCGCTGCGCGAAGGTATAGGTGGCGAATTCGGTGTGGCATTCCCATTTCAGGCGGAAGCGGCCGAAATCGTGGAAGAAATATTTGGCTTCGGGTGCCGGCGGCGTCACGCCGAAGTGCCGGCAGAGCGCCGTCAGGCGAGCATGCTGCTGCGCGGCGTCGGGGCCGCCCGGCTCGTCGGCGTCGCGCATGTAGACGGCGAGGTGCGTGAGGCTTTCCGGCGCGTCGAGCCGCAGGAAGGGCCGCGAATGGACTTCCGCCGCGAGCGGCACACGCAGGGCATGGTTGAGGTTCGAATAGGCGATGGCCATGAGTCTGTTCCGAGTGTCGAGGATGATGCGCATGCGAGTCTGCGCCGCGTCGATGACGGCGTGGCGACATGCGTGTCCGGCCCGGTCAGGCTTGGTCGTGCAGGCGCGGCTGGTGGCCGCTGGGAACCCCGAGCCGATGCTCAGGGTGCAGGATATTTCACTTCCAGAATGGTGAGCTCGTCGACGCCCGCGGGCGTGCGCAGCACCACCGTTTCCCCCTCGCGGGCCTTGGTAAGGGCGCGGGCTACCGGGGAAATCCAACTGATCTTGCCGTTCAACGGGTCCAGCTCGTCGATGCCGACGATGGTCACCGTGTGTTCTTCGCCGGCCAGGTTCTCGTAGGTGACGGTAGCTCCGAAGAACACTTGGTCGTTGCCGTAGTGGACGCTGGGATCCACCACTTCGGCCTTATCCAGGCGCTTGGTCAGGAAGCGGATGCGGCGGTCGATCTCGCGCAGCCGCCGCTTGCCGTAGATGTAGTCGCCGTTCTCCGACCGGTCGCCGTTCGACGCCGCCCAGGACACGACTTTCACGACTTCCGGACGCTCGACGTCGATCAGGTGCAGCAGCTCGTCCTTCATGCGCTTGTGCCCCTGCGGCGTCATGTAATTCTTCGTGCCGGCCGGAATCGGGGGTGCGCCCGCTTCCAGGTCGTCATCGTCGTCGTCCGATTCCTTGACAAATGCCTTGCTCATGATTGCGTATTGTACCGGCTCGCCTTGGAGA
>SPQI01000121.1 GCA_004570315.1 Oxalobacteraceae bacterium OM1 | reverse complement strand
GTTCCAGCCGCGCCGTGCCGCCGAGCGCGCGGCGCAGCGCAGTCGCCGTGTCGCCGCTGGTTATCACATCGAGCGCGACATTGCCCTTGCCTTCCAGCGGGTCCTTGCCGGTCGCATCTTTCAATAGCGGTCCGATCGCAATGCCGGTCAGCGTCTGCCTGAGCGTGAAGCGCGCCGGGTGGGTGGCGGCGGCCGACATGGCGCCGCTCACCGTGCCGCCGTAGAGACTGGCGTTGAAGGGATCGATGTTCACCTTGCCGCTGTCCGCATGCAGCGCGAAGCGCACGTTCGCGCTGCGGATGTTCTTCACTTTCAGTGCACCGATGCGCACCGCGCCGTCGGCATGCAGATCCTGCAAGGCGGAGAGGTCGAAAGGCTTCTCCGGTGCGGACGCCGGGGCGGGCGCCTTGGGCGCGGGCACAGGCGCCGGCGCCTGGGCGAGATAGCGGTCCACGTCGATCCGGTCGATGCCGATGTCGGCCCGGTAGCGCGAGGGGCTGCCGGCGAGACCGAGCTTCGCGTCGAAGCTGCTTTCGTCGAGCTTGCCTTTCAGCGTGGCAGAGCCGTCCTTCTTGCCGAGGTCGTAGTTCGCCTTGCCGGCGGCGGTGAGCGCCATCGGGCCACCGCGCGGATTGGGCAAGGTGAAGTCGACCGCGATGTTGGACAATTCGACAAGCTTCTTCTCGAGATCGAGCACGAGGGGCGTCGTCAGCGAGCCGCGCAGCACGGTGCTGCCCTTCTGCCCCGACAGCGCCAGGTTGAGTTTCGGCGAGGAAAACGCCAGCTTGCCGATGTCGCCCGAGAGAGCACCGCTGACCTTGGCCCTGGCGTCGAGCTCGCCGTCCTTCACGCCCAAATCCAGATTGATCGCCGGCAGCCGGAAGGCGTCGGGCGAACCGTCGAACGCGGGGGCATTGAAGACGGCGGAAATCGCTTTCGTGCCGGAGGTGAAATACAGCTCGCCGCCGATCTTGCCGCTCGTGACCTGCTTGTCGTTGACGGTGAGCTGCGGGATGTCGAGCTTCACGTCGATGGGTTTGCCCGCTTCCTTGCCGCTGGCGACGAGCTTGATGCCGTCGAGCTGCACCCGCTTCGCCTCCGGCCGCAAGTCGGCGCTGCCGTTGACTTGCAGGCTCAGGGTATCGATGCCGGCGACAGCGCCGTCGACACGCAAGGCCATGTCCTTGAAGGCAGCCCGTTTGGCCGCACGGTCAAAACGGAAACCGCTCTTCAACCCGAGCTTGGCGTCGGCCTGCGGCGTATTGCTGCGCACGTCGGCGGACAGGTCGATGCGGCTGTCGGCGTTGTCGGCGATGCGCCCCGTTTCGGCTTGCAGTTTCGACAGGTCGATGGTGCGGCCGGCCTGGCGGTCTTCGTAGAGCACGCTGCCGTTGGTGATGCGCACGCCGCCGACGTCGAAGGAAACCGGTTCCTGCTGTGGCTGCTGCTGCGGCTGGGGCGTGGCTTCGTCCTTTGCGAGCAGATCGTCATAGTTGGTGCTGCCGTCCTTGAACTTCACGATGTGCGCGCGCAGGCCATCGACGCGCACCTGGTCCACGACATAGCGTTTCGACAGCAGCGGCAACAGGGCCAGCGACACCTTCGCGCTCTCGACGGAGAGAAACTCGCCGCTACCCCCATGCTCCGAGAGCCGCAGCTTGCCGAGGTCGACGCCAAGCTTGGGAAAGAAGCTCAGCTTGATGTCGCCGGGAATCTCCAGCGTGCGCTGCTTCTTTTCCTGCACGAGGCGGATCAGCTGCGGCTTGTAGTCGTTGGGATTGAAGGTGGCGGCGAAATACGCGGCGGCGGCCAGCATCAGCGCCAGCAGCACGCCGAGCGCGATGAGAATGATCTTGAGCGGTTTCGGCATCGGATCTCCCTGGCAAGCGAATGTTTTCGACTCTTGCTCGATAGACAAACGGCGGCCGGATTCATTCCGCCGATCCGCCGCAGCCTTGCCGCAGCGCAGATCAGGATGCGTTGCGCCGGCGCATGTCTTCGATGGCTTCCGGGCCGAGCCACACGACGGTGTTCAGATAGGTCTCGATGCAGGCGAGCAGTTCCACGCGTGGGCCTTGCCGCCAGGCGTCGGAGCCGTAGAACGCCTCCTGCTGCGCATTGAGGTCGGCAAGGTCATTGTAGGCGCGGATCAGGAAATAGCTATCGGGCTCGTGCGCCGAGGGTCCGTAGGCGACGACATCGGTATGCCATTCCTGCAGCATGGGCACGGCCTTGTTCGACATGATGTCGTGGAAGGCGGCGGCAGTATCCGGCATTAGTTTGTAGGAACGGATTTCGATCAGGCGCTGCATGCAATCTCCATTCAACGGCGGCGATGGGCTTTCAGGGCGAAACGCGCGGGATCGAGCGCGTCCTTCAATTCACGTTCCAGCGGCAGCGGTTCGGCTTCGAGCTGAGCGGCCAGCAGTTCCGCCATCAATGGCGCCCAGATGATGCCGCGCGAACCGTAGCCGAGCAGCGCATGCAGGCCGGGCAGGCGCGGGACGTCGCGCAGACGGCTGCCGGCGATCGCGGCCTGCATGTCGGGCACGACCCCGGCAAGCGGGAGGCGGTCGGGTGTCATGCAGCGGAAGCCGACGCGGCCGGCGAGCGGCAGATCGGACGGCACGGCAGCATGC
>SPQI01000306.1 GCA_004570315.1 Oxalobacteraceae bacterium OM1 | reverse complement strand
GCATGCCAACTGCGTGGCTCCGGGCAAGCGACCTTTCCACACCATCATGCCGGGCTTCCTCACCCGCGATGGCCAGCCGCAAATGAGTTTCGGCGTGATGGGCGCCAACATGCAGCCGCAAGGCCACGTGCAGACGCTGGTGCGCATGCTGCAGCACCGCCAGCAGCCGCAGGCGGCCTGCGATGCGCCGCGCTGGCGGGTGCAGCGCGGGCGCACGGTGGACATCGAGCACACCATGCCGGCCGACACCGTGGCCGAACTGCAGGCGCGCGGCCACCTGGTGGAATGGGATGCCGCCAAGGGAATGGACTTCGGTGCCGGCCAGTTCGTCTGGAAATTGCAGGACGGCTACGTCGCCGCCAGCGATCCGCGCCGCGACGGACAGGCCGTCGGGTTCTGATTTTTTCCGGATTGCTCCGGCTTTCCGGCGATTCGCGCCGGATTCCACCGCTTCGTCGCATTCCGCTCGCATCGCCCTCCGCGCTGCCGAATACTTCCTCCATCGTTTCGAGCCGGAGGACATCATGCAAGCCACACCTGTCGTCGTCATCCATGTCGCAGCCGCCGTCGCCGCGCTGGCCATCGGTGCTGCCGCCTTCAGCGCGAAGAAAGGTTCGCTGCGGCACCGCCTCCTCGGCCGTTCCTGGGCCATGCTCATGTTGCTGGCCGCCCTCACGTCGCTGGGCATCCGCACCACCGGGCATTTCTCGTGGATTCACATCCTCTCGGTGGTGGTGCTGACCACGATTCCGCTGGCCGTCTTCGCCGCCATGCGCGGCCGCATCCATGTGCATCGTCGCGCGATGAGCGCCAACTACGCCGGGCTGGTGATCGCCGGCTTTTTCAGCCTGATGCCGGCACGCCTGCTCGGCCAGCTGCTCTGGAATTGAGGAGGCCGTCATGCAAGAACCGCGCTACGAAGACATCCGCCGCCATGCCGGCCGCAAGATCGGGCTCTATGTTCATGCCCTAACCTTCGCCGTCATCACTGCCGGCCTCTGCCTCATCAACCTCGTGGTCACGCCGGATCGCTGGTGGGCGCAATGGCCGATGTTCGGCTGGGGAATCGGGTTACTATTCCACGCGATCGGCGTCTTCCTGAACGCGCCTGCCGGCTGGAAGGAGCGCCTGATCGAGAAGGAAGTCCAACGCTACCGCGAACGTTCATGAGCACTACCGCCCTCAGTGCGCTGATCCAGCGCAAACCCGGCCGACTGCAGCACTTCCTGCGCCATTTCGCGCTGACGGTGGCCTTCAACTGCATGATCGCGGTGGTGATCACCTTCGTCATGCGGGTCGGCAGTTTCCTGCCCAACCTGGTGGCATCGATGTGCATCGGGCTGACGGCGCAAACGCTGATCGACGGCACGCGGCTGGTGCTGTGGGGCGACAACAAGCCGCCCAAGCTGCCCTTTCTCGGCCTGCTTGGCGTCAGCGCGCCGGCGTCGTATTTCATCGGCATGTCGCTTGCCACCACCATCTTCGGCATGTCGCCGGGCGAAGGTTTCCGCATGGCGACGCAGAATCTCGTCGGCCCGCTGATCGTCACCATCCTGGCCTGTGCCTTCGGCAGCTACATCTTCTGGAACCGCAGCCGCATCGCCATGCTGGAGGCGCGCGCCAACGCCATCGAGAAGCAGGCGCTGCAGGCACAGCTGCAGATGCTGCAGGCGCAGATCGAGCCGCACATGCTGTTCAATACCCTCGCCAACCTGCAGGGCCTGATCGTCGTCGATCCGCCGCGGGCGCGGCACATGCTCGACCAGCTGATTCACTACCTGCGCGCCACGCTGGTGTCGTCGCGTTCCCAAACCGCCACGCTGGCGCACGAGTTCAGCCTGATGGAGGCCTACCTCGGCCTCATGTCGGTGCGCATGGGTTCGCGCTTGTCGTTCACCTTCGATCTGCCGGACATCCTGCGCGAGACACGCGTGCCGCCGATGCTGCTGCAACCGCTGGTCGAGAACGCGATCAAGCACGGGCTGGAGCCCAAGATCGAGGGCGGCACGATCGAGGTGCGCGCGCATGTGGAGGGCGCGACCCTGCACGTGGACGTGTGCGACGACGGCGTCGGCATCGACCCGCATGCCGACGAAGGCGTGGGCTTTTCCAACATCCGCGAGCGCTTGCAGCTGCTGTACGGCACAAGCGCCGAACTGGTGATCGAGGCATTGCCGCTCGGCGGCGCCTGCGCCTCGATCCGCCTGCCCTACAAAATGATGGAGGACGCATGATGGCTGCAGCAGAACGCCCGATCACCGCGCTGATCGCGGACGACGAGGAACCGATGCGCGACCTGCTGCGCGCACGCCTGCAGGCCGTGTGGCCGGAACTGTCGATCGTGGCCGAAGCGGCCAATGGTGTCGAAGCGGTCGCGCTGGCGCAGCAGCACCGTCCCGACATCGCCTTCCTCGACATCCGCATGCCCGGCATGAGCGGCATCGACGCGGCGCGGCAGCTGTACAACCGCTGCCATATCGTGTTCGTGACGGCGTACGACCAGTACGCGCTGGACGCCTTCGAACAGGGCGCGATGGACTACCTCCTCAAGCCGATAACGGCCGAGCGGCTGGCACTGAGCCGCGACCGCCTGCGCACGCGGCTGGCGCAGGTAGCGCGCGCTCTGGCGCCGCTCGTGGG
>SPQI01000330.1 GCA_004570315.1 Oxalobacteraceae bacterium OM1 | reverse complement strand
GGCCGGCTTCGACGTGACACACAGTCACGGCATCTGGCTGTGCGCCGATCCGCAGACCGACGCAACGCTGCCGTTCGAAGCGCTGAAATCATCCGGCAGATGGCCGGCGCAGCGTCGCGCGAAGCTCGCCCACGACGATCCCGATCGCGCCTTCATCTGGTGGATGGAAGCCCGCCGCGCCGAGCGGCGTCCCGAAGCCGCACGCCTGCGGCAACGCGTGCAGGAACTGTTCGAGCTCGCCTGGCCGCAGCGCTGGAATCGCGTCAAGAGCCTGGCAGGCGTCGAAGTCCTGCGGCAGGGCGAGACCTGGTTCGATTCCAACGGCCACGCCGGCGCCCTGCTCTACGGCCCCTATGCGCCGCTGCCGCCCGGCCGGCATCGCCTTGCCGTGAGTTTGCTGCTGCCTGACGGCATGCCGGCCGATAACGCTGGCGCGGTCGACGTGGTGGCGGGCAACGAATGCCGGGTGCTGGCGATTCGTGCGCTGGACCGGAGCGCCGTGCGCACTGACGGCCCGTTCACCTGCGCGCTCGAATTCGAGCTGCCGGCCACGACCTTCGCCGTGCAGATCCGCGTCTTCGCCGCCGAAGGCGTGCGCCTGCTTGCACGCAAGGCCGTTACGGTGGAACAGGCCGCATCCGTCGCGGACATGACCTAGCCCGCTTGCGTCGTACTTAGAAGGTTTCCCATTCATCGCCCGCCGCGGCCAGCGCCTGACGGCGCGGCTGCGATGCGGTCTTGGCGGGCACGCGCGGTGCACGCGATGCAGCGGCGAGCGCCGGGGCGTTCACGGTATCCAGCTTGAATACGCTCACCGTCTGCACCAGTGCAGATGCCTGCTCGCGCATCGCTTCCGCGGCGGACGAGGCTTCCTCCACCAGCGCGGCGTTCTGCTGCGTTACCTGATCCATCTGCGAGATCGCCTGGTTGATCTGCTCGATGCCCGTCGTCTGCTCCTGCGTGGCCGCTTCGATCTCCTGCATGATGTCGGTCACGCGGCGCACGCTGCCGACGACCTGCTCCATCGTCTGCCCTGCCTGGTCGACGAGCCGCGAACCGGCTTCGACTTTCTCCACCGAGTCGTCGATCAGCGACTTGATTTCCTTCGCGGCGTTCGCGGAGCGTTGGGCCAGGCTGCGCACCTCGGACGCCACCACCGCGAAGCCGCGTCCCTGCTCGCCGGCCCGCGCCGCTTCCACCGCCGCATTCAACGCAAGGATGTTGGTCTGGAACGCGATGCCGTCGATGACGCCGATGATGTCCACGATTTTGCGCGAGGACTCGTTGATCGAACCCATCGTCTGCACCACGTTCGCCACGACGGCGCCGCCTTCCTCGGCGACGGCCGATGCCGAGACCGCCAGCTGGTTGGCCTGGCGCGCGTTGTCGGCGTTCTGCTTCACCGTCGAGGTCAGCTCCTCCATCGACGACGCCGTTTCCTCCAGCGAGCTGGCCTGTTCTTCCGTGCGCGACGACAGATCGAGATTGCCGGCCGCAATCTGCGTCGATGCGGTGGCGATGGTGTCGGTGCCGCTGCGCACTTCGGACACGATGCGGCACAGGCTGTCGCGCATCGCGCTGATGGCGAACAGCATGCTGCTGCGGTCGCCGTCGCGGGTGCGCACCGGTTCGGCGAGGTCGCCGGCAGCAATGCGCGTGGCAATCGCGAGTGCATAGTCGGGCTCGCCGCCGAGCTGCTTGAGCAGGCTGCGGGTGATGGCGTAGGCTGCCGCAACGCCGATTGCCAGGGCGACCAGACCCAGCAGCATCATGGTGTGGCGCGCGCTGCGATAGGCCGCCTCGGCATCCGCAGCGGCCTTTGCATTCAGCTTCTCTTTGAAGGCGGCCAGTTCGCCGAGCGCCCCGAGCCATTCGAACTGGCGCGGCCGCACTTCGAACATCATCACGCGCGCGGCCTCTTCGTTCTTGTTGGCGACCCCGAGCTCGACCGCTTTCGAGAGCAGCGGCAAGGTCGCGGCTTCCCCCTGCCGGATGCGGGAAAGCATCGCCTTTTCTTCTGGCGTCGTATCCGCCAGGGTGCTGAACATGCGCTCCAGCTTTTCCTGCGCGCCAGCGTATTTCTGCTCCTGGGCCTTGATGCGCTCGACCTCCGGCTGCATCTGCGCCGCCTCGGTCAGCATGGCGATGTTGCGGCCGGCCAGCGCGCGTTCGAACACGGTGGCCCGCATCGTCATCACGAGGCTGGTTTCCACGTTGTTCGCGTTGACAATGTCATCGAGACGTTCCTCGATTTCGCGCATGCTGCGCAGCCCCATGACGGCAATCCCGGCGAGGAACACGAGGATCGTGCCGAAGCCGAGCGCGAGCCGCGTGCCGACCTTCATGCTGTTGAGATTCATCTTGTCTCCTTTCTGACTACGTTGCTGTGGCAATGCCGGCAGAGAGACCGGCAAGTTGGCGCAGGTCTTCCTGCAATCGGGCGAGATCGTGGCTCTTGTCATAGAAGCCGTGCGCGCCTTCCTGCAGGCAGTGGCGACGGATCAGGAAGTCGACGTGGTTGGTCACCACGAAGACGCGCGTTCCCGAGCGGCGTGCCGCCAGCGCCTGCAACACCTCGCGGCCGCTGCCCGCGGCGAGCTGCAAGTCGAGCAGCACCACGCCGGGCTGCGCATCGCGCAGGATGGCGAGCGC
>SPQI01000371.1 GCA_004570315.1 Oxalobacteraceae bacterium OM1 | reverse complement strand
CGTCGAGGCCGGGGGGACCGGCTTCGTCGCTGGTGGCGGCCGGCGGGTCCAGGGTCAGCTCCTCGAGGAACTGCTCGCGCGACGCGTAGCCGGCGCCCAGGCGCACGAGCTGCTCGATGTCGTTGGCGCGGACTTGCGCGTCGTCGTACAGGCGCTCCAGCATCGGCAGATACCAGGCCTTTGCAAGTTCGAGGTCGGCGGGCCACTTCAGCTGCGGATGGCGCAGGTTGCCGTAGGCCTGCACGAAGCCGGCCCACTCGGCGGCCGCGGCGGCGGGCGCCTCGAACTGCTCCAGCACGGTCTGCGGCGCTTCGGCATCGGCCATCGCATCGAGCAGGCGCGTGGCGGTGGCGGGCCCGATGCCGGGCAGCAGCTGCACGCTGCGGAATCCCGCCATGCGGCCGCGCGGATTCTGCACGAAGCGCAGCAGCGCCAGCAGGTCCTTCACATGCGCCGCCTCAAGGAATTTCAGGCCGCCGAACTTCACAAAGGGAATGTTGCGCCGGGCCAGTTCCAACTCCAGCGCGGCGCTGTGCGTAGCGGTGCGGAACAGCACGGCCTGCGACTTCAGCGCCATGCCGGTCTCGCGATGCTCCAGCACGCGGCCGGCGACCCAGCGGGCCTGGTCGGCTTCGTCCGGCACCACGACGAGCTGCGGCTTTGCACCCGCGCTGCGATCGGTCCACAAGGTCTTTGCATGGCGCTCGCGCGCATGGGCGATCACGGCATTGGACGCATCGAGGATGGGCTGCGTAGAGCGGTAGTTGCGCTCCAGCGCGATGACGGTGGCCGGCTGCGTGAACTGGTGCGGGAAGTCGAGGATGTTGCGCACCGTCGCGCCGCGGAAGGAATAGATCGACTGCGCATCGTCGCCGACCACGGTCACGCCGGCGCCGTCCGGCTTCAGTGCGAGCAGGATGTCGGCCTGCAGGCGGTTGGTGTCCTGGTACTCGTCCACCAGCACATGGTCGAAACGGCTGCCCACATGCCGCGCGAGTTCGGGGTCGGCCATCATCTCGGACCAGAACAGCAGCAGGTCATCGTAATCGACCACGTTCTGCGCCTGCTTGGCTTCGACGTAGGCGCCGAACAGGCGCTTGAGTTCCTCCTCCCATTGCGCGCACCACGGGAAGGTCGATTGCAGCACCTCCTTCAACGGCTCGCGCGTGTTCACCACGCGCGAATAGATCGACACGCAGGTCCCTTTCATTGGAAAGCGACTCTTTGTCTGCGACAGGCCGATGTCATGCCGCACGAGGCTCATCAAGTCTTCGGCGTCGGTGCGGTCGTGGATGGTGAAGGATTCGTCGAGTCCGATGCTGTCGGCGTATTCGCGCAACAGGCGCGCGCCGATACTGTGGAAGGTGCCGGCCCACGGCAATTGCGGCGCAGCGCTGCCGGTGCCGAGCACCTTCGCCAGCACGCCGCCGGCGCGGCGCTCCATCTCGCTCGCGGCGCGGCGCGAGAAGGTCAGCAGCAGGATGCGTTGCGGATCGGCGCCGCGCTGCACGAGGCGGGCAACGCGATGAGCGAGGGTATTGGTCTTGCCGGAGCCGGCACCGGCGATGACGAGCAGCGGGCCGGCGGCCGGCGCAGCGATGCCGTAGTCGACGGCGGCGCGTTGTTGCTCCTTCAATAACGCGAAAGGATCGGCGGCGGGGGTATCGAGAGGCAAGGGCGGGCACACGGAAAAGTACTGTGCATTAATACAGTTGTGCCGCTCGCCGTCAAGCGCGGCGGCACTTTTCCGTCGCCGCGTTAATCAACTGGCAATGGCCTTCATCTCCGCATAGAGATTCGCCTTGCCCTCGAAGCCGATGCCCGGCAGTTCCGGCATGGTGACGTGGCCGTCGACGACCTGCACACCGTCCGGGAAGCCGCCGAAGGGCTGGAACAGGTCCGGATAGGACTCGTTGCCGCCGAGGCCGAGGCCGGCCGCGATGTTGAGCGACATCTGGTGGCCGCCGTGCGGAATGCAGCGGCTCGGCGACCAGCCGTGCTGGCGCAGCATGTCGAGCGTGCGCAGGTATTCGACGAGACCGTAGCTCAGTGCGCAGTCGAACTGCAGCCAGTCGCGGTCGGGGCGCATGCCGCCGTAGCGGATGAGGTTGCGCGCGTCCTGCATGGAGAACAGGTCCTCGCCGGTCGCCATGGGCTTGTCGTAGTAGTTGCGCAGCACGGCCTGCAATTCGAAGTCGAGCGGATCGCCCGGCTCCTCGTACCAGAACAGGTCGTATTGCGAGAGCGCCTTGGCATAGGCGATGGCGGTGTCCATGTCGAAGCGGCCGTTGGCGTCCACGCAGAGCTTCTGTCCGTCCTGCAGCACGGACATGATGGCGTCGATGCGGCGCAGGTCTTCGTCGAGCGAGGCGCCGCCGATCTTCTTCTTGACGACCGTGTAGCCGCGGTCGAGGTAGCTGCGCATCTCGTCCTTCAGCGCGTCCAGATTCTGGCCCGGATGGTAGTAGCCGCCGGCCGCATACACGAAGATGCGCTTGTTCACGGTGCCGTCGCCATAGCGCTCGGCCAGCAGGCGGAACAGCGGCTTGTCCTCGATCTTGGCAACGGCATCCCAGATCGCCATGTCGATGGTGCCGATGGCGACCGAACGCTCGCCGTGTCCGCCCGGCTTCTCGTTGGTGAACATGCACTGCCAGATCTTGTGTG
>SPQI01000072.1 GCA_004570315.1 Oxalobacteraceae bacterium OM1 | reverse complement strand
ATCAGGGGCAGCGGCACGCCGAAGCCGGGCTGGTCGGTGTCGATGAGAATGAGGGCGCCGGCCACGAAAGCGATCGTGCCGCCCGCCCCGAGCACGCCATGGCTGGGCAGGAAGGCTTCGGCGGCCATGCACCCGAGCGCCAGCAGGACGAGGGCGAGGCCGGCATAGTTCACCGGCAGCAGCTGCACGCCGTAGAGCCCCAGCAGCAGGCAGATCCCGCCGACCACCGCCGGCGCCACCGCGCCCGGACTCATGAACTCGAAGATGAGGCCGTACACGCCAACGGTCATCAGCAGCAGCGCGAGCGAGGGGTTCGTGATCACTGCGAGAAGCTGTGTACGCCAGTCGGGGTCCGCATGATCGAATGCGGCACTGGTCGTCTTCAGGCGCATGTCGGCGCCGTGCAGGTTGACCGTCTTGCCATCGACGCGGGCCGCGAGCGTGGCGACGTCCGGCGCGATCACATCGATGACATGCAGGCGCAAGGCGTCGTCGGCCGACAGGCTGACCGCTTCGCGCACCGCGCGTTCGGCCCAGTCGGCGTTACGCCCGCGCAGTTGTGCCAATCCGCGGATGTAGGCCGCCGCGTCGTTGACCTGCTTGCGCGTCATGGCCGACTCGCGGCCTTTCGATTCGTTAGGCGGTTCGTTCCCCTTCACGCCTCCGGCTTTCGGTCTTCCTTGCTGCGATGCGCCACCCGGTTCGGGCTCCGACTCGCCGCTGATGCGCACAGGCGTGGCGGCCCCCAGATTGGTACCCGGCGCCATGGCGGCGATGTGGCTCGCGTAGAGGATGTAGGTGCCCGCGCTGGCGGCCCGCGCGCCACTTGGCGCGACATAGGTGGCGACCGGCACCGCGGACGCGAGGATGGCCTTGATCACGGAGCGCATGGCGGTGTCGAGCCCGCCGGGCGTGTCGAGGACGAGGATGACGAGGCGGCTGCCGCTGCGTTCGGCACGGGCGATGCCGCGCACTGCGTAGTCGGCGGTGGCGGGACCGATGACGCCGTCGATCGTCAGCACCGTGACATGGGGCGTGGCGCCCGGCACCGGCGGCGCGTCCGCCACGCTTCCAAACGGCAATGCCAGGGCGAGCAGCACGACGCAGGCGATGCGCCACCGCCGCAGGATCGCTGCCGGAAGGAACCCGCCGATACGCATGCCGCCTCCGTGGCTCGCCCGGCGCGGACGACATCAATCGTCCGGCCGCAAGCCTTGCATTCACTGTAATGCAATTGCGGCGCAGGCCTTTCTGCAATCTCAAGCGGATACCAGCTGGTCCGGGCCGATGCGGCGTTGCGCTTCTTCGAAATGAGCGCGTCTCGGGTGAGCGCGCGAGTGCAGTCTAGCCGCCCATGGGCAGCGGTCCGGCATCGATCACGTCGAGCCGCACGGCACGCCAGCCCTTGCCGTCCAGCGGCAGCCGCTCGCAGGTCGCACGCAGTTCGGCCTCCACCTGGTGCTCGTCGGCATCCTCGATTTCCACGTAGGCATGGAAGGACACCATGTTGGACGGCTGATCGTCTTCGTCGATCGCAATGATGGCCGCGATGTGGGAAGGCCCTTTCATGTTGGCCTGCTCGAAGGCGAAGGCGCCCTGCTCGGTGCCTTCGATGGCGGCGAGGATTTCCGGTTCGAGTGCGAGGATGGCTTCGCGGGCGCCGGGGCGGGCGGCGGAATGGGAAGAATGTGTGTCCATGCTGCTTGGATGGGGCAGCGGGCAACAAGGTTTCGCCAGGCCGATTACTTCAAGACATCGAACAGGTTGTTGAAGTCGTCGGTCCAGACCCGCAGTCCCGGCAGCGGCTCGATGTCCTGCGCCGAAGCATCCAGCAGCGGCTGGAACAGCCGCGCCCGCTGCCGCGAAACGAGCACCCAATCGGTGGCATGCCCGGTGCTGTCCTTGCCGTCGTCGCTGACCAGGACCGCATGCAATCCGGCATCGTCCGCCAGGCGCCGCACCACCGGCGCCAGCTGCAGGAAACGGTTGGTGACGTGGAAGGCAAGGATGCCGTCGCGCCGCAGGTGCTTGAGGTAAACGCGCATCGCTTCCCGCGTGATGAGGTGGACGGGAATCGAGTCGCCCGAGAAGGCGTCGATGGCGAGCACGTCGAAGCCCTGCGACGGTTCGCGCTCCAGCATCAGGCGCGCGTCGCCCTGCACGATGTCGATGCGCGCCGGGCTGTCCTGCAGGAAGCTGAAGTCCTTGCGGGCGATCTCGATGACCTGCGGGTCGATTTCGTAGAAGCGGTAGCGGTCCCCTTCCCGTCCGTAGGCGGCCAGCGTGCCGGCGCCGAGGCCGATGAGCCCGACCCGGCGCGGGCCTTCCGTGTCTTCCTGCAGCACCAGGCCGATGCCCGAGAGCGGACCGTAGTAGCTGGTCGGCTCGTCGCGCCATTCGGGCGCGGTGTACTGCTCGCCGTGGCGGATGGCGCCGTGGTAGAGCTGCCGGATGGCATCGCCGCTTTCCGCGTCGCGCACATCGACCGTGCGCAGGCTGCCGTAGAAGTTGCGCGCCATGCGATGCGTGTCGCGCATGTTGTCGCTGACCTGCCGATACAGGAAGAAGGCGGCCAGGACAGCGAGCGCCAGTGCGCCGCCGGGCAGCCAGCGCGCGTCCTTGCTGCCACGCAGCACCAGCGCCGCCAGCAGGCAGCCGAGGACCAGTCCGCCAC
>SPQI01000366.1 GCA_004570315.1 Oxalobacteraceae bacterium OM1 | reverse complement strand
TCGGTTTGGACGCCAATTTGCTCGTTAACCGCCCCTTGGAGGGCGGCCAGCTGCGGGCGCAGTTGTTTGGCCAGGTAGGTTTCCGCGCCGGCCTTGTCACCGGAATCGATCATACGCACCAGTTGATCGATCCCTTGCAGGTAGACGTCGTTGTAGCGCTTCACCTCCTCCAGTATTTGCCTGCCCTTGGCCGATTGGAGCGTCCTGTCCAGATTGTCTAGGAGCTCTTTCGCGGCTCGGTGCGAGGACGCAATCATTTCCCGTTGCGCCTGCTTGTCCGCAGCGTCGTCGGTCAGCATGATGTTGCGTACCGCGATCGCCACTTTGTTAATTTCATGCAACAACTTGTTGCTCGTTTCGATTCTCGGCATGCGATTGTGGGCAATCTCTTGTGTGCCCTGATCGATGCGTCCCAGCATGGTGATGGCCAATCCGACAATTAACATGAGCAACGCGCAAATGATGCCGAATCCTAGCGCCAGTCGGTTGCCGATCCTTAAATTTGCAAGCCACATCGTCCTTCTTCTCCTATTTTCCAGAAGTTGCAATTTTGGAACGGATATTTACGAAAACAAATATCATACGACTAAGCTGGGAACGAGTCGACGGCCGGAGGGTTAAATGTTCCTAAAAGCAACACTTATTGAATGATCCCTCTAATTCGGCAAAAAAACGCTATGTCACCGCTAAATGTGGGTTTCGTAGGGTGGGCGGGGTGAAGTTGGCCAGTGGCCGACGTTACGAACGCCCACGATGGAACCAGTCGGGATATGGCATGCCATCGCTGAACGCGTGGGCTTTCGGCCGGCCACTGGCCAGCCTCACCCTGCCTACCCTACGCCCCCCACAGGTAACGGTGACAGCGCCAAAAAAAACGCCCCGGCCATTGGCACGGCCGGGGCGCTAGGTAGCTGCGTTGATCCGGTCAGGGCTGCGGATTCCAGCCCGCGCCGCTGCCATAGGCCGCGAACACCTTGGCGCGCGTCGTAAAGCGGTTCGCTGCCTCGTCGTCCGACAGCGTGTAGCCGCCCACGCGTGCCGCCAGGTTCAGCGGCGCACCCAGCAGGTCGGTGCTGCCATACTCGCGCCAGCCCGCGTCCGCGGTCGGCACGGTGGGATTCGGCGCGGGCTGGCCGTTCACGCCCAGCCCGGCCCAGCCGGCGGGCGCCACATGCGCATCCATCTTGCAGTTGATGAAGGCAATGTTGTCCCAGCTCGTCCCGCCGCCCTGGCTGCGGGCAAGGTAAGTGGCTCCAACGGGGACGTCGCCATGCAGCGGGCCCGGTCCCTGGCCATGGGTCAGCGTGCTGTTGAGGAACACGTAGCCGATGTCGTTTGCCGCCGGCACGCGCGCTTGCAGCACATAGCCGCCGTTGTTGGCGTTGGCGCTGTCGCCCACAGAGCGGATTTCGCTCTCCTCAAACAGCGCGGCATGGCTGCCGCCCCAGATGAAGTCCACATTGCCCGCCACCAGGGTGCGGTAGAACCACGACCACCCCTTCAGGTTCAGCGTGTCCTGCTCGCTGTAGAAGTTGGCGTTCTTTGCGATCAGGCGTCCCTCGCTGTTGAAGTAGATCGTCTCCGCCTGTGCCGAGATGGACGACGAGCGGATCGTCGCGTTCTTCAGCGTCAGCGTATCGAGGGTCAGCATGTCGGACGACTCCACCAGCATGACTGCGCGCCCGCCGTTGCTCGAACCGGGCGCGGAACTGGACTGGCTGCCGCCGGTGCCCGGATTCAGCCTGTCATAGTTGATGTACTGGATCACGACGCCGTCGCGGCTCTCGCCCTTGATCGTCACGTTGTCCTTGCCGTTGAGGAACAGCAGCTCCTCGTAGGTGCCGTTGCGCACGTTGATCGTCACCGGCGCGCTCTTCGCGAATTTCTGCATCGCATAGTTCAGCGCGCCTTGCACCGTGCGGAAATCGGCCGGACCATCGTCGGCGACCGTGACACTGTTACTGCCCGGAGCGCTCGCCCGCGTGGTGAAGGTCCAGCCGGCCAGCTTGCCGATGCCTCTGAACGGCGTGCTGCCCAGCGTTGCGCCAGTAAACACCCCGTCGGCAATCCCGACATAGTACTCGGTGCCATAGGCCAGCTTGTTACTGTGCAGCTTGATCGTTACCGTGTTGCCATTGATCTTGATCGGCGTCGTGTTGACCTTGCGGACCAGCGCCTGGCCTGGGTAGCCGATCGCATCCGTCTCGCCGCTGGTGCGGATCACGTCGACCAGCGCATCGTCCGACTTGCGGAAGATGCGGATGGTGCCGCCGGTGCCAAGCTGCGGCTGCTGGTCGAACACCAGCTTGAGCGACGCGTCCACGTTGACCGCCGTGTCTAGTGGCGCGGGGAAGGCAGCGCCTGGCAGTGCCGAATAGATCACGGTCGGCTGCGTGAAGCCAGACTGGATGGTGGCCGCGATCGCGCGGGTAACACTCGGCTCCGAACCGCTGGCAAACACGATGTTGGCCGTACCCGCGGCAAGTGGCGTGAGCGTGACATATTTGCCGCTGGTGCTCACGCTGACCACCGACGGGTTGCTCGAAGTGACGGTAAAGCTGTCCGGCTTGCCGTCGCTCGCCACCGCGGTGACGGTGATTTGCGCCGGCGTGTCGCCCGCTTCCGCAGAGTACGTGGTGTTGGCCGGATCGAGTGTGAGCTGGACCGGCTTGAGGT
>SPQI01000321.1 GCA_004570315.1 Oxalobacteraceae bacterium OM1 | reverse complement strand
GCCGTTCATCCAGAAGAAGTCGAGCGGACGCTGGATGTCCACGTCGATCTCGACACGGCCGTCGAAGCCGGGCGCCGACGGCACCATGGTCACGGCGAGTTCATAGGCAAGCGGCTTGACGGCGTCGCCGAGGCGCATGACGGGCGGTTTGGGGATTGCGGCGACTGCAGGAGGAAGCGGGGACATCAGGCAGGCCGCGAACGTCGCCGCGGCCAGGCGTTGGATCAGGGTCATTGTCGTTCCGTTTGAATTGGTCGAGGGCGGCGCGGCGGGTGGCTGCGAGCCCCGTGAATGTCGGCCGTTCGTGGCGGCGGACTTATTGTTGGCGGCAGCAAGTTTAGCAAGCTTTCGGGCTGGGGCATTGCCTTCACGCAACATCAAAGGGCTTGCTTTCAGTAGCGGTCCAGCCGCCGAAGCGGGTCGTCCATCCCGCGTTTCTTGCAGTCCGTCGCATTCCGATGGCGGCGCATGGCCGGTTTTCCTACAGTGCGAACATCGATCACGCTACTGCAAGGAACTCAACATGAAAACCGCCCGCCTCATTGCCGCTGCCGCCCTCCTCGCCGTCACTGCCCAGGTCACCTGGGCCGCCCAGCCGGCCGTCCAGACGAACCCCGCCATGCCGCATGTCGTCATCAAGGCCAAACGCATGACCGACGAGGAAAAGGCTCGCTTCGACCAGGCCGAGCTCGCCAAGCTGCGCGAAGCCGCCCCGCGCGTCGCCATGCGCAAGCCCGGTTGAGTCCGAGCGAAATGGTTTTCCCCGGGGTCCGACCTCGGCAATAATGTCGTCACAATTATTCTTATAAGCACAGCATGCGCCCGGAACTCATCGCCACGATCAAACGTAACGCCGCCGTCATCCTCCACCAACTGCGCGAGGCCTTCGAGCGCCTGATGAGCTGGGTCTCCCAGCTCTCATGGTGGAAGTTCGTCCTGTTCGCCATCCTTGTCATCATCGCAGGCTCCCTGCTGGACGACGCCCTGTTCGCCTCCAAGTCAAAGGTTGTCGTCGTCAAGAACAAGAACTCGCACGGCGAGCCGCGCTCCACGATCGTAAAGGACGACGAAGCCGACATCCGCATCGACAGCAGCGGCATCCACATTCGCAAGAAAGCGCCGCAGCAGCCGCCGCAGCAGCCCAAAGACGAAGACGAGGATGGCGATACGACAGAAACACCGGCCGCGCCGGACCTTGACTCGAAGGTCGCTCCGGCCGCCCCTGCTGCTCCGGCATCGCCCGCTACGCCGGCCGGACCGCGCACGCCACCACCACCGCCGATGCCGCCCAAGCGCAGCGCCGAAGTGCACATCGACCTGCCGCCGGACATCGGCCAGGAAGTTCGCGATGCGATCAACGAAGCCGTGCAGGACGCCGCCGAGGAGAAGGCGGCCGTCTACAAGAAGAGCTCGTCGACCTGGTTCATGAACTTCGTGCTGCTGCTGGTGCTATTCCTGTTCGGCACCCGTGTGCTCATCGGCGGCAAGAAGCGCGCCGAGGCCCGTGCCACCGAGGCCAACGCCACCGCCGAGCGCGAGGCCCTGCAGCGGCAGGTCGCCGAGGCCAAGGTGCAGATGATGCAGGCGCAGGTCGAACCTCACTTCCTGTTCAACACACTGGGCTCCGTGGAATACCTGATCGAAACCGATCCGCCGCGCGCCGCCGCGATGCAGCGCACGCTCATCCAATACCTGCGCGCCGTGCTGCCGCAGATGCGCGAGACGCCGAGCACCACCAAGCTGGGCCGCGAAGCCGACATGGTGCGCGCCTACCTTGACCTGCTGAAGATGCGGATGGAAGAGCGCCTCAACGTGGACTTCAACATCCCCGAAGGCCTGCGCAGCGCCTCCTTCCCGCCGATGATGCTGCAGTCGCTCGTCGAGAACTCGATCAAGCACGGCCTCGAACCCAAGGCGGAAGGCGGCACCATGCGGGTGTTCGCGGAAGTCGCGCACAACAAGCTGCGCGTGACGGTGGCGGACAACGGCCTCGGTTTCGGCGCGGTCGAAAGCAACGGCACCGGCCTCGGGCTGCAGAACATCCGCGAGCGGTTGAGCCTCCTCTTCGGCAACCAGGCGCAGTTGATCATCGTGCCGAACAGTCCGAGCGGCGTCTGCGCTACCATTGAAGTTCCCTATCAAGTCGCGACCTGACCATGCCGACCGCCATCATTGCCGACGACGAACGCCTGATGCGTGACCAGCTGCGCCTGCGCCTCCAGCAGGCGTGGCCCGAGCTGGAAATCCTCGACGAAGCCAGGAACGGCGAGGAAGCCATCGAACTGGTGCACAAGCACAGGCCGGACATCGTCTTCCTCGATATCCGCATGCCCGGAATCAGCGGACTGGACGTCGCCAGCGCCAGCGCAGGTGCCTGCCACATCGTCTTCACCACCGCCTACGACAGCCACGCGATCGAAGCCTTCGGCCTGGGCGTCGTGGATTATCTGCTCAAGCCTCTCACGCAGGAACGGCTGCAGCGGACCGTCGCGCGCCTGCGCGAGTCCATGGCAAGCGCTGTGGGCGGAGCGGACCTGCTTAAGGCGATGACCGAACTTGAACGTCGTCTTCGCGCGGCTGCGCAGGAAGAGCGCATCCGCTGGATCAGCACAACTTCAAGCAGCACGATCAAGATTTTCCCGATCGATGAAGTACTCTTCTTTGAATCCGATTCACGCTATACGCG
>SPQI01000309.1 GCA_004570315.1 Oxalobacteraceae bacterium OM1 | reverse complement strand
CCAAAAGAAGTAAGCAAGAAAAGGCGACCCCGGTTCAGCCGCCGCCTTCGGCGGTCCCCAAAAAAGTGATGAGTCAGGCGGGAAGCGCGCAAACTCGCTTCGCTCAGACAAGCGCGCTTCTTTTTCCGCCTGCCTCATCACTTTTTTGGCGTCTGCACAGGGGAAACTGCTCACCCCATCCCCACCCTAGCCCTCCCCTTGAAGGGGAGGGAACGGTTCAAGGTCTTGGCGGCCTGTAGGGTGCGCTTGCGCACCGGTGCCCCGATGACGGTGACGGTGCGCAAGCGCACCCTACAATCCTTTCTTGAATTCCCGCCTTCGCGGGAATGATATTGAATCGAAGAGCCGAAGGTGAATCCTTGACCTCCCTGTCGTTCCCGCGCAGGCGGGAACCCAGCGATGCCGCACCTCAGACAGTCGAGCGCAATTGCCCGCAGCCCACCTCAGTGCGGCAACCCTTGCAACAACACAAGCAACCCACCCAGATTCACCGCAGCACCAACCGCTAGTCGCACACCGTTCCCCGGCTTCTGCAAAGTCTTGTCGAGCAATTTCGTCATGATCACATCTCCGTCTAGTTGAGATCCATTCTCATCCATGACGTGCCTGTTTTCCATTTGAATCATTCAATCGCAGCAATAGGCTCCGCGGTGCGGGAGCAAGTTGCCGGGAACGTCATCCCGCTTGGACAAGGTGCGCCGCTTCCGAACTTGGTCTTGTCCGTTCGCTCATACAGTGCGAAACCCAGCGGAGACATCCATGCGCAAGATCGAGGTCGGCGCTGCCGCCAATGGTGATGCCGTGCGGCTCGCCTATCAAGACATCGGCAACGGCCCGCCTGTCGTACTCATCCACGGCTGGCCGTTCTCGCACGCGATGTGGACTTATCAGATGGAGGAACTGCCGCGGCACGGGCTGCGCGTCATCGCCTACGACCGCCGCGGCTTCGGCCATTCGTCCAAGCCCTGGGATGGCTACGACTACGACACCTTCGCCGACGACCTCAGGCAGCTGCTCGATGCACTCGATGTGCGTGACGCAACGCTGGTCGGCTATTCCATGGGCGGCGGCGAAGCGGTCCGCTACATGGCGCGGCACGGCGGCGCGCGCGTCGCCAGGCTCGTGCTGCTGAGTTCGGTCACGCCCTATCTCGGGCAGGGAGGCGACAACTTCGATCACATGATCGACGCATTGCGCCGCGACTGGCCCGACTTCCTCGCCGCCTTCGGCCGCCAGCTCTTCAATATCGGCACGCTCAAGCACCCGGTCTCGCAGGCTACCCTCGACTGGATGCAGAGCCTTGCGCTGCAGGCCTCGCTGAAAGCGACCATCGATTGCGTGCATGCCTTTGCCGCGACCGATTTTCGCCAGGACTTGCGCAGCATCGCGGTGCCCACGCTGGTCATGCACGGCAACGCCGACCAGATCGTGCCGCTGCAGGCGAGCGGTGCGCGCACCGCAGAGCTGCTGCAGCACGCGCAATACCATGTCTACGAAGGCGGCTCCCACGGCGTGTTCATCACGCACAAGGAGCGTTTGAATCAGGACCTGGTCCGCTTCATTCGCGAGTAGCCGCCGTCAGCGCCAGGCGCCGCCGCCGCGCAGACGGCGGATCGCCTCTTCCTTGTGCTTGGCTTCGATCTCGATCCACGGCGCATCGGCATAGGCGGAGGGCATCACCTCGATGAGGTCGGAGTGGTTGCGGTCGTTGAAGGCGGTGCGGCCGTTGGAGATGTGCACCAGCTGCTGTTCCGGGACCGCCCAGGTGCTGCGTGCCTCCGCAAGCATCTCGGCCACGCTGGGATGGTCGTAGCTGTCGAGGCCTTCGTGCACGATGTGATGGTGCGCGTCGAACACCATCGGCACGCCGCTGTCGCGACAGATCGCGAGTATCTCGTCGGCCCCGTAGGCATACTCGTCGTTCTCCAGGCCAAGCCGCGTGCGGATGTTGTCGGGCAGGGTGCCGATGCGGTCGACCAGCGCCTGCGCGCGCCCTGACTTGCCGCCATGGATTTCGAGCAGCGCCCAGGGCGACTGCGGCTGGTCCAGCAGGTCCATGAGCTCGGCATGCGTGGCAAGGATCTTGATGCTGTTCTGGACGACGTTGTCGGAATCCGAATTGAGCACGACGAACTGGTCGGGATGCATGACCAGCCGGATGCCGTGCGTGGTGGCCCAATTGCCGAGCCGCCGCAGCACGCCGGCGACCGACATCAACACTTCACGTCCCACTTCCTCGTCGGAGAACGGAAACATTCCGGAGGGCAGCCGGTACAGCGCAATCGATTCGCGCTTGCAGTAACGCAGTGCCGTGTCGAACCGCTGGATGTTGTCGCGGTAGATGTCGTCGAGCAGCTTGTGCTGCACGAGACGCTCATGCGACAGCAGCCGCTTGCGCGTGATCGTGCGGTAGCGAATGTCGCCGGAATGGGTGATGCAGACGAGGCCGAGCTGGTTGGGCATGATGGCGCAGGATGGGGCGAAACACATTAGATGCCGTCGACCGGTCCATGTTCCGGCAGCGGGCTGCCGCAAGGCAGAGTCCTTGTTTCGCGTAACCACCCCGCGCCGGTGGTACGCGCGACTCGGCGTGAATTCAACCGTAACGCATCAACTGTTCCCGGCGTAGGCCAGCGGAGCAGCGGACTCCGCTGCATCGCGCGCCGCGGCGCGGTCGCGCAGGTAGCGAGC
>SPQI01000031.1 GCA_004570315.1 Oxalobacteraceae bacterium OM1 | reverse complement strand
GAAGTCGATTGCGTGCGCCGCAACTGCCTCATTACCGAACCGGCATTGCTGTCCCTCTGCGACCATCCGACGCAGGACGATATGTTGGCCATCTACCGCAGCCATGAAGCGCAGATCAATGGCATGGCGCGCAGGCTGATCGCCGCCGGCGTCGGCGGCTTCCCCCTAGTCATGCGACCTGAAAGTTTTGCTTCGGTGCGCCGAGTCCCGTGAGGACAAGTCATCCGGCACGCAGCGACGTCAGGGCGTGCCGCGATCATCGATGGATTTCAGCATGAGGGAATCCATTTCCTGGCGGGCGTTGTACTGCGCCAGCCCCTCCTGATACAGCACGCTTCCGATCCCGACGAGCCTCTCGAAATCCTCCTTCGACAGGCGTCCGCGCGAGTTCGCAAGCAGGTCGGCGAGCGCGAGAATAATCTCGCGCTGCGACTCCTTGACCGGCCCCAGTTTTTCGGCCCCGTCCCGGAACATTTTCAATACGTCGTCCTGCGTCATCCTGCCTCCGCAGATTCGAAGCGGCAGCCTTCGCTGCACGGTTCGGCTTGAAAATTGCCCTCCTTTGCAGGAAAGGGCGTCAACCATGCTCCAACCAGTGGAACCCTTCATGCTTCGTGATGGCCGCAATCTCGATCGGGCCGCCAATGGTCTTCGGCCGCGCAATCGAAAAGCGGACGAAGCCCATCGTCACTTCGACCAGATAACGGGCGAGCGCCGCCGCATCACCGAGGGGCATGGCTTCAAGAAATACGAGTTCATACAGCCCTGGAGCGAGGCACGCGCGGAGATGGCGGACCGCGTCAGGCGCCAGCCCGGCGGTGCCGGCAAGTTCTTCGAACCGCCCCGGCAAACCCAGTACCAAACGGTCCAGCGCTTCGGTCTCACCGGCCCAGCGCGGACCGAAATCATTTTGCGCCTGCGCGCAGCTTGGCGGCCGCGCCTCGGCAGTATCCAGAAAAACGTCCCACGCTTCGGCGAGGGAGGCGCCCGCAGAGTACCCGCAAAGCCGAATCTGGGCGCGTACCGTTCCGGCATAGGCGCGCACTTTCTCGCCATGCAGAAATTTCTGAATTCGCGCGGCCACCTGCTCGACCGTGTAGTGCGCGATGTCCAGCTTCCAGTCGGGATACTCTGGATCCTCCCCGCGTAGCCGCACCCGCAAGTCCTTGAGCAAGGTATCGATCGATTCGGTGCCGATACCGCCGGAGCCAGCGACCATGACGCCCACCGGCACGCCTTCGACGATATTCCGGATCTTGCGGGCATGGTGATAGACCATACCGCTGGCAAACGAGCTCGCGCTGTCGGCAGCCATCACGATACCATCATGGATCTTGATTGATACGAGGATTGTCACGCTCGATTCCTGTTATTGGCGTGGCGGGTTTGCGGAGTCCATGCAGAGTGGACTGAAAGCGCCGTCTTCGGTTCGGGGTGACGGCGCATTCGTTCGCCGTGCCTAAAACGGTGCCACCAACTGCTGGCACGCTACCTGCGTGCGCCAAGCGTTTTGGAGCAGGTGATGACAAAGTACGAGATCATGGCAATGGCCATGGGGACGGAAAATCAGTTCGAGGCGGACGGCGTCGGCGTTGCGGCCAGAATTGCGGCATGGCTGGAAGCGACCGAGTGGAAGCTGCGTGATGAGGAAGTCGCCGACCTAATTCGACTTACTGGCGCGGTCTACCGGCTCGGCGTCAACGAAGGCCGACAAGGTGTAGTCGTGGAGGATCTCTTCCCAGTTCAGGAGAATTGGTCCGACAGCTCAGTGCCGACCCCAGGCGAAGTTCCCCCTGGCCATTCACAACGCTAAACGAACGGCCGTCCATGTCTAGCACGCCGATGTCCGACACGATCGCCGAAATGGCACGCTATGCGTGCAACGGGTCCAAGCGCGTATGCCATGCGTGAGGTGACGGTGGCCTGCAGATCGCCGCTGAAGAAAAACCTGGCTAATGCACGATGCCGTTCGGCTCCTCGTCATCGAGCGAACCGTATGTATCCGCGGGCGCAGGCATCTGAAGCTCAGTATGCTTGCCCGCCATGCCGTTCTTGAACATTGCCGCTCCAAGCAGCATCAACCGCTGGAGATCCTGCTCCGTGATGCGCGACTGAAGATCATGAAGCGCGGCAGCGTAACCCTGCGCCACACTGCGAGGGTCAATGTCGTTGGTTTTTGTCGACGTAATGAACGCGAGAATTTCAGCTTGCTCCATCGGAAGTCCTATCGTTGGTATGTGCATTTAACGTCGCAAATGGCTGGTCAGCCTGCGGCGCGCCCTACGGACAGCCACGACGTTCATCGATACGGTCCTAGCGAATTGGTCGCGAGCAGTCGTCCCGGCCCGTGCGTACGTTTCTTCAGGTCAGCGCATGAGACGCGCCTGAAACAGTGATTCATTGTCCTTTACGACGCCATCTGGAGCTCTGGGCGGAACGGACAACCGCTTTGTTGTGGCAGCGTTCAGCTGGACGACTTAAAGACTTAACGTCAGTCTCAATCCCGAGCAGATCTCTGGAAAGGGTTTGCGCTGCGGACGCGCAATGACAAGATACGAAAGAAAACAGACAGCTCACGTGTTGCAGTTGCTGGCGTCCCCGTTTGGAGGTCAAGCGGTATCGATCGTTCATAGCCGACCGCTTTCGTTTCCATCATCACCGCGAAGCAGTCACTGCGGCATGCTGCGCAAAAC
>SPQI01000208.1 GCA_004570315.1 Oxalobacteraceae bacterium OM1 | reverse complement strand
GTGCGGTGCCCATCGTGGCGGACCTCGATCGTCCGGAGACGCTCGCGCGGCTGGGACGCCTGGCCCGGCACATCGTCCATCTGGCGCCCCCGCAAAGCGAAGGCGCAATCGACCGCCGCACCCGAAATTTGACCGCCATTTTACCCGACCAGGCCACCCTGGTTTATGTGAGCACGACCGGAGTGTACGGCGACTGCGGCGGCGAAAGCTTCGACGAGACGCGCGCCGTGCGTCCGCAGAATGCACGCGCCAGGCGCCGGGTCGATGCGGAACGGGTGCTGCGGGCCTGGGCACGGCGCTCGGGGTCGCGGCTGTCGGTGCTGCGCGTGCCGGGCATCTATGCAGGTGACCGGCTGCCGGTCGAGCGCCTGCAGAAAGGCACGCCGGCGCTGCGCGACGAGGACGACGTCTACACCAATCACATCCATGCCGACGACCTTGCGCGCATCGTCGTGGCCGCGCTACGGCATGGGCCGCCGGCCCGCATCTACCATGCGGTCGACGATTCGGACATGAAGATGGCCGCGTACTTCGACGCCGTGGCCGATGCCATGGCGCTGCCGCGGCCGCCGCGCCTGCCGCGGGCAGAACTGGCGCAAGCGGTCTCGCCCATGCTGCTGTCGTTCATGTCGGAGTCGCGCCGCCTGTCCAACCGCCGCCTGAAGGAAGAGCTCGGCGTGCGGCTGCGCTACCCAACCGTGAACGACGCGCTTCAGGCGATGCGCGCCGCCGAGACGTCGTAGCCGGCTTCCTGGATCGCCGACTCGAAGCGCTCGACGGGCAGTTCGGACACGACGCGCACTTTCTTGCTGCCGAGGTCGACGTCGACCTTGGCGCCGTGGTCCACATCCTGGACCGACTTGGTGATGACGCTGACGCAGTGCTGGCAGCTCATACCCTCGACTTGCAACTCGTACATGGCACACTCCTCATTGTTGGAGCAGTCATCGTAGACCTTCCTGCAATGGGAAGGTCAAGACCACTTTTTTCCCGCGAAGGATAAGGAATGGACACGACACGCGACGGCCGGTTCGAGCAGGCGCTGGCCGAACTGAAGCTGAGCTTCGAGGAAGATATCAGGCCAGGGGCGAACTATGAGGTTGCCGTCGAGCACGGCGGCCAGATCTACGTCAGCGGCATGATCCCGCGCGTGCGCGGCACGATCGCCGTGACCGGGCGGGTGGGGGACACAGCCACGCTGGAAGACGCGAGGCAGGCCGCACGCATCAGCATCCTGCGCTCGCTCGCCATCCTGCGCAGCCGGCTCGGCACGCTGGACCGCGTGGCGCGCGTGATGCGCATGACGGTCTATGTGCAGAGCGCCGCCGACTTCACCCAGCAGAGCGAAGTGGCGGACGCAGCGTCGGACCTGCTGTATACGATTCTCGCGCCGGGCGGCGGGCACACCCGCACGTCGGTCGGGGTCTACCAGTTGCCCAAGAACGCGGCGGTGGAATTGGACCTGGTGGCCGCCGTCCTGGCCTGAGAAATTACTTGCCCGAGGTGTTTGCCGTGCCGTTGTTGTTGCCGGCAGTGCCGTTGGTGTTGGCCGTGCCGTTGTTGGCTGCGGTGTTGTTGTTCGCGTTCTGCGCCTGGGCGTCCTGCTTGGCTTTCTTGTTGGCGCGATGATGGCCGACTGCACAGCCGGCTGCCGCGCCCAGCGCGCCGTGGTTGCCTGCCACATGGCCGGCCACGCCGCCGACGGCGGCGCCTTTGAGGCAACCCTTGGCGCTGGCTGCGCCCGAGTAGGCGGCCAGCGGGGCGATCAGGGCAAGTACGAGGATGGAATGTTTCACGGTGTCTGCTCCAAGGTTGGTGTTCTCATTCTTTGGATCAGCACTTGCCGCACAGGTTCTATCCCGCGCGGGCGAGGCGTTTAATGTGGGATAAGAAATATGGCTGCAATGGCTACCACCGACAGGCCGACCACGAAAGCCAAGATCACGGAATCAGCGCGCTGCATATCCCCTCCTGGGTAAATGTCCTTCATTGACTCTAGCCGGGGATATCGTCTCTTCCTTGCGCGTGCTTAAAGATCTGACAAGAAATGCGGCGGTGCGCAACAACTGTTGCGCTAGCGCATGCGTGAGAGGCGCGACTTGCGCACCGCGGTCTTGCGCGCCTCGACCACTTCGCGCAAGGCGGCCGACAACAGCTCCAGCCGGCGCGGATACGGCATGACGCCCGATGTGACGCTGAAGGCGCGTACGGCCTTCTCGAGGTTGCGAAGCGCGCGCAGTTCTTCGTGATGTTGTTCGTCCAGCATGGCAGGCTCCGCGTAAGGTAATTGATTGGGAGAAGCCTAGACCGGCGAAGCAGGGAGTTTGTTCCCGGAGAGAAACTGCGTCCGGTGCAGTGACCGGACGCAGCGTGCATCGAATTACCTGGCGGGACAGGCGGGCAGGGACGCGCGGGTCGGCGCGAGCGCGGGGAGATCGTCGCGGCCGGCAGCGTTGTTGGTATAGGTGCAGCCGTAATCGGGCTTGGCCACCGCGGCCGCATCCATCACGTCGTCGCCGGCGGGTTTCACGCCGCGTTGCTCCCAATCGGCCAGGGCCTGGAAGGCAGCAACTTGTTCGGCCACCGAGAAGTCGCAATGGCCCGGCGCGCGGACCATGCGCTGAACCAGCCACTTGTCGCTGCCTTGCTCGATGGCGCGCTGCCGATAGAGCTGCTCCATGCGGAAGGGCACATAG
>SPQI01000225.1 GCA_004570315.1 Oxalobacteraceae bacterium OM1 | reverse complement strand
CCTACGCTAAGGTTGTTTTCTTCGCGCATAGTATGGGCGGGTTGGTCGTGAAGAATGCACTGGCCCAGGATCTGTCCCGACACGCTCCAACGCAGGTCCGGATGATGCTCTCGCTAGCCGTGCCTCATTTGGGCGCTAACCTCGCGACATTTGCCAAACTTCTGTCCAGCAACGAGCACCTGGCTGATCTGGCGCCTCTTAGTGACTTTTGCTCGGGGTTGAACGATCGCTGGCTCAAACTCGCTAACCGTCCCCCTATTAAATACTTCTACGGGACATATGACGATGTGGTAACAAAAGCTAGCGCAACAGGAACAGATAACATTGAGCAAGACATCATTGCTTGCGACGACGACCATTTGAGCATAGTGAAACCTCTTGATTCATCGTCAATCGCAATTACCGCGACTCGCGCTTTCTTAGCGGATTTTTTGCACGCCACAAAAATCCCTGATGGCGGCAAACTTCTGAAACTAAAAAGTGATGCCGAATTGGCAGATGAATATTTCGTGCTGAAGCTGATGTTGGCGGACGTTCACGTTTCCACCATAAGGCATTGCAAGGAAAACTTCCTTAACGCGGAGTACACCCGAAAGTTATTCTCAAGTCGAACAGATCAGGAAAAGCTTGCGCAGCTATATGAGAGGATTAGAACTCTTTACCACGACTCCTTTGATAAGTTCATCAACTCGAAATCGCCGAAGAAGACCCCCGGCGAGTTGGTGGCAGAGATTCATGAGAAGATAGTTCACCAGGATGACGGATACCTAAAATCCGCTTTGCCTGTGATACATGCTCTTCATAAAAAAGGCATGTTGCATCAGTTGGCAAACGACCTGGAGGGGGATGTTTGGTGGAGTGAAGAGAAATCAGTAGAGGCACTCGATAAACTGAAGAACTTGATAGAAGACTCCTCGACCCCCGCATGAACAAAAACCTGCCATTTACCCAGCCAGAACAGGACCTGTACTTCAATGTATCCCTTGGGTTATCAGTCCTTCGCAAACTGAGCAGCACGAAAAAGGGAAAATTATTGATAAACAATGAGCGCTTGGCGCTCATGATTTTTCTTCTTAAAAACCCATTGGTGGCAGCCAAGCTCCTCACTAATTTGGGCCATTCTACTTTGCAATTGTCTGCTTCCGAGAGTTACTCGGTAAGGAGCTTGGCTCCTAATCTGGATGAGTTATTGGATCAACGCCTATTAAAGGCTATTCTGATATTTCTCGCGCAGCGGAAAATGCTCGCAGTTTCGTTCAGGAAGTTGGAGGGTGCAATGTACACCTTGACTGAGACTGGATACCAAGCTGCGGAGGCACTTGTCGGGCCTTTTTTTTCCACGGTTTTAGTGCGTCTTGAACGTTTGGCGGACCTAAATAGTGTGCCGACGAAGGTGTTATACCAGCAGATTTATTCGATCATTACTAAACCATGAAAACATCGACGCTATTGCTCAGCCGGCTGATCTTGGTCGGTCACCGGAAGAATTATATTGTGCCTTTTCAGCCAGGCCTGAACATAATTTATGGCGATTCCGCGACCGGAAAGTCGAGCATCTTGGAATGTATAAATTACCTGCTGGGCGCTTCTAAATTCGTCTTTGATACGGAAATCGAGACTTCGGTAAGTTACGCGGCTCTTGAGCTCGAGCTCGGTGGCAAACCTTATCTCATCAAGCGAGATATTTTCCAACCTACGCGCCACGTTGAGGTGTATTCAGCTTGGTTTGACGACCACGCTTCAGTGTTCCCCAAGCGATACGTGCGATCGTACGGCCAGCCCGTTTCCGGGGACGGCTATTTTATGGATTTCCTGTTGGCGTCTCTTGGATTGCCGATTGTTAAAATTAGGACCGCCCCGACCCGGGAGGACTCGACAGTTGCACGTTTGAGTTTTCGGGATTTGTTTAAATTTAGCTACCTAAGGCAGGACGATGTAGGAAGTAAAAACCTTCTTAACGTAGGCCTTCCAGTACTTCACACAAAGACAAAGCAGACTTTCCGCTATATTTTTAATCTTCTAGATGAGAATATCGCTCTTCTCGAAGAACATCTTTCCGAGTTGAAGGCAAAGCATAGGCGGTTAACGACCAAATATGAAGATGTAAGCGAATTTTTACGGCAGTCGGATTTTAAGGCCGCGGTTTCTCTCGAAGATGAGTTAGACGAGCTGGAATCGCAAATTAAAATTTTGGAGAATCAGCTGTCTGAGGTCAACCTGCGTGTAGTCGCCGATAGCCACGCAGCACGCTATCTAAGGGAGCTGCTCGCCGAGCAAAAGGATTGTTTGGCATTGCTGCAGTCGGACAGACTAAATTCAGAGCGACAAATAGACCGTTTCGTCCGGTTACGTAATGATTACGCCGAAGACATCGACCGCATCTCTGCTGTTGTCAAGGCCAAGTCACTACTTGGTCAGGCATCCCCCGCTGATGGAGTCTGCCCGGTTTGCGACAGCCCACTTCGATTGGACCAATGGCGAGAGTCCTTTCAAATCAATTCTGAGGACAAGCTGGCACAAGAGGCATCTACCCTCGAGCGTCGCACCAAAGAGCTTGGGCACTTGCTAACGGAAGAGCGTTCTCGGTATCAAGAACTTTCCGTTCGGATCGGCTCGGTGAATGATGAATACGAACGTACTTCAAGGCTCCTTGATGAAGAGGTATCAACAACGGTCAGCCCTTATCTTGCCGAACGTGACGGTATATC
>SPQI01000199.1 GCA_004570315.1 Oxalobacteraceae bacterium OM1 | reverse complement strand
CGCTCAAGGTGGCCGAGGCGATCCTGCACGCCGCCACGCATCACGAGCGCGACATCAAGGTCGGCGCCATGTCCAAGCTCAACACCAACATGGCCAACCTGATTCCGGCGCTGGCCGAGAAGATGGCGGCCAAGCAGGCCGGACGCCAGCAGTACGACGAGCCGCCGCGCAATCCCGAGGGCGCGCTGCATGTGCCGGGCGGCAGCGGCGACATCTACGGCAGCGGCGGCCAGACACGCCACTGACGCGTGCCTCCCATTCCCGAAAGGACCACATGAGTGCCCATCCCCTTCCCGCCGACGAACCGCTCGGCCAGCTCGAACCGGTCGCGCATTTCGACGGCGCGATGCCTACCGGCGTGACCGTCTCGCAGACGGGCCGCATCTTCGTCAACTTCCCGAAGTGGGGTGACGACGTGCAGTTCACGGTCGCCGAGCTGCGCGACGGCCAGGCCCATCCCTATCCCGAAGCCGACTTCAACCGCACCCGGCCCGACGATCCGGCCGCCGCGCTGGTCTCGGTGCAGAGCGTGGTGGTCGATCCGCTGGACCGGCTGTGGATTCTCGACACCGGCAGTCCCATGTTCCAGCCCACGCAGTACGGCGGCCCCAAGCTGGTGTGCGTCGACCTGCAGACCGATCAGGTGATCCGCACCATTTTGCTGCCGCAGGACGTGGCGCTGCCGACCACCTATCTGAACGACGTGCGCTTCAACCTGCGGCAGGGCAAGGAGGGCATGGCCTTCATCACCGATTCGTCCGACCAGGGACCGAACGGCCTCATCGTCGTCGATCTCGCCAGCGGCGACAGCTGGCGCCGGCTGCATGACCATCCCAGCACCAAGCCGCTTGAGGTGCAGGACTTCCTGCCGGTGGTGGAAGGCCGTCCTTTCGTGCAGGAGCAGGATGACGGCAGCCTCAAGCCCGGCCCGGCCATGGGCGCGGACGGCATCGCCATCAGCGCGGACGGCGAGCGGCTGTACTACTGCCCGCTCGGCAGCCGGCGGCTTTACAGCGTATCGACCGCCGCGCTGATCGATCGCAGCCAGTCCGACACAGCCGTTGCCGGCACCGTGCGTGACGAAGGCAATAAGGGCGGCGGCTCCGATGGCCTGGAATCGGATGCCGACGGCGGCATCTACGCCACCGACTACGAGCACAACGCCGTCCTGCGCCGCACGCATGACGGCCACTGGGAAACCGTGGTCCACGATCCCCATCTGCTGTGGCCCGACACGCTTTCCATCGCGGCCGACGGCTATCTCTACGTCACCGCCAACCAGCTGCATCGTCAGGCCCGCTATCACGGCGGACAAGACCTGCGACGCAAACCCTACACCCTGTTCCGCACCCGCATCGACGCCCGCCCCGTGATGCTGCGCTGAATCGAAAGGACTTCCTCATGAACGACAACCCTGCTCCCGGCGGCCTCAGCGGCACGGGAACCGCCGCGTTCGCCGAGCCGTTGCCGCAACAGCAGGTACCGGCACAGACGCTCACCCTGCGCATCAACGGCCAGGACCGCACGCTCGCCGTCGAACCGCGCGTGACGCTGCTCGATGCCCTGCGCGAGTACCTCGGCCTCACCGGCACCAAGAAAGGCTGCGACCGCGGCCAGTGCGGCGCCTGCACCGTGCTCGTGGACGGCCAGCGCATCAACAGCTGCCTCACGCTCGCCGTCATGCACGACGGCCAGGAGATCACTACCGTCGAAGGCCTCGCACAGGACGGTGCGCTGCATCCGGTGCAGGAAGCCTTCCTTGAATGCGACGCCTTCCAGTGCGGCTACTGCACGCCCGGCCAGATCTGCTCCGCCGTGGCGATGCTCGATGAAGTGCAGGCGGGCCAGGCCAGCACCGTCGCGCCGCATGCGGCCATCACGCCGGGCTCGATCACCGACGACGACATCCGCGAGCGCATGAGCGGCAACATTTGCCGCTGCGGTGCCTATCCCAACATCGTGGCGGCGGTGCGCCAGGTGATCGACCAACGGCGCGACCAGCGCCGTTCGTAAGGAGCGCAACATGCATGCACTCTCCTATGCCCGGGCCGGCAGCGTCGACGAGGCCGTGCGCCTCGGCGCGGAACCGGGTGCGAAATACATCGGCGGCGGCACCAATCTGCTCGACCTTTACAAGAGCGGCATCGAGCGTCCGGTGCGCCTGGTGGACGTCAGCCGCCTGCCGCTGAATGCCATCGACGCCCTGCCCGACGGCGGCTTGCGCATCGGCGCAATGGCGACCAACACGGCGGCAGCCAATCACCGTCTCGTGCGCGACGCCTTTCCGCTGCTGTCCGAAGCACTGCTCGCCGGCGCCTCCACGCAGCTGCGCAACATGGCGACCGTGGGCGGCAACCTGCTGCAGCGCACGCGCTGCTACTACTTCACCGACCCGGTCTTCGAGCAATGCAACAAGCGCACGCCGGGCTCCGGCTGCGCGGCGCGCGACGGCCACACGCGCATTCACGCCATCCTCGGGGCGAGCGATGCCTGCATCGCGGTGAATCCCTCGGACATGGCCGTCGCGTTGTGCGCGCTCGATGCCGTTGTGCGCGTGCAGGGGCCGCGCGGCGAACGGGCAATTCCGATCGGCGACTTCCACAGGTTGCCCGGCGACACGCCGCAGATGGAGACCAACCTGCAGCCGGGCGAACTCATCGTCGCAGTGGACTTGCCGCCGTCGCCCTTCGGCCGCCATGCGCATTACC
>SPQI01000044.1 GCA_004570315.1 Oxalobacteraceae bacterium OM1 | reverse complement strand
ACTTCAGCCTGCCGGGCCTGATTGCCGAATGTGCACGCCTGGAAGAAGACGCCAATGCCGGGCGTGTGACTGAGTTGCGCGACGCCTTGCCGGGCCTCGCGCGCACGCTGGAAGAGGCGCTGGCGCGGCTCGCGCAGCGGGTGCCGGCGGCCTGAGGCGGGCGGGTCGCTGGGGTAAAATACCGCCTGCTTCAGCCCATCCCGGAAGCCTCCGGACCTCCCCATGCTGCGACTCACCGAAGTACATCTTCCGCTCGACCATCCCGAGGGCGCGCTGCGCGCCGCCGCGCTCGACCGTCTCGGCATTCCCGGCGACGAACTGCTCGCCGTCAGGATCTTCCGCCGCGGCTACGATGCGCGCCGCAAGTCCAACATCTACTTCATCTATACCCTGCTGGCCGAAGTGAAGGACGAGGCCGCCGTGCTCGCGAAATTCGCAGGCGATCCGCATGTCGCCGTCGCACCGGATACGACCTACAAGTTCGTTGGGCAGGCGCCCGCCGGGCATGCCGAACGTCCGGTCGTGATCGGCTTCGGTCCCTGCGGCATCTTCGCCGCGCTGCTGCTGGCGCAGATGGGCTTCAAGCCCATCATCCTCGAACGCGGCAAGGTGGTGCGCGAACGCACCAAGGACACTTGGGGACTGTGGCGCAAGCGCGAGCTGCATCCGGAATCGAACGTGCAGTTCGGGGAAGGCGGCGCCGGCACCTTTTCCGACGGCAAGCTGCACAGCGGCATCAAGGACCCGAAGCACTACGGGCGCAAGGTGCTGGAAGAATTCGTGAAGGCCTACGCGCCGGAAGAAATCCTCTACGTCAGCAAGCCGCACATCGGCACCTTCCGGCTGGTGAAGATGGTGGAAGCCATGCGCGAGACGATAGCATCGCTCGGCGGGGAATTCCGCTTCGAAACGCGCGTCACCGATCTCGACATCGACGACGGGCAAGTGCGCGGCGTGGTGCTGGAGAGTGGCGAGACCATCCGCACGCATCACGTCGTGCTGGCCGTCGGCCACAGCGCGCGCGACACCTTCCAGATGCTGCATGAGCGCGGCGTCTACCTTGAGGCCAAGCCGTTTTCGATCGGCTTCCGCATCGAGCATCCGCAGTCGGTGATCGACCAGGCGCGCTTCGGCAAGTTCGCCGGCCATCCGCAGCTCGGCGCGGCCGATTACAAGCTGGTCCATCATGCGAGCAACGGCCGCTCGGTCTACAGCTTCTGCATGTGTCCGGGCGGCACGGTGGTCGCGGCGACCTCGGAACCGGGGCGCGTGGTCACCAACGGCATGAGCCAGTATTCGCGCAACGAGCGCAACGCCAACAGCGGCTTCGTCGTCGGTATCGACCCGCAGGATTTCGGCGGCGACCAGCACCCGCTGGCCGGCATCGATTTCCAGCGCGAGCTGGAATCGCGCGCCTTCGTGCTCGGCGGCGGCAACTACGACGCACCAGGGCAATTGATCGGCGATTTCCTCGCCGGCCGCGCCTCGACCGCGCTCGGCTCGGTAATCCCCTCCTACAAGCCCGGCGTGCATCTCACCGATCTTGCCGCAGCACTCCCGGCCTACGCCATCGAAGCGATGCGCGAGGCCATTCCCGTTTTCGATCGCCAGATCAAGGGCTATGCCATGCACGACGGCGTGCTGACCGGCGTGGAGACGCGCACGTCATCGCCGATTCGCGTCAAGCGGCAGGACAACTTCCAGAGCATGAACGTGCGCGGCCTGTTCCCGGCCGGCGAAGGCGCGGGCTATGCGGGCGGCATCCTGTCGGCGGGCGTGGACGGCATCAAGGTCGCCGAAGCGGTGGCGCTCAGCCTGCTCGGCAACGAAGACGTGCACGGCGGCGCGCAGGCCGGGCCGCAGGTCTACTAATCAACGACTAGCGCCTGCAGCACCGCCTTCGGCTCGCCATCGACGATCTCGATGAAGCCCAGCGATATCGGCAGCTTGAAGCGCCGCGGTCCCGCACTGCCCGGATTCACGTAGAGCACGCCGTTCTCGCGCTTCGAGAGCGGGCGATGGGAATGCCCGGTCACCACCACGCGAATGCCGTGGTCTTCGGGCGCGATGTCGAGGTCGTGCATGTCGTGCACGAGGTGAAAACGGACGCCGCCCAGTTCGACGGTCAGCCGCTCGGGCAGGTGGTTCACGCCGGGCGCGCGGTCGTTGTTGCCGCGCACCGCCGAGACGGGCGCGATGCGTTCCAGTTCCTCCAGCACGCGGACGTCGCAGATGTCGCCGGCATGCAGGATGTGATCGACGCCGGCCAGTGCATGGCGGGCTTCCGGGCGCAGCAGATTGTGGGTGTCGGAAATGAGGCCGATTCGCATGATGTGGTTGCATGGGCAACGTCGGCCGCAGCGACCGGCGTTGCTGAAATGTGCTTTAATAAGCTTATGCGTTTTCCAAGGAAGACCGGAAGATGCTCCAGAGATTCCCTGACATGACCCGATTCCCCGATTCCACCGTCCGCTTTTTTTGTTGCCGTCGCAAGCCAAAGGGGCTTGCCGACTAGCGTACGCGTATGTTCGACAAATTCCGATGGCCGCAGCGTTTCACGACCTGCGGCCATTTTGTTTTTCCGCCCGCCACGCCGGGCGCCCAGGAGAGTTGCATGAATGCACCCAATCACCGCCTCGCGGCACGCGCGCTGCACGACGCCGCCGAGCATCCCGTCTGGGAGACGATGCGCCGCCAGGCCATCGAGACGGCCGAGCG
>SPQI01000369.1 GCA_004570315.1 Oxalobacteraceae bacterium OM1 | reverse complement strand
CCTCGCTGGTGAACTTCGCATGCGCGCAGGGCATGAAGGCCGCAAGCTCTTCGTGGCGGGTCTGCACGAACTCGATCGCGTCCTGCCGGCCGAGCGCGCCCATGATGCCGTTGATGCCGTCACCCGGGTAGCCGTAAATGCGCCTGACCTGCCATGCGCCGAGGCGGTGCAGCAGGAAATCCGCCACTGTCTGTTCCATCGTGTTCTCCTGTGTTGGTTGCAGATGTGGCAGCCGGCGCGGGATGAAGTTCACGCCGCTACGCCATGCTTGAACGAAACACGGGAACGGCGGTCAATCGAGGAGAAAGAGCAGCAAGGAAACAGGAGTGCATCGATGACGCCAGGATTCATTTTTGCGACCGGTATCGAAAACAGCATCCCTACCATCCAGGGCGGCCGGGTGCGCGTCGATGAAATGGAGAAATGCGGCCACTACACGCATTGGCGCACCGACTTCGCACTGGTGCAGGAACTGGGCATCGATTTCCTGCGCTACGGCCCGCCGCTGTACAGGACCTTCCTCGGCCCCGACCGTTACGACTGGGAATTCTCGGACGCCGCCTTTGCCGAGCTGCGCCGGCGCGACATCGTGCCCATCGTCGATCTCTGCCACTTCGGCGTGCCGGACTGGATCGGCAATTTCCAGAACCCCGACTTTCCCGACCTGTTCGCCTGCTATGCGAAGGCCTTTGCCGAGCGCTATCCCTGGGTGCAGCTCTACACGCCGGTCAATGAAATGTTCATCTGCGCGGTGTTCTCGGCGCTCTACGGCTGGTGGAACGAACAGCTGCAGAGCGACCGCGCCTTCGTCACCGCGCTCAAGCACATCGTCAAGGCCAACGTGCTGGCGATGCAGGCCATCCTGAAGGTGCGGCCCGACGCGCTGTTCATCCAGAGCGAATCCACCGAATACTTCCACGCCGAAAGCCCGGCCGCCATCCGCCCGGCGGAGCTGGCCAATTCGCGCCGCTTCCTTTCGCTCGATCTGAACTACGGCAGGCGCGTCGATTCGGAGATGTACGAGTACCTGATGGACAACGGCATGACGCGCGACGAATACCGCTTCTTCATGCGCAACAACCTCAAGCACCACTGCATCATGGGCAACGACTACTACGTGACCAACGAGCACCTCGTATCGGAGGACGGCAGCATGCGGGCGTCGGGCGAAATCTTCGGCTATGCGGTCATCACGCTCCAGTACTACGACCGCTACCGCCTGCCGGTGATGCACACCGAAACCAATCTCGTCGACGGCCGCCGGCACGACGAGGCGCTGATGTGGCTGCGCAAGCAATGGGCGAATGTGCTGCGGGTGCGCAACGACGGCGTGCCGATTGTCGGCTTCACCTGGTATTCGCTGACCGACCAGGTGGACTGGGACAGCGCCCTGCGCGAGAACAACGGCAACGTGAACGCACTCGGCCTCTACGACCTCGAGCGCCGCATCCGGCCGGTGGGCGAATGCTACAAGCGGCTCATCCGCGAATGGCGCGCCGTGCTGCCGACGCAGAGCGTATGCCTGCAGGTGCCCATCGTCATGCCGAGCGAACACGAAGAGGAGTGGGCGCGGCGGCAACGGCGCGACGCCTACGTCACCCGTCGCGAGTCGACCGGTGCGCCGAAGAACGCTGAGTGATAATGAGCGTTTCACCAACTCGGGAGACAGCAGCGATGGACATGCCGCAAGGGGACCAGCAATTTCAGGACGGCCTGCAGATGCGCAAGCGCGTGATGGGCGAAGACTTTGTGGAGCGCGCGTTCGCCGGCGCCACGGAGTTCACCATGCCGCTGCAGGAATACATCACCCGCAATGCCTGGGGCACGACCTGGCACCGCGGCGGCATCGACCTGAAGACGCGCAGCCTCGTGACCGTCGCCATGCTCACCGCGCTGGGACGCTCGCATGAACTGAAGGGCCATGTGCGCGGCGCGCTCAACAACGGCGCGACGCCGGAGGAAATCCGCGAGGTGCTGCTGCATGCCGCCGTCTACTGCGGCGCGCCGCTGGCGGTGGACGCGTTCCGGGTGGCGCAGGAAGTGGTCGACGGCCCGAAGTAAGGTCGTCGCCAGGCGCCTCACTTCACCACAGGCGGCACTTCGAAGGTATGGAAGGGCGCCGGGCTCGGCACGGTCCATTCCAAACCCTCCGCGCCTTCCCAGGGTTTCGCCGGCGCCGGCGCGCCGTGCTTGCGCACCGCCGGCAGTACGACGAACAGCAGGAAGTACACCTGGCTAAGGCCGAAGCCGAAGGCGCCGATGGACGAGACCATGTTCCAGTCGGTGAACTGCGCCGGGTAATCGGCATAGCGGCGCGGCATGCCGGCCATGCCGAGGAAATGCTGCGGGAAGAAGGCGACGTTGAACCAGACGAGGGAATTCCAGAAATGGATCTGGCCGCGGCGCTCGGAATACATGAAGCCGGTCCACTTCGGCGCCCAGTAGTAGAAGCCGGCGAACAGGGCGAACAGCGAACCGGCCACCAGCACGTAGTGGAAGTGGGCCACGACGTAATAGGTGTCCTGCATCTGGATGTCGATCGGCGAGACGGCCAGGATCAGCCCGGTGAAGCCGCCGATGGTGAACACAAAGATGAAGCCGACCGCGAACAGCATCGGGCTTTCGAAGCTCATCGAGCCTCTCCACATCGTCGCCGTCCAGTTGAATACTTTCACGCCGGTCGGTACCGCGATCAGCATGGTGGCGTACATGAAGAACAGCTGGCCGGTCACCGGCATGC
>SPQI01000367.1 GCA_004570315.1 Oxalobacteraceae bacterium OM1 | reverse complement strand
GCCCTGCAGTGCCGGCGGTCGCGACCCGCGCACCGCGCGTCCTGCCGAACAACGGCCGCAACGCGCCGATCGCCAGCAGCGATCAGTGGGAAGAGTTCTGACGCTCAGCCGCCGGCCGGCACCTTCGTTTCGCGCGTCTCGCTGAGCGCGACGATCGGGATCGCCGCCCGCAGCACCATGCCGGCGCCGGGCTCGGATTCGACCTGCAGCGATCCGCCCAGCGCCTTCACCCGCTCCCGCATTCCCACCAGTCCAAAGCCGCCCTGTGCCGTGCGGCGCGCCCGCACGTTCATCCCGATGCCGTTGTCCTCGATCGCGAGCCAGGCGTTGCCGTCCCGTTCGTCGAGCCGGATGCACACTTCGGTGGCGCAGGCGTGCTTGCGTATGTTGGTCAGCGCTTCCTGCGCGAGCCGGAACATCACCGTGGCGCTGGCCTCGCTGAGCAGTTCGTCGGCGCGCGGGGTGCCGATCTCCACCGTGCAGCGCGACGTGCCGTGCCGCTCGAATTCGCGCGCCAGCCATTGCAGCGCGGCGGACAGGCCGAGGTCCAGCACCGGCGGACGCAGGTTGTTGATGATCTGCCGCACGCTGCGAATCGTTTCGTCGATGGTGTGCAGGGCGTCGGCGGCCGCCTTGTGCAGGCGCTCGTTCGATACGGCGGTGCGGGCGGCGAGCCGGCTGGCGTCGATGCGTACCGCGAGCAGGTTCTGGCCCAGCTCGTCATGCACGTCGCGCGCGATGCGGCGCCGTTCGTCTTCCAGCAGCTTGGCCTGGTGGAAGGCCAGGTTGCGCAGCAGCTGTTCCGAGGCGCGCAGCTTGCGCTCGATGACCTTCTTGTCGGTCATGTCGACGCGCACGCCAATGAGATAGCGCGGCTTGCCGGCGTTGTCGAAGATGGGTTTCTTGTAGGTGTGCACGATGCACTCGGTGCGATGGCCCGCGTGCCACACGGTTTCCTCGTAGTCGATGGCGCGCCGCTCTTCGAAGGCGCGGCGGTCGCTGGCGAGATAGGTTTCGACGGCCGACGGCGGGAAATGGCTGCTGGCATCGGTGCCGCGCACGTCTTCCGAGCGCGTGCCCCATTGCGCCTCGCATTCCGAGTTCAAAAATACGAGACGGCTGTCGGCATCCTTCACGAACACCGCCACGGGCATGAGGTCGAGGATTTCCCGGAAACGCGTGTCGCGCTCGCGCAGCGCCCGTTCGATGGCCGTCTGCTTCGAGACTTCGCGGCCGGTGCCGATGTAACCGCAGAAGCGGCCCTCGCTGTCGTAGGAGGGCACGCCGTTCAGGGAAAGCCAGAGGGCGCGGTCGCCGATCTGCAGATGGCAGCGGAACGATTCGTAGGGCTGGCGTGCCGCGCACGCCTCGAGCTGGCGTTCAAGCGCCTCGTCGGGCGCGGCCAGTTCCGCCAGCGTGTGCCCGATCAGGGCTTCCGGTTCGATGCCTGCGGCCCGCGGGTTCCAGTTGCGCACGCTGGTGAAGCGCAGCGTTTCGTCCTGCTCCCAATACCATTCGTTGGAGATGGAGGCGAAGCGGCGCAGCGCCTCGGCATCGTCGACCGCACGCGCAGCAGCGTCCGCAGCGGACGTGCGCCGGAACAGCTTTCCTATCCGTAAGCGATCGAGCATGCCGCCTCCCATTCAGGTGCGAGTGCTGGAGGACTGAGCTTAACAATCGTGCTGCCAGGAATGCAAGACTTTGGATGGGGTGGTGTGCATCCAAAGCGCATTGACTGCAACTGTCCAAGCAGGTCGAAGAATTTCGACGGTCCGGGAATATTTCATGATCCCGATCCGTATACCTCTGCACAGGCCTGATTGAATGAACTTTGTCCTCAAGGAGAATCCCCATGAAACGCTTGCTCTTCGCCACGGCGGCCGCCGTGCTGCTCTCCCATGTCCCGTCCTTCGCAGACGACATGCCCGTCAAGAAAGCCGACGGCATGTGGGTCTCGAAGACCGGCATGAGCGTCTATACCTTCGACAAGGACAGCGACGGCAAGAGCGCCTGCTCGGGCCAGTGTGCGCAGCTGTGGCCGCCGGTCACCGTGACCGACGCCCCGCAAGGCAAGGAATGGTCCGCGGTCAAGCGCGACGACGGTTCCATGCAGCTGGCCTACAAAGGCAAGCCGCTCTATCTCTACAGCGGCGACCACAAGCCGGGCGACAAGGCTGGCGACAACTTCAAGAGCGTCTGGCACTTGGCGAAGGACTGATGCGCCGGCGCCGCGATGGAGCGCGAGCGCGAACTCATCGTCGCCTCGCTGCCGCGCCTGCGGCGGTATGCGCGCGCGCTGTCGCGCAATCCCGGCGACGCGGATGACCTCGTGCAGGACACGGTCGAGCGCGGCCTCGAAAAGCTGGCGTGGTGGCGTCCCGGCGGCGACATGCGGTCCTGGCTGTTCGGCATCATGCACAACCTGTACGTCGATCATCTGCGCGCGCCGGCCATGCCTTGCACGCCGCTGGACGAGGCGCTGCAGGCGGCCGATCCCGGCAGCGCCGACGCGGGCGTCGGACTGGATCTCGATGCCGCGCTCGCCGCGCTGCCGAGCGAGCAGCGCGAAGTCCTGCTGCTCGTCGTGCTGGAGGGCTTGAGCTATGCCGAAGTCGCGGCGGCGCTGCGCATTCCGCAGGGCACCGTGATGTCGCGCCTGGCGCGGGCACGCGAGCGCCTGCGGCGGGAGCTGGCTCAAGATGCCAATGATCCCGTGTCGTCCCGCCTGAAGGTCGTGAAATGAAGGAT
>SPQI01000359.1 GCA_004570315.1 Oxalobacteraceae bacterium OM1 | reverse complement strand
GGCGCACCACCCGTGCCGCCGTCGCCGACATCGCCCGCTGCCTGCGGCCGGGCGGCTGCAGCAGCGGTAGCCAGCGTTCGAGCCAGGGATCGGTTTCCATGCGGCAGTTCAGAGGGAAAAAGCCATTGTGGGCGATGCGCGAACCCGTCGCAAGCATGGCCAGGCGCGAAAAAGCGGGCAGCGCCCCGCGGCGCCGCCCGTAACCTCAGGTGAGTGAGGAGAGACACTTTGCAGGGCCGAGGAGGTCGGCTGCAAGCGGCCGCCCGTAGAGTGCGACCGCGAACTCACTGTAGCAGCGGCCGCGCCGCACAAAATGCGGAAATTGTCCCGTCGTCTCGAAGAATCTAGGGCTCTGGTTTGGCCGCCGGGATATGCAGCACCACGTCGTCCGCCGCATGCGCTACGCAGGGCAGCACATAGCCGTCTTCCTTCTCTTCGCGCGTCAACCCCGGCCACGCAATCTCGTAGCGCACACTGCCGGACGTCATGCGGCACATGCACGTGCGGCAGGTGCCGTTGCGGCAGGAGGTCGGCAGCACGATGCCGGCCAGCTGGGCCGCTTCGAACAGCGTGACGACGGCGGGCGCATCCATCCGGAAGCCGCCGGGCTCGATGACGAGCGTGAAGCAATCGCGGTCCACGGGTTCGTTTTCGCCGCTCATGGCAGGACGAGGTGCTGCTTGAGGAAGTCGAACAGCAGCTTCACGCGCTGCAGGTGGCGCACGTCCGGATGCGCCAAGATCCAGAGATCGGTCTCGAGGTCGGCCAGCGGACCGTCCACGATCTCCACGTCCGGATGGTCCTTCATCACGAACAGCGGCACCACGCCTACCCCCAATCCCCACACCACCGAGCCGGCCACCGACAGCACGCTGTTGCAGCGATAGCGCGGCTGCAGCTTCGGGAAATGCTGCTTGCGCCAGCGCACCGACGGATGGTCGGGCAGCGAATCGTCTAGCGCGACCCAATCGGCCTGCTGCAGATCGATCGGCTGCGCACGGCCTTCGAGATAGCGGCGCGAGGCGAACACCGCCGCCTGCAGCGCGCCGAGCTTCACGCCGACGAGATGCTCCGGCGGCCGGCGCGTGGCGCGGACGGCGACGTCGGCATCGCGCTGGCTGAGGTTGGCGACGGTATTGGCGGCGATCAGTTCGAGGTGGATGCCGGGGTAGTGCGCGGCGAAGCGCTCGAGCACCGGCAGCAGCAGGCAATGCAGGATGGTGTCGGTGGTGGTGATGCGCAGCACGCCGGTGGGTTGCGTCTCGCTCTTGAACGCCGCTTCACGCGCATCCTGCAGCTCGCTCTCGATGCGCTCGGCGAAGGCCGCCAGTTCGCACCCGAGCTCGGTCGGCACGTAGCCCTGGCGGCCACGCTCGAACAGCAGCTCGCCGACGTCCTTCTCGATGCGCTTGATGGTACGGAACACGGTGGAGGCATCCACCCGCAACCGCTCGGCCGCGCCGTGCAGCGTGCGCCCGCGCACCAGCGCAAGGACCAGCTCGAGATCGGCCAGGCCGAGCGAGCTTTGCGTTTTTGCATAGGAAGCTTTCATGGATGCCTATTTCCGTTGAACCGGTGCCGACCTACATTATCGCCACACCCACTTCACTTGGAAAGGAGTTTCACCATGATCGATACCCGCTTCGCTCCGTACGCTGCAGCGCTACTGCGTCTGTCCCTGGGCACGATGTGGATCACCCACGCGCTGCTCAAGCTGATGGTCTTCACCCTGCCCGGCTTCCAGGCCTTCCTCGCCGCGCACGGCATGCCGACCTTCATCGCCTGGCCGACGGTGCTGATGGAACTTGCCGGCGGCACGCTGATCCTGCTCGGCTTCCACGGCCGCTACGCCTCGCTCGTCCTGTTGCCGATCCTGGCCGGCGCGACGCTGGCGCACATCGGCAACGGCTGGGTCTTCAGCAACCCGAACGGCGGCTGGGAATACCCAGTCTTCCTGGGCGCCATGTCGGTCGTCCACTTCCTGCTCGGCGACGGCGCCTTCGCGCTGAAAGCGGCGGCACAACCCGTTGCGGCGCGCCTGCGCACCGCGTGATTCCACTTCGAGAGAAAGGCACATCATGAAACTGTTCTACACCCCCGGCGTCTGCTCGCTTGCCCCGCACATCCTGCTGCGCGAAGCCGGCCTCGAGTTCACCCTCGACCGCATCGGCGACGACAAGCGCACGCAGGACGGCCGCGACTACCTCACGCTCAACCCGAGCGGCTACGTCCCGACGCTGGAGATCGAACCCGGCGTCGCGCTGACCGAAGGCCCGGCGATCATGCAATACATCGCCGACCACGCCCCGGCGGCGCAGCTCGCGCCGGAACACGGCACGCTGGCACGTTACCAGCTGCAGAGCTGGCTGAACTTCATCACGTCGGAGCTGCACAAGAGCTATTCGGCACTGTTCAAGCCCAACATGCCGGCGGAAGCGCGAAGCACGTTCAAGGAGCAGATCAACACGCGCCTGGCGCATGTGGAGAAGACGCTGGCGCAGCAGGAGCACCTGCTGCCAAGCGGGTTCTCGGCGGCCGATGCGTATCTGTTCGTGGTGGTGGGCTGGTCGGGCTTCGTGGGGATCGAGATCGAGCGGTATCCGGCGATCGTTGCGCATCGCAAGCGCGTGCAGGCGCGGCCGGCAGTGCAGGCGGCGATGCGGGCGGAGGGGTTGGTGAAGTGAGGCTTGGCGGTCGTTCTTTAGGCATCTCTGGGTTCCCGCCTTCGCGGGAACGACAGGGAGGTTAGAGAACGACC
>SPQI01000006.1 GCA_004570315.1 Oxalobacteraceae bacterium OM1 | reverse complement strand
GCGAATATCGGCGTATGCGGAAGTTCACGGCGAATGCCCCGGACCGCGTTGAGCGCCGAGGCCGGGTGATCCATCGTCAGGACGATCGCGGGCGCCTCGTCGGCGCGTGCCTTGCGCAGCAGCTCCGGACGTGCCGCGTCGCCGTAATAGACCGGCAAGCCATCGGCGCGCAACGTTGCCACCAGCCGCGCATCATTCTCGAAGGCGATGTAAGGAATGCCTTGCGCAGACAAGAGCTGGCCGAGAATCTGGCCGACACGTCCGAAGCCGGCAACGATGACCCGGTTGCGCGCCTGTTCCCATTCGTCCGCCTCAAAGGTGGAAGTCGAGTCGCTTTGCTTGTGCCGATCCCATTTGATGCCGATCGCACGCCCGAGCTTGGCGAAGAGCGGCGTGGCGAACAGGCTCAGGCTGACGACCAGCATGATGAACTGCCCGATCGCCGGTTCGAGGAGTTTGCCAGCGATCGCGTAGCCGGTCACGATGAACGCAAATTCGCCGCCCTGTCCAAGCAGCAGGCCGCCTTCGAGCGCCTGACCCCATGGCATTCCACCGCAACGGAACAGCGCGGCAAGAACGGCGCCCTTGATCAGAAACAGTCCGCCCACCGAGAGTGGAATCCACACCGGATGCGCGGCAACTTCGCGCACATCAACGCCCATTCCGACCGACATGAAGAACAAACCCATCAACAAGCCCCGGAACGGTTCGATCGTGATTTCGACTTCGGGCTTGTATTCGGTTTCCGCCAGCAGCAGCCCCGCCAACAGCGCGCCCAGCGCCATCGACAGCCCGGCCATGGCCGTCACGGCGGCGATGCCGAGCGTGCTCAGGAGAGTAAGCGCCATGAAGACGTCGGGCGCGCGTTGCCTGGCAAATGAACGGAACAGCGGCCGGATGACACGGCGCCCGGTCAGGTAGATCAGCAGAATGGCGACGACGGACTTGAGCACCGCGAGGCTCAGCAGCGCAGCGAGCCCTTCGCTATTTCCCTTCGCGAGCACGCCGATCAGGATCAGGAGCGGCACGACGGCGAGGTCCTGCATCATCAACACCGAGAAGCCGGCCTGTCCCAGCGGGGTCGACATGGAACGGCGCTCGGTCATCAATTGCATGACGACGGCAGTCGACGACAGCGACAGCACGAAGCCGAGCACGACCGCTGCTTCGAGCCGGTTGCCGAACGCGTAGGCCAGGCAACCGATGGCAACCGCGCTCAGGCAGATCTGGGCTGTGCCGGCACCGAAGACCCAGCGCCGCATCGCCCACAAGCGTTCCGTGGACAGCTCCAGGCCGATCATGAACATCAGAAAGAGAACACCCAGATCGGCCAGAGCGACGACGCCTTCCAGTCGCGGGAAAGTGAGATAGCCGAGCCAGGGCACCTCCGCCGCCCACAGCCCCAGGCCGAACGGACCGAGCAGCGCACCGGCCGCCAGAAAGCCCAGCACCTGGTTGATCCGCAGGCGCTGCAACAGGGGAACGAGAACGCCCGCGAGCGACAGGAACAACAGGGTTTCTCGCAGATAAGGTAAGGCGTGTTGCTCTTCCACGGTATCCGACGTTGAAGGTGAATGGTGTATGCCGCAGAACAAAGCCGTGGAGGTACGCCGTGGCATGTCTGTGGCGATTGTGCCGACGTGGAAAGTGCGGGGGACGAAGCCAGATCAAAAAAGTGTTGATCTGGATCTTTGCCATTGGGCCGTCGCGCTCGGACAGGAAATCGGTTGAGCCAGGACGCGACACGTCGGGCACCTGCGACGGCACTAGACTGCAGCGGAGCGCCCCCGCAAATTCACGCACCTCGGCGCACTGCGATTGCAGTGCGGCTCATACGGTATCGGTCCGCCAGCACTAAGCGGACAGGCCCGTACGGTCGGTGACGGTGCCATCGGCAATGACCAGGTTCCTGCCGGCCTTTGCGTCGGCTCGCACGTTAGTCAAGGCCGTCGAACCCTTGTTGCTGACCAGCGCCGCGTTGGAATCCTTCCCGTAGGCCAGCACCTGTCCCTTGATATCGATGGCGTTCACCTGGCCGCCTTCCACGGCATACGTGGTGACGTTGGCCCCATGCGTGACCAGGTCGCCGCCCACGGCGAGGTTGTCGACGACCCCGCCCGGCTTGACGCTGAAGGCTTCGGCAGGAAGCCGCATATTGACTCCCTTGACCAGGGTGTTGCCTACCGACCCATGCGTGGTGATGCCTTTATCCACGACGATGGATCCGACCGGCTTGCTGACCTGAATGCCGATGGAGCCGTCGCCGAAGGTCTCGATGGAATCGAAGCGGATGCTGCGGACCGTGCCGTCGTATTGATTGAATCCCCGCGCGCCCAGACCGTGCGTGACGATCTCCTTCTCCGCCACGAAATTGTCGACCGTCCCGAAGTTGACGAAGCCGATCCCGCTGGGTCCATACGAGACGACGGGCGCATGCACCAGCCAGTGCTCCACCGTTCCCCAGGTGTCCAGAACCATGTCGTTGACACCGTAGGTGACGATTTCTCCGAAGTGCTCGACCAGCCTGGCTCTTACGCCGTAGACGATGAAGATGCCGGCAGTGATGATGTCGGCCGTACCGTAGGGCAGCATGCCGTTCGAGTAGACCGCGCCGGTGGTGAGCTTTTCGAGCTGCACCCACCCGCCGTCGTCGCTGAACCCGCTCACGAAAATGCCCGAACCGATGACCGGGGCGTTCCGGCTTCCGGCCGTGATATCGGTCAGTGACGCATGGATGTGCGAGTCGGGATCGCCGTTGAAGTTGTAGAC
>SPQI01000373.1 GCA_004570315.1 Oxalobacteraceae bacterium OM1 | reverse complement strand
GCCCGCCGCTTCGCCGAGGAAGGCGCCGCCGTGGTCCTCGCCGGGCGCACGCGCGAGAAACTCGACCGCATCGCCGCCACGCTCGCCCCCGCTCGCACGCTGGTGCGCAAGACCGACGTATCGCAGCAGGCCGACGTCGAAGGACTGATGCACGACACCATCGAGCGCTTCGGGCGCATCGACGTCCTCGTGAACAACGCCGGCGTCGCGCCGGAAGGCAAGATCACCGAGGCGAGCGTGGAAGACTGGCGAGAGGTGATGTCGGTCGACCTCGACGGCGTGTTCTACGGCTGCCGCGCGGCCATGCCCGAACTCATCCGGACCAAGGGATGCATCATCAACGTTTCCTCGGTCTCGGGTCTCGGCGGCGACTGGCGGCTGAGCTTTTACAACGCGGCCAAGGGCGCGGTCACCAACTTCACCCGCGCGCTCGCCATGGACCACGGCGCGGACGGCGTCCGCGTCAACGCGGTATGCCCCAGCCTGACCCGCACCGGCCTCACCGAAGACATGTACGAGGACGAGGCGCTGATGGCGAAGTTCCGCGAGCGCATCCCGCTCGGGCGCGGCGCCGAACCCGAGGAGGTGGCCGGCGTGATCGCCTTCCTCGCCAGCGACGACGCCCGCTTCGTGAACGGCGTCAACCTGCCGGTCGACGGCGGACTGATGGCCTCCAACGGGCAGCCGCCGATGTAACGGCCGTGCGTGACGCCGCGCCCCTGATCGGGCCTGCGATTGGCGTCCATCCTGCAGAACCCGGACGCGGCTTCCGGCTCCTCAGTCCAGAAAGCGAAACTCATTGCATGCGGCAACTGGAACAGACCAACAAGGACCTTCTGGCGATGACGCGCGCACGCGCCATCATGACCTCGGTCGTGCTGATCATGTCGCTGCTGGTCACCTACAACGTCTGGCGCGGGGCCCGGCAGTCGGCCATCGACAACCTGCAGAGCAACTTCGAGTTCCGCACCAGCGAACTCAACGACCGCATCCGCCAGCGCCTCACCGTCTACGAGCAGGTGCTGAGCAGCGGCGTCGGCCTGTTCCACGCGAGCGAAGAGGTTTCGCGCGATGAGTTCCGGCGCTTCTTCGAGGCCTTGCGCCTCGGCGAGCGCTTCCCCGGCATCCATGGCGTCGGCTACGCGACCATCGTCGCGCCCGATGCGCTCGATCGGCATGTGCGCGCCGTGCGGGCCGAAGGCTTCCCGGATTACACCGTCTTCCCGCCCGGCCCTCGGCCAGTCTATACCTCGGTCGTGTACCTCGAGCCCTTCACGGGGAGCAACCTGCGCGCCTTCGGCTTCGACATGTACTCCGAACCGATTCGCCGTGCCGCCATGGATCAGGCGCGCGACAGCGCCCGCGCCGCCATCTCGGGAAAGGTTACGCTGGTGCAGGAAAGCGGAAACGATGTGCAGCCCGGCTTCCTGATGTACGAACCCGTCTATCGGGACGGCGGCGCCAGCCAGACCATTGCCGATCGGCGGCGTTCCATCGTCGGTTGGGTGTACGCGCCTTTCCGCATGGTCGACTTCATGGACGGATTGGAAGGGCCGCATCCGCCGGCGCTCGACATCGAGATCTTCGACGGCGAGACCATCGAACGCTCGGCACTGCTGTTCGACGCCGAAAAAAGCGGCGTCGCGATCGAGGCGCCCACGCCGCTCAAACGCATCAGCCGGGTCGAGGCGGCCAACCGGATCTGGACCGTGGTGGCGACCGCCCGTCCCGAATTCGAAGCCGGCAGCCTCACCGACCGCCCGCAGCTGCTGCTGCAATCGGGCATCGCCATCAGCCTTCTGCTGACTCTGCTGATCTGGCTCTTCCTCGACGACCGGGCACGCGCCCTCCACGCAGCACGCCAGGCCATGCAGCTCGCGCTCTACGACCCGCTCACCGGCCTGCCCAACCGCAAGCTGCTCGACGAGCGGCTGACTCAGGCGCTGGTCAAGCAGAAGCGGAGCAGCGGCCATCTCGCCCTGCTCTTCATCGACCTCGACAAATTCAAGCCGGTCAACGACAACTTCGGCCATGCCTACGGCGACCTGCTGTTGAAGGAAGTCGCGCATCGCCTGCTCGCGTGCGTGCGGGAATCGGATACGGCCAGCCGCCTGGGCGGCGACGAATTCGTGGCGCTGCTCGCGGACGTCGAAGGGCCGCATGGCGTCGCCGTGGTGGCCGACAAGGTACTGCGGCAGTTGAACGCGCCGTACGAGATTTCCGGCCAGGTGTTCGAGATCTCGGCCAGCATCGGTGCCGCGCTCTACCCGGAGCACGGCACCGATGCGAAGTCGCTGGTGCGCAGCGCCGACCTCGCGATGTACGCGGCGAAGGATGCCGGGCGCGCCAATGTGCAATTCGCGCCGCTGCCCAGCCGGCGCGCCGCGCCCGACCTCAAAAGTTCATGACCACGCCGAGCCGCACGCTGCGCGGCTCGCCTGGATGGGTATGGATGTCGGCCACCGGTGCCGGCTCGTTGCGCAGCCGGGATTCGTAGAAGTAGTCGATGTCGCTCACGCGGCGGTCGAACAGATTCAGCACCTCGGCGGTCAGCTTCACGTCTTTCGTCAGCGCATAGCCGATCTTCGCGTTGACCAGCGTAGAGGCCGACGAGCGAATTGAATTGTCTTCCACCAGCGGACGCCCGCCGAAGTAGCGCAGGCGCATGCCGCCGGACCAGCGTCCGCGCTCGCCGGAAACACCGATCGAGACGGTCCGTTCGATGGCGCCGGGGATGTACGAACCGGCGGCATCGTCGTCGGTGAAGCGCGGCCGCG
>SPQI01000040.1 GCA_004570315.1 Oxalobacteraceae bacterium OM1 | reverse complement strand
GTGCGAGCGCCAGCCCGAGGCCGGACGTGCCGCCGGTAATCGCCACGCGCAGTCCTTCAATAATGTCCTTGGCAGGTTTGGGTGTTTGCATGATGTTCTCCTTTCGCCTCTCTATAATCGAGCGCACCCCGGCGTTTTCCAACGCCGTGTCCAATGCATTGGCAAAAGGTCGACACAATGGATGAATCGAACGTCGCGGCGCATCTGGCACGCAACCTCATCGGCCTGCGCAGCGTCCGCCGCCTGACCCAGGACGGCCTCGCGAAGCAATCCGGCGTGCCGCGCTCCACCATCGCCAACCTCGAATCGGGCGATGGCAATCCTTCGCTGGCGGTGCTGACCAAGGTGGCCGGCGCGCTCGGCGTGCCCATCGACGAATTGCTCGCCGCGCCGCGCGCCAAGGTGCGCAAGTGGTCGCAGGCCGACTTGCCCGTGCAACACTCGGGGCAGGGCGTCACCGTGCGGCCGCTGGTGCCGGAACCGGTGCCGGAAGAAATGCTCACCGTCATGGAATTCGCCATTGACAGCGCCATGCGCGGCTCGCCGCACCTGCCGGGCACGCGGGAATACTTCACCTGCCTCGAAGGACGGGTGCAGATCGTGGTCGCCGGCGACCGCTACGAGCTTGGCCCGGGCGACGTGCTCGGCTTTCCGGGCAACCTGCCGCATTCCTATCGCAATGCCGATGCCGGGCGCGCCGCGAGCGGCGTGTCCGTCGTCGTGCTGGCGAAAGCCGGCGTCTGAACCGAAAGGAGCCCTCGATGAAAGCTATCCTTGCCGCCTGCCTCATCCTGTTTGCGCTGCACGACGCGAGCGCCGGTCCGCTGCGTGAACGGCTGGCCGAACGGCGCGCCCAACAGCAGGAAGAACTCGACGCCGACTCGGCGCGCACGCCGGTCAAGGTGCCGGCCGGCGTGCAGGTGCTGCGCGACATTCCCTACGGCCCGGACCCGCGCCAGCAGTTCGACGTCTACCGCCTCGAACGCCAGGTCGGGCAGGACAATGCGCCGGTCATCTTCATGGTGCACGGCGGCGGTTGGCGCAACGGCGACAAGGAAATGGGACGCGTGGTGGAGAACAAGGTGGCGCGCTGGGTGCCGAAGGGTTTCATCTTCGTCTCCGTCAACTACCGCATGCTGCCGCAGACGCCGCCGCTGCAGCAGGCGGAGGACGTGGCGCTGGCGTTGGCGACGGCGCAGCGCATGGCGGCCGGGTGGGGCGGCGATGCCTCGCGCTTCATCCTGATGGGCCATTCGGCCGGCGCCCATCTCGTCGCACTGCTTTCCGCCAATCCGGAGAAGGCCTTCCTGGCCGGCGCGCGTCCCTGGCGCGGCAGCGTGCTGCTCGACAGCGCTGCCTTCGACATCACACAGATCATGCAGGGCCGCCACATGCGTCTCTACGACCAGGCCTTCGGCCGCGACCCGGCTGTGTGGCGTGCCGCCTCGCCGGTCTACGCGCTGACGGCCAAGGCGCCGCCGATGCTGGCGGTGTGCTCGTCGCGCCGCAGCGATTCCTGCGCCCAGGCCGACGGCTTCATCGCGAAGGCGGGCAGCCTCGGCGTGCGCGCCGAAAAACTGGAAGAGGACCTGTCGCACCGCGAGATCAACGAAACGCTCGGACTCGACGGCCCCTACACGGCTGCCGTGGAACGCTTCATGGCGACGCTCGACATCGACGTCCGGCGCCTGCTCGCCCGCTGAGCGAAGACGACACGGCTTGGGCATAATGCCCCGAGCCTTTCCGTTCCCAACAACAAGGAGAATCCATGACGCTGAAAGCCACCTTGCGCGCGCTCGCGCTCGCCACCGCCGCCGTCTTCCCGCTGCTGCATGCCGCGCCTGCCGCCGCCGCAGCGCCGATGGCGAAGACATTCGCCCCCGGCTACTACCGCATGATGCTCGGCGACTTCGAGATCACCGTGCTGTCCGACGGCACGGTACCGCTGCCGGTCGACACGCAAATGACCAACGCCAAGCCTGAGGACGTGCGCAAGCAGCTCGCACAGCACTTCCTCAAGCCGCCGGTCGAAACTTCGGTCAATGGCTTCCTGGTCAACACCGGCAGCAAGCTCGTGCTGATCGACACCGGCGCGGGTTCCCTGTTCGGCCCGACGCTCGGCCGCCTCGCCGCCAACCTGAAGGCGTCCGGCTACCAGCCCGAGCAGGTGGATGAAATCTACATCACCCACATGCACGGCGATCACATCGGCGGCCTGAGCGCAGACGGCAAGGCGGTGTTCCCGAATGCGGTCGTGCGCGCCGACCAGCACGACGCCGACTACTGGCTCAGCAAGGCCAACCTGGAGAAAGCACCCGACAAGGATTCGTTCAAGGGCGCGATGATGATGTTCCAGCCCTATGTGGAAGCCGGCCGCTTCAAGCCCTTCAACGGCAGCACCGACCTGGTTCCGGGCGTGAAGGCGCTCGCGGCACATGGCCACACCCCGGGCCACACCACCTACGTCGTGGAGAGCAAGGGCGAGAAGCTGGTGCTGTGGGGCGACCTGATGCACGTGGCCGCGGTGCAGTTCGCGCATCCCGAGACCACGATCAACTTCGACAGCGACAACAAGGCCGCCGCTGCAGAGCGCAAGAAGGCCTATGCCGATGCCGCCCGCGGCGCCTACTGGATCGGTGCCGCGCACCTGTCCTTCCCGGGCGTAGGACACCTGCGCAGCGAAGGCAAGGGTTATGCCTTCGAGCCGGTGAATTACCTGCCGCTGCGCTGATCTGCTGCGCATGTAAAAAGGCCTGTGCGGTCATGCCGCACAGGCC
>SPQI01000377.1 GCA_004570315.1 Oxalobacteraceae bacterium OM1 | reverse complement strand
GCCTGCGCCGGCGGATGCCGAGCTGTGCTTCTTGGCTTTGTGCTTGCGCTTGCTGGTTTTCTTCTTGGGAGTGTCGCTGCCGCTGGCGGCATCGGTGCCGGCCGACTGGCCGGACGTGGCCGACGGCGAGGTCGACGAGCTGCTCGTGCCGCCGGTGGCGCCAGTAGAGCCGGTGGAACCCGTGGAGCCGGTTGCGCCGGTGGAACCGCTGCCCATGCTGGACGAGCCGCTGGAGCCGGAACCGGTTGCGCCGGAGCTGCTGCCGCCGCTGCTGGAGCCCGAGGAACCCGAGGAACCGGACGAGCCCGACGTGTCGGACGAACCCGACGAGCCGGACGACGACGGCATGGTGGATTTCGAAGAACCGCTGGCGGCGCCGGTGGCGGCGTCGCTGCTCGGGCTGCTGGTGCCGCTGGCCGACGGCGTGGACGAGCTCGAGGTACCGCCCGAGGTCGATCCGCTGGAACCGGACGATTGCGCCAGCACAACAGACGACGCCGACGCGATCAGGACAAACGACAGCGCGCGAAGCGTAGATTTGATCGTCATGAGTCACTCCTTAAATTGTTGGAAAAGCATCACCGATGCTGCACTTTGGATGCAGCGCTCGCAGGCGCGTTCGCAAGACGAAAACCGCCGCCGCGCGGCGGATCGGTAAACTTTTTACAAGTCGATGAAAATCAAAGGTTTTTTGACTGTGTAAAAGTCTGTAACCGGCAAATGCATTGGTGGAGCGCCTGGCCGAAGCGGTCCTGATGACCACTTCAGCCGCTTGGGGCAGACGCTCTTTCGTTCGTCTCGCGATGACGGTCTGACAAGTACCCGTTAGTCCGTGAGCGCGTTAAAAAATTCCCAATGCCGACTGTATGATGGCGGCACAGAACTACTTCAGGGAGAACACGATGACAACGGGAATGTGGTGCGTGGCAGCGGCGTGGTTGCTGCCTTTTGTGTGGGCAATGCTGTCGAAGATGGGACGCCGCTATGACAACGCGCGGCCGCGCGATCCGGTGCCGGACGGCTGGCAGCTGCGTGCGAACTGGGCGCAGGCGAATGCCTGGGAAGCGTTCGCGCCGTTCGCAGCGGCACTGCTGATCGCGCAGTTCGTGCATGCGCCGCAGCAGACGATCGATCTGCTGGCGCTGGCCTTCATCGGCTTCCGCATTGCGCACGGGCTGGCCTATGTGGCGGACAAGCCCTCGCTGCGCTCGACGATGTGGCTCGGCGGCGCGGCCTGCGTCGCCGGGTTGTTCGTGATCGCGGCGCGAGCCTGATCAGCTGTCCATCTGCGGCTGCGCGATGGTGCGCAGCTGGAAGCGGCCGTCGTTGTTGAACAGCCAGGTTTCCGAGACTTCCAGGCGGCCGTGGCTCAGCAGGTGGCTGGCCGGTTTCGGGAAGGGCTGGCTGTTGCGCAGGCTGGCGAGCGCGGTGGCTTCGTTCTCGCGGTCGCGGTTGCTGCGCACGATGTCGCTGCGCACCAGGTTGCCGTGCGCGTCGATCACATACTTCACCACGATCACCGAACGCAGCAACGCCTGCGGCCGGCCGGGATAGACCTTGGCGGCGTTGACTTGCGAGATGCGCTCGGCAACGTCGCGCTTGTAGCTGTCGACCGACCAGGCGCCGGACGACGACGGCGCGGCATGGCGGCTGGCCGACGACGATGACGGCGCGCTGCTGCTGACGAGAATCGGACTGTAGGACGAAGACGAGCAGCCGGCGAGGAAGGCGGCGGCTGCCGTGCCGATGACGGCAACGATGGCGGCGGTGTGACGGTACATGATGGGCTCCGGAAGACGATCGCGGAGCGCTTGCCCGCGCAAGCCGTCGCCGCTTAAAGCGATTCTAGTGAGCTTCGTCAAATGCCGTCGACGGCGCTTGCAACTTGAAACGAATTGCGTTGCGGCCACGCGTCAGAGACGCGCCGCCAGCTCGGCGCCTTCGCGGATCGCCCGCTTCGCATCGAGTTCCGCCGCCAGCGCCGCACCGCCGATGAGATGGAAGCGCGGCCCGCTCCCCTGCTCCTTCGGCATCAGCTCCGCCAGCGCATCCTGTCCCGCGCAGATCACCACGTGGTCGACCTCGAGTAGCAGCGGCTTGCCCTGCACGGTGAGGTGCAGGCCGGCGTCGTCGATCTTGCGGTAGTCCACGCCGCCGAGCATCTGCACGCCCTTGCGCTGCAGCGTCGCGCGATGCACCCAGCCCGAGGTCTTGCCGAGCGTCGCGCCCAGCTTGGACGCCTTGCGCTGCAGCAGCCACACCTCGCGCACCGGCTGTTCCGGATGCGGCGGACAGAGGCCGCCCGCCGTGCCGGCATGCAGGTCGACGCCCCACTCCGCCGTCCACTGCGCGACCGGCACCGGCAGCGGCACCTGCGGATCGTGCAGCAGGAATTCGGCGACGTCGAAGCCGATGCCGCCGGCGCCGACGACGGCCACGCGCTTGCCGACCGGCGCGCCGTGCTTCAGCACGTCGAGGTAGGACAGCACCTTCGGATGATCGATGCCGTCGATGCGCGGCGTACGCGGCACGATGCCGGTGGCGACGATGACGTCGTCGAAGCCCTCTGCCAGCAATGCCTCGCGCGTGACCTTGCGGTTGAGGACGACTTCCACGCCGGTGAGATCGAGCTTGCGGCCGAAGTAGCGCAGCGTCTCGGCGAACTCTTCCTTGCCGGGGATGCGCATCGCCCAGTTGAATTGCCCGCCGATGCGGTCGCTCGCCTCGAACAGCGTGACGCGATGGCCGCGTCCGGCGGCCACCGTCGCCGCCGACAG
>SPQI01000522.1 GCA_004570315.1 Oxalobacteraceae bacterium OM1 | reverse complement strand
CTCAACATCTCGCACCCGCGCGTGCTGCAGATGGTGCTCGATTCGCTGCGCTACTGGGCCGAGTCCTTCCACATCGACGGCTTCCGCTTCGACCTCGGCGTGACGCTCGGCCGCGAGGGCACCGGCTTCGATCCGGGCTCGGGCTTCTTCGATGCGATCATGCAGGACCCGGTGCTCTCGCGCCTGAAGCTGATTTCCGAACCGTGGGACGTCGGCCTCGGCGGCTATCAGCTCGGCAACCATCCGCCCGGCTTTGCCGAATGGAACGACAAGTTCCGCGACGGCATCCGCCGCTTCTGGCGCGGCGATCCGGGGCAGCGGGCCGACTTCGCGGCGCGCGTCTCGGGCTCGGCCGACGTCTTCAACCGCCGTCATCGCAAGCCATGGGCGTCGGTGAACTACGTCGCTTCGCATGACGGCTTCACGCTGCAGGATGTGGTCAGCTACAACCACAAGCACAACGAAGCCAACGGCGAGAACAACAACGACGGTCATTCCGAGAACTACAGCAACAACTGGGGACAGGAAGGGCCGACCGAAGACGCCGGCATCCATGCCGTGCGGGAACGCGTGCGGCGGGCGATGATCGCCACCACCCTGCTGTCGCAGGGCACGCCCATGCTGCTCGCCGGCGACGAGTTCGGCCGCACCCAGCACGGCAACAACAATGCCTACTGCCAGGACAACGAACTGTCCTGGGTGGACTGGGGCATGGCCGAGACGCAAGCCGGCAAATCGCTGTTGGAATTCGTGAGCCGCGTGGTCCGGCTTCGGCATCGTTTTCCCGCACTGCAATCTCACCGCTTTCCGGTTGGAGAGGATCTGGGCGACGGCATCCAGGACATCGCGTGGTTCGATGAAGCCGGGCAAGCTTTGTCGCCGGAGGCATGGCAGAACCCGGAGGCGCGCGCGCTTTCCGTTCGGCGCGCGAACCTCGATGCCGATGGAAGGGTCGAATGTGTATTGATGTTCGTCAACGCGGGCGCCGACCCGATTACCTTCCGCTTCCCGCCTCCCGAGCGGGACTGGTACCGCGTGCTCGATACTTCCGCGGACGACGACACCACGCAACGCATGCACGACGGCAGTGTCGAAGTGCAAGGACACAGCGTCGTCGTGTTCTGCAACCAGGACCCCGGCATGCCATGACGCGGTCTTTAGGCCTTCATTGACCGACTTCAATCCCGTTTCTCGGTGGAAGTGGTCTCCTAACGGCCTGTCACGATTTTTTCAACCTGACACAACAGGGCGATACGAATGAAAGCAATGATTCTTGCAGCAGGTAAAGGAACACGGGTTCGCCCGCTCACCTATGAAATGCCCAAGCCCATGATTCCGGTGCTCGGCAAGCCGGTGATGGCCTACATCGTCGAGCATCTCGCCAAATGCGGCGTGCAGGACATCATGGTCAACGTCAGCTATCTGCACGACCAGATCGAACGCTATTTCGGCGACGGCCAGCAGTTCGGCGTGCACATCGGCTACTCCTTCGAAGGCTACGTCACCGACGAAGGCGAAGTGGTTCCCGAAGCGCTCGGCTCGGCCGGCGGCATCAAGAAGATCCAGGAATTCGGCGGCTTCTTCGACGAGACCACGGTCGTGCTGTGCGGCGACGCGCTCATCGACCTCGACATCGCCGCCGCGGTCGCCGAACACAAGCGCAAGGGCGCGATGGCGACGGTGGTGACCCGCGAAGTGCCGTGGGACAAAGTGAGCGACTACGGCATCGTGGTGAGCGATGAAGAGGGCCGCATCGTCAAGTTTCAGGAGAAGCCCAAGCGCGAGGATGCGCTGTCGAACCTGGCTTCCACCGGCATCTACATTTTCGAGCCGGCCGCGGTCGACCTCATTCCTTCGGGCGAGGTCTTCGACATCGGTTCCCAGCTCTTCCCGATGATGGCCGAGAAAGGCATGGCGCTGTACACGCAGAAGCAGGAATTCGACTGGCTCGACATCGGCAGCGTCTCGGATTATTGGGCGGTGCTGCAGGACCTGATACGTGGCGTGGGCGGCTTCGACCTGCCGGGCAAGCAGGTGCGCGACGACGTCTGGGCCGGACTGAACACCCGCATCGACTGGGAAGGCACGACCATCGAAGGACCGGTCTACATCGGCGCCGGCTGCCACATCGAAGCCGGCAGCAAGATCATCGGCCCGACCTGGATCGGCCACGGCAGCCACATCTGTGCCGGCGCGGAAGTGGTACGCAGCGTGCTGTTCGAGTACACGCGCGTACTGCCCAATGCGAAGCTCGACGAGCTGATCGTCTGCAACAACTATACGGCGAGCCGCGACGGCGACATTCGCGAACTGGCGGATACGTCCATGGAAGGCATCCGCAATGCGCGCGACCGCCGGATGGCGCCGCGCAACGGCGTACCGCCGGAGTTGCCGGTGGCTGCATAGCGCTTGTCCGCATGTGAGAAAAGCCGGTCATCTGCGATGCAGTGACCGGCTTTTTGCATTGAGGCTCATTGTGACTTGGCGAGCGGCAGGCGCGGGACGGCAGACCGCTGTAAGCGAATTGACAGGAAACAAGCGCATCCTCCCGAGATTCGATGCAAAGGCATCGCCAACCTGGCAAAGGAGACCGCGATGGCAGCCACGCCCGCCGCGCAAATACCCGCAACACTGATTCCCGGCGACGGAATCGGGCCCGAAGTCACGCAGGCGACCGTACAGGTCCTGGACGCGCTCGGCGCGCCCTTTGCATGGGACACGCAAACGGCCGGCATGGCCGCCATCGACGCCGCCGGCGACCCGCTGCCGAAGGCGACGCTGGACAGCATCCGCCGCACCCGGCTCGCGCTCAAGG
>SPQI01000395.1 GCA_004570315.1 Oxalobacteraceae bacterium OM1 | reverse complement strand
CTTCCGGAACGACCGGCAATACGCCGGGCGCTGCCACCGCGCAACCTCTCACTCGCTGACGGCGGCGGAAGTTCGCGGCAGCCTGCGCGCCTTTGCGCGCGCTCAAGTCCTCCACATGGTCCGGGCACACACTGTCCTTGCCAAGCGCGCCGTTGCGCACTGCGGCACCTATTCGAAGGAGGCGAGGAATGCAAAGGTCCCTGCACATCGACCCGGCCAAATGCACCGGCTGTCTCCAGTGCGAAATGGCATGCAGCTACGAGAACTACGGCGTGTTCAACCCGGCACGCTCGCGCATCAAGGTCTTCGAGTTTCACGAGACCGGCGCCAAGGTGCCCTATACCTGCACACAGTGCGACGAGGCATGGTGCCTGCACGCTTGCCCGGTGGAAGCGATCCGCATCGACGGCGTGACCGGCGCCAAGGTCGTCAAGGCCGACATCTGCGTCGGCTGCAAGGTCTGCACCATCGCCTGCCCGTTCGGCACGGTGAACTACGTGCAGACCACCGGCAAGGTGCAGAAATGCGACCTCTGCTACGACAATGTCGCGGGACCGGCCTGTGCTTCGGCCTGCCCGACCGGCGCCATCACCTACGTCGACGCCGACTGGACCGGCCTGGACCGCATGCGTGCCTGGGCTGGCCGCGTCGGCAGCCCGGCCGGCAGCCCCGCCGCCACAGCCTGAGGAGACCATCATGTCCTGGGCTCGTAAAATCCTTCGCGTCGATCTCAGCGAAGGCACCTGCATTGCCGAACCGCTGAACATGGACTGGGCGCGCGACTACATCGGTCAGCGCGGCCTTGCCACGAAGTACTTCGTCGCCGAAGTCGACCCGCAGGTCGATCCGCTCTCGCCGGAGAACAAGCTCATCTGGGCAACCGGGCCGCTGACGGGCACGATGGCCTCGACCGGCGGCCGCTATTCCGTGATCACCAAGGGCGCACTCACCGGCGCCATCGCCTGCTCGAACTCGGGCGGCTACTTCGGCGCGGAACTGAAGATGGCCGGGTGGGACATGATCATTGTCGAAGGCAAGGCGGCCGCGCCGGTCTACCTCCACATCGAGGACGACAAGGCCGAGCTGCGCGATGCCAGCTGGCTGTGGGGCAAGACCGTCTGGGAGACCGAGCCCGCCTTGCGCAAGGCGCACCAGGACCCGATGCTGCGCATTTCCAGCATCGGGCGCGCCGGCGAGACCGGCTGCCTCTACGCGGCCGTGGTCAACGACTTGCACCGGGCGGCCGGGCGCTCCGGCGTCGGCACCGTGATGGGGTCGAAGAATCTCAAGGCAATCGCCGTGCGCGGCACACTGGGCGTCGGCAACATCCGCGATCCCCTAGCCTTCATGCAGTCCACGGCAGCCGCGAAGAAAGTCCTGGCCGATAACGCCGTCACCGGACAAGGCCTGCCGAAATTCGGCACCCAGGTACTGATGAACGTGATCAACGAGATCGGCGCCATGCCGACCCGCAACCATCGCGACGTACAGTTCGAAGGCGCGAAGGACATTTCCGCCGAGGCCATGGCCCAGCCGCGGCCCACCGACGGCAAACCGAATCTTGTCACGAACCAGGCCTGCTTCGGCTGCACCATCGCCTGCGGACGCATCTCCAAGGTCGACGAGACGCATTACACCGTCGAGAACAAGCCGCAGTACTGGGGCGCTTCCGGTGGCCTGGAATATGAGGCCGCGTGGGCGCTCGGCTCGGCCAACGGCGTCAACGACCTCGATGCGCTGACCTACGCCAACTTCATCTGCAACGAAGACGGCATGGACCCGATCTCCTTCGGCGCCACCGTCGGTGCCGTGATGGAGCTCTACGACATGGGCGTGCTGACCGAGGAGCAGGTCGGCATCGACGCGCGCTTCGGCAATCCGCGCGCCCTCACCTATTTCGCGGAAATCACCGCGCGCGGCGAAGGCTTTGGCAAGGAGATCGCGCTCGGCTCCAAGCGGCTCTGCGAGAAATACGGCTATCCGGAATTGTCGATGAGCGTGAAGGGCCAGGAATTCCCGGCCTACGACTCGCGCGGCATCCAGGGCATGGGCCTCACCTATGCGACATCGAACCGCGGTGCCTGCCATCTGCGCAGCTACACCGTCGCTTCCGAAGTGCTCGGCATCCCGGTGAAGACCGATCCGCTGTCCACCGACGGCAAGCCGGAACTCGTCAAGGCCTTCCAGGACGCGACCGCGGTGTTCGACTCGGCCGGCGTCTGCATCTTCACGACCTTTGCCTGGACGCTGGCCGATCTGCAACCGCAACTCCAGGCCGCCTGCGACGAGTCCTTCACGATGGAGCGCCTCGCATTGATCGGCGAGCGCGTCTGGAACATGGAGCGCGACTTCAACAACCGGGCCGGCTTCACGCGGGCCGACGACACGCTGCCGCCGCGCCTGCTCAACGAGCCGGCGCGCGTCGGACCGGCAAAGGGCCTCGTCAATGGCCTGCCGCGCATGCTGCCGGAGTACTACCGCATCCGCGGCTGGACGCCGGAAGGCACGCTCACGCAAGCCACCCGCGAACGCCTGGGATTGTAGGAGGACCGACGCATGCGCCACGTCATCATCGGCAACGGTCCGGCCGGCGTGATCGCCGCCGAAACCATCCGCAAGCACGCCCCCGGCGACGACATTCTCATGATCGGCGCCGAACCCGGAGCGCCCTATTCGCGCATGGCGATCCCTTATCTGCTGCAGGGCCACATCGACGAACGCGGCACCTGGCTGCGCAAGGATGCGGGACACTTCGAGCGGCTGCGTATCCGCCTGCTGCATGGCCGCGTGGCCGCGCTGCAGGTCGGCCGCCGCAGCGT
>SPQI01000471.1 GCA_004570315.1 Oxalobacteraceae bacterium OM1 | reverse complement strand
GTTGGTATCTTCTGGCTGACCAATCTCATCGACGGCACGCCGCTGCGCCAGGGCTTGCTGCGCGTGGCGCTGTCGGTCCGCGTGCATTGCCCGGCGTGCGGCGCTGTCAATCTGCGCACGCGCTGCCCGCACAACGACAGTTTTGTGTCCGACGTGCCGCTCGAGGAGGTGACGGGGCTGGCCATGTCGTTGCTGCGGACGTAAGCCGGGACCGGATGCGGCACGCCGTAGGGTGCGCACCTGTGCGCACGCGGTACGCTTGCGTCATGTTGGCTTATTCAAAATCCATTTCCGACAAATCCCCTACTCCAATCGCGCGGATATACCCCTTCCCGAACATACCGCCCAAATGTCGAATACGGCCAATCGGCAGCAGGATCGTAGGGTGTGTAAAGGCAAAGTTGAAATGTCCGCTTTCAGCAAAGTAGAAATGTCCGCTTTTTTGTGTTGTTTTAGCGACTTCGAGCCTGCTTTTGAGCGGATGCCGTCTTCGCGGCTCGGACACCTTTAGCGTTCACTGCGGCCGGCCGATTCTTGCGGTGATTGTTGTTCCGCCGTTTCTTGCCGGCGGCGCCTAGCTGGTCGACGGCATAATGTATCGACTTGCTGTCTACCTCGATCGGCCCGGCATGCGGTGATTCCAAGGTCGCATGTTGATACCTCTTGCCATCGACGCGTAACTCGACCCGGCCGTCGGCATAGGTATGGATGGCGACGGGCTGGCCGACCAGGGCCCGCAACTCGGGCTGGTCCTCGAGCAGGTACTGCCGCGCCCCATGCTGCACCGTCAGCTTCATGCTGAGCTTGCGAGTCTCGCGCAACGCCAGGATGCGTTCCAGGTCGTCGCCGGCGCGTAACGGCGTGTGCACATCCAACTGGCTGCGTGGGGCCCGCGCGAATTGCCTGTTATACGTCTCGACAAATTGGCCGCACCATTTGTTAGCCGCCTCGATGCTGCTGATGCCCGCCATGCGCAATTCCTTGACGAGTCGATCCTGCAAGGTGCGGTTGAGTCGCTCGACCCGGCCCTTGGCCTGCGGCGAGTTCGCACAAATCAGCGTAATGGCAAGCTCGTCGAGGGCGCGTTGAAACTGTGTGGGGGCACGACGATTCGCTGCTGCCGAGCGAAATACTGCGGCGCGATCTGCATAGAAAGCCAGCGGCTTTCCATGTCGTTCAATGTATTCCCGAGTAGCCTGGAAATAGCTAAACGTTGATTCAGTTTGGGCAAAATGCAGGTGAAGGATCCGCCCTGTAGCGTCGTCGACGTAGACCAGCAGGACGCATTCCGCCCCCCGCTGTTCGAACCACGGATGGCGGCTGCCGTCGAGTTGCACCAGTTCGCCCACGCAGGCGCGCCGTTCCCGCGGCTGATGAAGCGGAGCCTGTCGGGCGTCACGTGGCGTCCACAGCCCGGCCTCGATCATTAGCTGGCGTAGCTTCTCCTTCGACAGTATCAGGTCGTGGCGCTGAGCCAGCTTCTCGCATGCGAGCGTGGGACCAAAGTCCGAATAATGCTCGCGTACGATCTGCACCGCCTTCTGAGCGGTGCCGGACGATAGCTGATTGTTGCTTGGCTTGCCGCGTCGCCTGGAAATTATCCCTTCCAGTCCTGCCTCCGCGAACCGCTCATGTAAGCGCCGCACCTGGCGTGTGGTGATCCCAAGTCGCAAGGCCGCAACGGCCGACTTGATCTCGCCCTGCGCGTAGGCCTCAATGACCTTGGCGCGTTCCAACTCCTGCATGGTAATGCCCCCAGTTCTCTTCACACTCGACTCCAAACTGTTCGGAATCGACAGCATGAACTAGCAAGTAGAAAGCGGACATTTCTACTTTGCTAGAACCGGACATTACAACTTTGCTCTTACACACCCTACGACATGCGTACGGGCACCGGGCATCCCGGACGTCCGTACATGCATACGCGGACACCACCGGACACGTGTCCGCTCCTTGAAAATCAATGACTTAGACCTGGCACGGATCGTGCAAATACAGCTGTGTCCAACAACACAACTGCATTGAAAACATGATCCGCGACACCTCACACCAAGACGCCGTCATCGCCCCACCACGTGGCCACACGTTCAAACGCCGCGCGCTGTGGATCGGTGGCGTGACCACCATCGTCGTCGTCAGCGCGATGCTGCTGTCGGCCTGGCGCAGCAGCGAGCATTCGGTCAATGCCGCCCGCCTGCGCATCGCCGAAGTCGGGCGCGGCACGCTGGTGCGTGACGCCTCGGTCAACGGCCGCGTGGTCGCCGCCGTCAGTCCTACCCTGTATTCCACCGCGCCGGCCACCGTCAACCTGAAGGTGGCGGCCGGCGACACGGTCAAGAAAGACCAGGTGCTGGCGGTGCTGGAGTCGCCCGACCTTGCCGATGCCTTGAAGCGCGAGCAGTCGAGCTACGAGCAGCTCAAGGCGGAAGTCGCGCGCCAGCAGATCCTGGCCAGGAAGCAGAAGCTGACCGCGCAAAAGGAGGCGGACACCGCCGAGATCGATCGCCTGTCCGCGCAGCGCACGCTGGAGCGTTACCAGGGCGTGGCCAACGAGGGCATCATCGCCAAGATCGACTTCCAGCGCGCCAAGGACGCGCTGCAGTCGGCCGAGATCCGCGCCAAGCACGCCGCGCAGGCCGCCGCGCTCGAAGGCGACGACGTCACGCTCGCCCTCAAGACCAAGGTCAATGAACTGGAACGCCAGCGCCTGTCGCTGGCCGAGGCCCAGCGCCGCGTCGACGAACTGACCGTGCGCGCGCCGGTCGACGGCTTCATCGGCACGCTCAACGTCCAGAACCGGATGGTGGTCGCGGCCAACACGGCCCTGATG
>SPQI01000023.1 GCA_004570315.1 Oxalobacteraceae bacterium OM1 | reverse complement strand
GCGATCCCTGCTCTCCCCGCGCCACCCGGCGCGCCGTCGACGCCGCTTCCTCGGCCAGGCGCAGGATGTGCTCCGCCTCGGGGAAGAACGCCTTGCCCGCCGCGGTGAGCCTGACCGTGCGGCTGGTGCGGTCGAGCAGCTGGGTACCGACGTGATGCTCCAGCAGCTGGATCTGCCGGCTGAGCGGCGGCTGCGTCATGTTGAGGCGTTCCGCGGCACGGCCGAAATGTAATTCTTCGGCCACGGCGATGAAGCAGCGGATCTGGCTGATTTCGAACATCGAGGACTCCCTGAATGGACTTGGCGCAGTCGCATGCTTCCGCGACCGGCCTCGGTCAACCTCGATAGCTTAAGGCTGTTCGCGACGCGGCGTGAACCAGGGCATTGCGTCCTGCGTGCGGACCGCGTCAAGGGGCGGATGGCAGCGGCGCACCGCGCTCGACGATCGGTCCCGACAGCGTTCCCAGGAAGGCGGCGATGTCCTGCACGTCCTGTTCGCTGAGCCGGATCGGCTCGAGTTCGGACTTGCCGATGTTGGCAGGCGCCGCTGCGCGGTAATGGCGAACGACGTCGGTCAAGGTCGCGATCTGCCCGGCGTGCATGTAGGGCGGACGCTGGGCCACGTTGCGCAGGCTGGGCGTCTTGAAGGCGCCATCCAGCGTCGGCCCATCCGTCGCGAGAAAGCGCAGCTCGCCGCATTGCTCGGGAGCGGCATCGCTGAAGCGGCCGAGGCAGTTGAATTCGTCGTTGACGACCTTGGTCACGCCCGTGCGTCGTCCGAGCGTTTGCGGCACGGGGCCCTGCGGCGCGATCCCGGTGTTATGGAAATGCTGGTCCGTCAGGAGCGGGCCGTTATGGCAGGTCACGCAGCGCGCGGCACCGATGAACAGGCGCAGGCCGTTCTTCTCGGCCGGCGTCAGCAGCTCCCCGGCATGCCGGTCCTTGGCCAGCACGCCCTCGATGTACTGGTCCAGACGCGATTCGCCGAAGTGCAGGGTCTTCTCGTAGGCGGCGATCGCCTTGCCGATGTTGGCCAGCACACGGGACACGTCTTCGCGGGATCGCTCGTCCAGCGCGTGCCAGGCCGCCTGCTGCGTAGGCGTGCCCACCGGGCTCGCTTCCGCGGGCAGGCGCTGCAGGTCCGGCAGCGCGCCGAAGACAGCCTCGTAATCGCGGCGGTACTGCTGCTGCATCAGGCGTGCGTACGCCAGCCGATTGCCGCCATGTTCGGCCGCGTCTTCCAGCGGACCGACGGCCTGCGCCCACAGGCTGTCCTTCCTCCCGTCCCAGAACAGGAAGGGACTGTGGCCGGCGGCGACGACCTGCATGGTGCGCCGAATGCCCGTACCAACCCCTTGGTCCACCGGCTTTCCATCCTGGAACTGCTGCTTCGGATCATGGCAGCTCGCACACGACACCTTGCCGTTGCTGCTCAAACGCGGATCGAAAAAGAGGCGCTTGCCGAGTGCGACGGCCAGCGGCATCGTCTCCACGCGATTCGACGGGTCAGCCGGCGTGGGCGGCAGCTGGCTCAGGCGCAGCGTGGCGAGCGTGTCGCGCTCTTCCCTGCTCCAGCCTTCCCCGGCAAACGTGGTCGCCAGCACGATGCCGGCAAGCAGCGCGGTACTGAGGCAGGCTGCCGTCAGGGCAAGTCTCATGGTCGGCTTCATGGCAGATTCGAGGTCAAGCCTTGTTCGGCAACACGACGTTGAACGTCACGTTGTCGCTGCCCTGGGCGCCGTCGATCTTCAGCTTGATTCCCACCAGCCGGACATGCTGAATTTCATGCCCTCGATCAGGTAGCGGCCGTCGCCGAGTTCCTTCGTCACGCGCGGCTGGGTCGGCAGGCCGTGATGGTGCTGCGGCATGCCGCCATCGACGGCGATCTTTGCGCCCGAGATCGGCTGGCCGGACGGCTGGGTCAGCCGGATTTCCCAGGCGTGCAGCTTGTTGAGCGCGATCGGTTCATCCAGCGGCTTGATCTCGGCCTGGTAGTGTTTCTGCGCGGTCGGGTGCTTCAGCGTAACGTCGAGGCCGGTGGGCGGCGACATGCAGGCCGACAAGCCCAGCGCCGACACGAGCAGCACGCTCAACAGTGATGTGCGAACCATACAATCCTCTCTGCGGTTAAGGGGTAACGAAGACCCGCCAGTCTAGAAGTGCGTTTGCCGCGCACATTGAACAAAACGGCTAACGTCGATCTCTCCCGCAAAGGCAGCGCACGGCAGCAGAGATAAAATCGTCCTTGCGACCGGCATCCGGCGACGACAATGGAGAATCAGGCAATGGCAGAGACGGGACGTGGAGGAAGCGGCAGGCCCTTCGGCACCGGCCGGATCATCTTCTGGCGCGGCGGCAGTGTCTGGATCGGCCACGCCGCCGAAGAGACCGGGTTTCACGAACACCATGCGATCCAGGTCACCGTTGCACTCTCGAACGGCGACGTTCAGTTCCGCGTGCCGGAAGGAAACTGGGTGTCTTATGCGGCCGCCATCGTGGCGGCGCATCAGCCCCATGCCTTCAAGGCGCCGGGGCAGATGGTCGGCCTGGTGTTTGCCGAACCGGAATCGCTGGAAGGACGCCGACTGCGTGAGCGCTTTCCGGACGGCGTCGCTGCGCTTGACGCAAGCGTCGTGGCGGCGGAGGCGGCGAAGCTGGCCGCCGCCTACGAACGCGGCGCGTCGGATGACGAGATGATGACCTGCGCCCGCGCGGTGACCGCCAAGCTCGCATCGATCCAGCCGCCGGCGACCAAGCCGCTCGACCGGCGGATCGAGCGCGCGGTCGACATCGTGCGGCAACGGCTCGACGAGCCGGTGACGATGGCAGAGATCGCGGAAG
>SPQI01000221.1 GCA_004570315.1 Oxalobacteraceae bacterium OM1 | reverse complement strand
ACACCATCCAACTCAGCGGGCCCTTCAGCTTCACCGATTCGGCCGGCCGCCTCTGGCCCGCGCGGGGCATCCGCATCTACGACGAGGGCTACGGGATCATCGACATCTACGTCGAACTCGAAACCTCGGCCGACGTGCCGCTGCACGAAGATCCGCTCGTCGTGAACCAGATCTTGTGGCGCCTGCGCGCGCTCGGCTACAACGGCCCGGATTTCGGGCCTGGCGATCCAGGCCTGCAGGAAGACAGCGTCATCGTGCTGGAGGCACCCGAGGCCTTCGGGCGCTTCGCCGCGGCCAAGGGCTGGAAGAATCTCGCGGAAGCGTATCCGGATCATCGGGACGATCTGGACGATCTGCCGCTTTCGCTCGACCTGCCGGCCGATCCGGCAACGCAGCTGGTGTATGCCGAGTTGATGCGGCGGATCATGGTGCGCTAGCGCACCCTGCGTTTTCTATACGCTTTCCAGCGCGCGGGCTCAGCGCGGCGTGTAAGGACGCACGCCGACCGGATTGCCGTCGGTGTCGAACTCGCGCGCAATGCCGAACGCCCGCACACCGAGCGCGTCCAGCGCATCGCACACCTCTTCTGCCGCCGCGCGCACGTCGTCGCCCAGGACCACCGGCTTGTCGGCCGCGGCCACCTGTGCCTCGTCGGCCGTCACCAGGCTGACGCGCAGGATCGCGCCGTCGTCCGCTTCGGTCGGCCCGACGATGGCCTTCAATGCCGCCGCCTCCACGCCTTGTGCTTCAAGCTGTCGCCGCAGCTCGGCCAGCACGTCGAGCATCGCGTATTCGTTGAGCCCGGTGGCCAGGCCGCCGTGGAACAGGTCCTGGTACAGGCAGTCGATCTGCGCCTCCCGCCCAGGGGCGACCAGGCAGCGCTGCAGGACGTCTGCATGGCACTGCGACCAGGCGCGGAAGCGCTCGGCCCGCTGGGAAAAGTAACGGTCCGCCGCGGCTTCCTTTTCCGGGATCTGGTAGAAGGGATCGTCCAGCGTCTTGAGCGCGAAGCCGAGCAGGAAGCGCAGTTCCACCGCGTTGTCTTCGGGCGCGAAAGCGTGCGGCGGCCAACCGCGCATGCTGGCCGCGATGGCCTGCGCCGCGGTGCCTTTCTTGCGCGTCATCGCCTCCAGGGCTTCGCGGACCATCTCGCTCAGCGCGGCGAAGCCGATGCGCTCCAGCTCGTCCGGATGATAGGCATGGGCGACCAGCACCACGCTCGCGCGCCGGCTCTCCAGGCCGCCTTCCTGGATGCTGTCCCGCAGGGCGTCGAAGGCCGCGTCGTCCTGGAAGCATTCGTCCTCGCGCAGGCCGCCGGTGGTATGCACGAACATCGGGATGACGAAGGCATTCACTTCGAGATCCGGTCCGTCGTCGCGGCGCTGCACGAGCGTGCCGGATAGTTCCTCCAGCTGCGCCCGCAGCGCGCGATGCGCCGCCGGGTCTTCCTCCAGCGTACGCTCCAGCGCTTCGTCGAAGACGCGTTCGCGTTTCTGCTGCAGGCATTTGTTGATCAGCTTGCGCGCTTCCGACTGCTGCTTCTTCATCGGCTCCGGCAACGTGGCGTAGAGCTCGATGCCGCGCAGGTCGAGCGCAAGGTCCACGAGCTTGTCGGCGAGGAATTCGTCGCGTTCCTCCGGATGCGCCGGGGCGGGTTGCTTGGGTTTTTTCATGATGTCCAGAACGGGTGTCGGATCAGCCACCAGCCGCCTGCGGCCAGCAACGCATAAGGCCACGATGCTAGCGCAAGACGCCAATCCTGGCGGGACGGCCAGAACGACAGGAATTGCGGCGCCAGCAGGAAGGCCAGCCCGAGATCGAGCCAGCCGAAGGACCAGCCGCCGGCCACTCGCCAGAACGCAACCGCCAGCGGCACCGCCAGCACCAGCATCGGCGCCAGCGCGGTCGGCGCGGCGTTGTACCAGCGCAAGTTGGCGAAGCGCACCGCGCCCAAGGTCCATTGCCCGGCGGCACGGCGCGGGATCACGGTCAACGACACCGGCCGCGCGAAGGTCAGGATGCCGACCAGCCAGTGCGCCAGCTCATGGCAAATGGTTCCCGCGAGATAGAAGACGACCGCAGCGTCGTGCCGTTTCCCGATGGCATGAATGAGTCCCGCCAGCAGCAGCGACGGCAACAGGTAGGCAGCCATGTCCGCATGGCTGCAGGCGTGCGCGGGGAGGAAGGATAGGCAGGCGTGGTGAGGCGACATGGCGAAGCGGTGAGGTGCGGCACTGACCGGCCAGTGTAGCGCGGGCGCCGTGCCCTGCGGCAGCGGCAGGGTGGCCATCGCGTCGTTTGCGAAATATCAAAAGTCGTGTCTAGGACAATGCATAGACACGTGCCGTTGTCTGTCAAAAAACTCGTCTGCAGATTAATTTTGTCTAGGACAAAAGCAGTATTTCACTACCGTAATTTTGCCAGGAGAACTGTATGGATGCCACTACCCACATCACCGAACGCCGCCACATGGGCGAACGCCGCGCCAGCCAGCGCAGCGCGACCACCGGTAAACAGATGAGCGCCGTCGACTGGATCGCCATGACGCTGCTCATCGTCGGCGGCCTGAACTGGGGTCTCGTCGGGCTGTTCAACTTCGACCTCGTCGCGACCTTGTTCGGCCAGATGAGCCCGATCTCGCGCATCGTCTACAGCCTTGTCGGCCTGTCGGCGCTGTACTCGATCTACACCGCAAGCAAGATGGGCAGCCGCCACGGATAAGTCCGTTCACGAAGCACCTGAAGACGCTACACCGGCCCCCAACCGCTCACCCGGCCGGCCACACACTGGAGACCGCCATGACACGCTTCGCACCCGTCTTGATTGCGCTCGGCACGAGCGTACTG
>SPQI01000517.1 GCA_004570315.1 Oxalobacteraceae bacterium OM1 | reverse complement strand
GTCACAGCTGGCGAGCGACCGCGCGCCGCCTTAGCGGGAGGCGCAGCGGCATTGCGGACCGCATTGGCATTGCGGGCCGCAGGCGCAGGCGCTCTGAGGAACCGCTTGCGCAGCGGCGGCCGGTTGGCAGCCGCACGTGCACTGGGCGCCCGGGCACGCGGTGCAATTGCAGAGGAATTGGGTGGTGGTGTTCATGGTGTTTCTCCTTTCAGTCATCAGTGAATGTGATGCCAGTGTAGGAGGGCATGCGGCACGCCACTTGAACGAAACGGCTGATCGCCAGCCGCGTGCGCGCAGCGGTGGTATGCCGCGTACTGGGAGCCGATATGCCGCTGGAAGGCGGCGGCCCGGCGCACCGCGGGTGAACGCCATTGGCCATGCCACGGCACCTGACCCGATGGCTGGGCCGTCGTGCGCCGGCACCGCTTCAGTGTGCGGACTCCACCACGCGCATGACTTCCATGAGTTCCGCTTCCCGTGCCGGCGCGTTCTGCGGCGCAGGCAGGACCTGATCCGGCGGAATACCTGCCGCGTCGACTGAAAACTCAGGCAACCGCTGGGAGCGGGATGTCGCATACAGCAGATGCCGCCGGCCTGAGGGTAACCGATAGGGGCGCAGGTTCGAGTAGTCGAGCGCACCTGCCGTAGTTTGGCCAAAGACTTTGACCTTGTAGCTTTGGCGCGCCGCCAGCACGAACTCCTCGCAGGAACTGCCGCAGCGGCCATCCACCAGCACGGCGACGCGCCGTGGCATGGGCTTGACGCTCTTCGGCTCCGTCACTGCGACGGCCGGCTGGCCGGGGATGCCGACATAGGTGCCGGGCGCGGCGTTGCTCAGCAACGCGACCAGCCGGGCCGCGGCTTGTCGACATTCGTCCGAATCCGGCGCAAACACTTCGCACATCGTCGCACTGGCCTGGATGTTGGCCGGGGTCGAGAGGAACTGCGCGCCCGCCTGCCGGCGAAGATTGGCGTCCATCAGCGGCAGCAAGGGCTGGAACACCCAGTCCGCGCCGCCCGTATTGCCACGTACATCGATGATGAGATTGTCCCGCGCCGCAATCTGCGCGGCGTGGGCCTTCAGAAGCTCCTTGAGCCGCCGGCCCGGCGCATCGGCAAAGCTGGGCAGCACCAGCAGTCCCGTCCGGGGTGACAGTATGCGAAACGCCGGCATGGCGGGCGCGCGCGCCGGTGCACCGTCGGTGTGTGCTGTTGCATGCGCCGGGGTGATCTCGAGATGGCCGTGGCGATACGTCAGCAGATACGCACGCAAGGCGTCCAGGCACGCATCGTCCGAGGGGGCCTGGGCAGCCGCGCGGCGCGCCGTCTGGAGCGCCGCATCAAAGACGGCCTGCCCCTTGCGCGCAATATGGTCGGCTGCCCCGGTATCGTTTTCAAGCAGATATGCCGGCAGCGCATCCAGGTCGCGCAGGCACGCGTCAGCCGGCGATTCCGCGGCCATCCCACGCAGCGGCAACAGGACGGCCCACACCACGACACAAGCACTCGCAATGCGCTTCATACGCTCACGCCCCGATCGTGCCATTCAGTCCGCGGTGTCAGCTTGCGCACTGGCATGGCGGCGCAACCAAGTGTGGCCCACCGGGCGCGTCACCGGCATGCCTTCGGCCGGGAAATTGCGGATTTGCGCAACGCTCAGCTCCGTCGCTTCATGGATCGTCAGCAGCACCCGGTCACTCATTGGATAGCCGCGGCGCAGCTTGCAAACGAGTGTGGGATTCAATTGCAGAAAGCGCGACAGCGCCGCGTCCGAACGCAGCCCGTGCGAGTCGCGCACATAGTTCAGCAGTTGATTGATCTGGTCGACCGAAATCGCCTTGTTGCGCATGGGTGTCCCCCTTGGTGTCGTGGCCCTGAGGCGGAGGGACTGTACGGCGCGCGGCAGGGCTGCTGTAGAAATATTAATGCGGGCACTAATTTTTCTTGGTGACCCCAGACCCCATTCCCAAACTCCCGCATCGGGTCGGCAATGCCTACGTCCATTACAGCAAAACGCTGGTCGCTTTGCCGGTGGCCGCTCTTGTCGCTCCTATTCAACAAAATCCAACCTAGTAGAGGAGTTAGTAATGATGAAGGAAACGGTGATCTCCCGTTCAGTTCGTCTGATTTTTGCCGGCGGCATGGTGGTCGGCCTCGGCATGACGGCAGGGCAAGGCATGGCACAAGACGCGGGCATGCAACGCATCCAAGTGACCGGATCGAACATTAAGCGGACCGAAAGCGAGGGCATTGCGTCGACCCAGATCCTGACCCGCAAGGATATCGAAGCGTCCGGCAAGACCACCATCGCCGACGTGCTTCGCAGCATTTCGGCGGACAACAATGGATCAATTAGCTCCTCGTTCTCCGAAGGCTTCGCCGGGACCGCTGCTGGCGTGTCGCTGCGCGGCCTGGGGGTCAACTCGACCCTGATCCTGATTAACGGCCGCCGCACTGCGCCGTACGGGTTCAATGACGACGCCCAGCGCGGCTTCGTTGACCTCAATTCCATTCCGTTCGATGCCGTGGATCGCATCGAGGTGCTGAAGGATGGCGCCTCGGCCATTTATGGCTCGGACGCCATTGGCGGCGTCGTCAACATCATCCTGCGCAAGAACTTCAAGGGCCAGCAGGTGTTCGGCTCCGTCGGCACGTCCCAGCGCGGCGATGGCACCACTGCCCGCGTGGCCGGCACCGCCGGCTTCGGCGACTTCAACGATGACGGCTACAACGTCTTCCTGAACATCGATGCCCAGCACACCGACCGCATCAGCCAGCGCAACCGGGACGATTACCTCGGCCACGCCGACGCCCGTCCGTGGGGCGGCCGCGACCAGCGCGCCGGCGCTGTC
>SPQI01000485.1 GCA_004570315.1 Oxalobacteraceae bacterium OM1 | reverse complement strand
TCCATGCCGCCATCGACTGCACTGCGCGGCAAGAGCGCGCTCGAAATCCGCGTGCCTGAGGCATCCCACGGGTACTGGTCTGCCGTGACCTGGCGCCCACGTGCACGCGCCTTTTCAATCCTGTCGATCATGGCCTCGGCCTTGCCCCACGCGGCAGGACCGAGCGCCTTGATGTGCGACACGTGCAACGGCATGCCCGCCTTCTCGGTGATCTCGAGGGCTTCGTCCAGGGCGCCGACCACACCGATGCCGCTATTGCCTTCCACGCGCAGGTGGGTGTCGTAATAGCCGCCCATCTTGGCGGCGACGCTGGCCAGGGCGATGACTTCGTCCGTCGCGGCAAAGCTTTGCGGGGCGTAATACAAGCCGGTCGAAAAGCCAAAGGCACCGTCACACATATCGCGTGCCACAGCCTGCTGCATTTGCGTGAGCTCTGCGCTAGTTGCCGCACGGTCCACATCCCCAATCACGGCGCGCCGGATGCGGCCAAAGCCGCTCAGCACCGCATAGTTGGTGCCGGCGGCCGCGCCGGGGCGCTTGGCCTCGCTCAGGCCGTCACCATCATTACCGACGACAACAGTGGAGACACCCTGGAAGGCCCAGGCCAAATTGGCGCGCTTGTCCGCGTCCGGGGAGGTGAGCGCGGCGTTGGCATGCGTGTGCGGGTCGATAAAACCCGGCGCCACAATCATCCCGCGAGCGTCGATGGTGCGGCGCGCGCTTGCCCTTTGGGCCAGCCACGGCTCCACGGCGACGATGCGGTCGCCCTGAATGGCGATGGCCACGCCGTCCAGCGTGCGGCCATCACCGTCGACCACCTGGCCATTGACGATCAGCAGGTCGTAAAGCGGCGGTGAGGCCGCCGGGGCAACATTGGCAACGAGCGCCAGGGCGCTCAACAGGCTGGCTTTAATCAGCATCGCCCAAGAGGGTGCTCATCATCGCTTCAGCCGCGGCGCGGGCATCGCGCCGGATCACCTCGACATTGGTCTCGTCACCAATTTCGTAAGTGGCGGTCGGCACTTTGTAGTACTCGTAGACCCAGGACTTGGCGGTCGGCAGGCCAGGGTTATGGCCCGGCTCGATACGCAGTTTCTTGTCGGGCACCAGGGCCTGATAGGCCGTCAACCACTTGCGGGTGAAGCCCGCCGGGCTGGTCACCGCATCGTCGGTCAGGGTGTAGACCGTGTCGTAATGGGTCGAGTGGAAATCGAGGAATAAACGCAGGCGCTGCTCCGGCGCCTTGTTCAGGGTTTCCAGCAGGCCGCGCATCAATTGTGTTTCGGGCTGGGCAAAGGGACCCCAGTCGCGATTGAGGTCGGTCTGGCCCAGATTGTGGCGCCAATGGCCACGCGCCACGCCGTCGGGATTGAGCAGGGGAATGGCCTCGGTCGTGTAGCGCGAGCGGTAGCTACGTGCCAAGGTGTCGTTTTCCAGCAGACGATCCACAAAGGCCTGCATGGCGATCGCGCCCGTGGTCTCGGGCGGATGCTGGCGACCAGTCAACACCACATTGCGCGAAGTGGTCGCGCCCGGTTCACGGATGGTGATCTTCTCGATCGGCCGCCCTTCGCGCGATTTGCCGAGCAGGCCACGATTGACCGTTGGCAATTGGGCGACGCGATCCAGCCACGCCGTGTAATCTTTGGATACCAGCAAGGGCTGGGCCGCAATCTGCGTTTTGCCAGCAGGGATGGTTAGCTGGATTGTCGCGCTCGGGATCGGCTTCCCGTTCCCGGACGTTTTCCCCTTCGCGTTATTGACGCTAACATCCGCGAGCGGAATGGCTTGCCAATCCGATCCTTCTGCGCGGAATTTCGGACGATAGCGGTGGCCACAAATGCTGTAGTCCAATTCGATCGTCACCTGCTGGCTTTGACTGCTGCTGAGCTGAAAAGCGTACCAGGGGCTGCAGTTTGTGACCTGGGCGTCTTCCGGCGTGATCGTCAGCTTGAAGTGGCCGCGCTTGACCACTTCGCAACGGGCAAATGCGCCACCTTCAAAGTCGCCCGAAATGGTCGTCGCTTCGTCACTGCAGGTGCTACTGGTTCCCTGGGACGGCGCGGCGGCGGCGGGCAGCGCCGTTAGCACGCTGCCCGCCAATGCCCCAATCACGTACACGTACTTATGGTTCTCAAAAAGCATGTCTGGTTCGCTCCTCTAGCTGGCGTGCACGATTACAGCGTGCGCGCGATCTCGATGTACACGTAACGGCCAACGGCATCGTGCAAGGCGCCGTTAAAGCCGAAGTTCGACGAGGTGATCGGCGGGGCCTTATCGAACAGATTACGCGCGCCGAGGCGCAATTCGGCACCGCTCAGCAAGCCACCGTCCTTGGCCATCCGCAGCTGGGTGTAGGCAGCCGCCGTGGTGAAGCTCGGCACTTTGTAGTACGAGCCATTCACCAGGGCCGTGCCGGTGTCGTAGTAAGAACCAACGCTGGTGACATTCAGGCCGACCGTGACCGGGCCTTTGTTCCAAGTGAAATTGCTGCCCCAACGCCAGCGCGGGTTCGCACCTTGGCCGATCAGGTCGCCGGCTCGGGTGATGGTGATCCCGGTGCCGAGTTTGCCCGCATCGTTCGCGTCCATCAGCATTTGCTGGATCTCCGACGGCGCCTGGTAGAACGTGACCAGCTTGGCGACGCTGGCTGCCATGCGGAAGCGGCCATTCTTGGTAGTGCCGCTATCGAGGTTGACGGCGAAGTCCCAGCCCTTCATCGTGCGCGGGCCCAGGTTGAAGTAGTTGTCGTTGATGTAGTCCACCGTGCCGATCACCTGCGTACCCACCGGTGCGAGGCGTACCACGTTCGGGTTCGAGCTGCCGTTCTGGCGCAGGTAGTAGTCATAAAGGAGCTGGTTCTGGCC
>SPQI01000210.1 GCA_004570315.1 Oxalobacteraceae bacterium OM1 | reverse complement strand
GATCCAGACCGCTCATCCGCTTCTGCCCAAGGTGCAGGAAATCATCCAGCGCCAGGTCGATCGGATGGTGTCGCTGCTCGACGACCTGCTCGATGCCTCGCGCATCGCCAGCGGCCAGATCGCGCTGCAGCGGCGCATCGTCCCGCTGCAGGACATCGTGCGGCAGGCGGTGGAAATGAGCCGGCCGCGCATCGAGCAGCGGCAGCAGCGTTTCGACGTCGATGCGGTGCCTTCCGGCCTGCTGGTCGATGCGGACGCGGAGCGCCTCGCACAGGCGCTCGCGAACCTGCTCGAAAACGCGTCGAGCTTCACGCACGAGAAGGGCCACATCGCCCTGCGCGTGCACGCCACGCCCAACCACGTCGCGCTCTGCGTGCAGGACAACGGGCGCGGCATCGAGGCGCGCCTGCTGCCGCATGTGTTCGAACTCTTCGTGCAGGGACCGCGCGCGCTGGACCGCAGCGAGGGCGGACTCGGCATCGGCCTGTCGGTGGCGAAGGGCATCGCCGAGATGCACGGCGGACGCATCGCCGTCGCCAGCGAAGGCGCGGGCCGGGGCGCGAGTTTCGAAATCACGCTGCCGCTGGCGGCGGCACGCGGCGACGCGGTGCGCATCGACCCCGCCGAGCTGGAGCGCGCGCCCGACGGTTGCAGCATCCTCATCGTGGAAGACAACGCCGACCTCGTCTCCACGTTGGTCACCATTCTCGAACTCGAAGGACACCACGTCATGACGTCGGTCGACGGCGTCACCGGACTGGCGCTGGCAAAGTCGCGTCCGTTCGACGTCATCATCTGCGACATCGGCCTGCCCGGACTCGATGGCTATGGACTGATTGCGCAAGTTCGCCAGCATGCGTCCGAGCGGCGGCCGTATGCGATCGCAATTTCAGGCTACAGCCAGGAGGAAGACCGCGAGCGCGCGCTGGCGGCGGGCTTCGATCACTACGTGACCAAGCCGCTGCGCGGGACGAATCTGCTGCGCTTGATTGCGGCGCGGCCTGCCGCCTGATTACCCGCGAAAGCGCCGATACCGCTCCAGCACCATCGGCACGTACTTCATCGTCTCCGCATACGGCGGCACTTTGCGGCCGTGGCGAAGCACTGCATTTTCGCCGGCGTTGTAGGCGGCCACGGCGAGCTGCACGTCGCCGTTGAACATCGCCAGCAGGTCGCGCAGATAGCGCGCGCCGGCTTCGAGGTTCTGTTCCGCCGAATAGAGATCGAAGCTGCCGTAGCGGGCGGCGGTGGCCGGCATCACCTGCATCAGGCCGATGGCGCCCTTGTTCGACACGGCGCGCGCGTTGAATCCCGATTCCACTTCGATGATGGCCTTGAGCAGCGCGGCCTGGATGCCGTGCGCGTCGGCGATCCGCTGCACGACCGGTTCGAGCGCGATGCGGCGCGCATTCAGTTCGGCGAGCGTGACCGGACCGGTGCCGGCGCGCGGCCACAGGCGCGTGCCGTCGAAGGTCGCGAAGACTTGCGAACTGCGGTCGAGCGGCTGGTCCGAGAAGGTCGGCACCTTGCTGTGCGGGTCGTAGGAACGATAGATCTTGACGCCTTCGGCCTGCGCGCTGAGCGCGGACCAACCGCCGAGCAGGACGGCGCAGGCCACGCTTGTCTTGATGGTGGAGCGCATGGTTTTCTCCCTGTCATGCCACCATACGACAGGGCAACAGCTTCCGGCAAGCATGGTGTGCGGCATTGCGACAGCGGCCAGCGGAACTCAAGCCGCTTCGCGAAACTCCTAGCCGACATCATTCAACTTCGGCAAAAAGGAAACGCTGTGGAAATCGATGAGACTTCCCGCCGGCGCGGCGACTTTCCCACGGAGCAGCCGCTGCAGGCGTTGCGCGACGACCATGCCTTGTTGCGGCGGCAGTTCGACCGCTACTTCGCCGTGCAGGACAAGGCCGACAAGCAGGACGCCGGCACGCATATCGTGCAGCTGCTGCAGATGCACGCGGCGCTGGAGGAAGGCGCCTTCTATCCGCGCGTGCGCAGCGTCGATCCCGGCCTGATCGCGCACGGACTCGAAGAGCATGAGAAGGCGCGCCACCTCGTCGCGCTGCTGGAGCCGATGGACAAGGCCGGCACCGACGCCGCGCGCCTGATGCGCGAACTCGCCGACACCATGCTCGACCACATCGAGGAAGAGGAAGGACAGCTGTTCCCGAAGATCGAACAATCGCAGATCGACATGAGCGCCCTCGGCCACGAAATGCAGGCGCTCGAATTGCAGCTGGTCGCCGCGCACGCGCAAAAGCTTGTCGCGCCCGGCCTGCGCGTCTGACGCCGCCCCGCTGCATACGGACGGCCCGCGCCACGCACGCCGGAAGGCGTGCGGCGACCCGCGCGCGCCTCTGACACATCGTCCTGCCACGCAAGGCGCGGACGCCGTCATGCGCGCGGCCTAGCGATGCGTGGGTGCCTAAAAAAACGGCAAAGCTTTCCGCGGTCCCATTGCCATTTCAATCACGCTCTCCATACTGAACGAAACGCCCGACCGGCATACCTCGTTTCGTTACAGGAGTCCGATATGAAAGCAATGACCACGCTATTGATTGCAGCAGCACTTCCCGTCGCCGCGCTCGCACAGACGCCGGCCACCACCACCACCCCGTCCAGCGCGCCCCAATCCTTCATTCCGTTGAATTCAAGTTCCAATGGCGGTGGCGGCACGAGCGGCGGCACCGCCACGAGCGGCAACAGCGGTTCGTCCACCTGGTTCATCGACGTGGCTGCACGCCAGATCGTGATGTGCATGGCCACCGGCACCGGCACCGCTGGCGGAACCAGCGCCGGCGCGGCCGGCACGAGCGGCACCCAGGCCTTCACCTGCAGCACCCAACCGATCCCCGCAGCC
>SPQI01000473.1 GCA_004570315.1 Oxalobacteraceae bacterium OM1 | reverse complement strand
CGACCGGGCTGCGCAACGCCACCATGCCTTGCCGGTGCGGTTCGCCGCGCTCACGCAAGAGTTCGGGCGCGGCGATCCGGAGGAGGGCGTGCGCCGCGTGGAAGCCGGCTGCAAGCGGCTGCGCATCCCGAACGACTGCCGCGACCTCGGCCTGATGTCCGCACGCGAGCGCCTCCAGGTGCGCCGCGCGCTCGCGCTGTCGCCGGAGGAGCTGGTCACGCTGCTCGAACGCTGCGACGCCATCCGCAAGCCACAGCGCCTGCGCGAGCTGTTGCTGGCGTGCGACTGCCATCACGCCGCCAGGCAAGCGCCTACTGCCCCATCCCCGGAATCGCTGCGCATCGCCGCGACGCTCGAGGCCGTCCTGGCTGTCGATGCCGGCGCCATCGCGCGGCAGCACAGCGGCGACCCGAAACGCCTTCCCCAAGCCATCCACGCAGCTCGCGTCGCGGCTGCGGCCCAGCGCTGAGTAACCTGCCAAGGTAAGTCAAATTGTTGCACGGTGGAACTGTGCAGTTTTCTAGTGGTCAACGTACTTCCGGTTGCGCATGCTTGAACGAGAGTTACCGCACCGGCAGTCATGTTGTATTTGCGTCGGCGGCCACGCTTTCGAGCGTCCGCCTCTGTCTTGAATGACGCAAGTCCTGTAAGATTGCCGCAAAGAAACTTTTTGTGCTCGGTGCGCTTCCGGCACACACTGCCGCCCCCTCGGCCAGTGTGCTCGCCAACCCCGCTAGAGATCGACCATGCGCACCAATGTATTACCCGTCGCGGACAATCCGTCCGCCGCTTCCCAGCCTGCCTTCGACGTTGCGGATCTGCTCGTTGCCTATCTCGAGCAGCTCGGCATCGAGTATGTCTTCGGCGTGCCTGGCGGCGCCATCGAACCCCTGTACAACGCGCTTGCCCGCAGCGAGCGGCGCGGCGGTATTCGCCACATCCTTGCGCGGCATGAAGCGGGCGCCGCCTACATGGCGGACGGCTACGCACGTGAAACCGGCAAGATCGGCGTCTGCTGCGCCACGTCCGGACCGGGCGCGACCAACCTCATCACCGCCGTCGCCGGCGCCTACGACAACAACATCCCGATGCTGGTCGTGACCGGCCAGCCGGCCTTGCCGGCGTTCGGCAAGCATGCGCTGCAGGAGTCGGCCTGCACCGGCGTGAACGTGCTCAGCATGTTTCGCCACTGCACGCGCTACAACTCGCTGCTGTCGCATCCCAAGCAGCTCGAATCGAAACTGAACGCCGCCCTGCAAGCCGCCACGCGCGCGCCGCGCGGGCCGGTGCACCTGAGCGTGCCGGTCGACGTGTTCCGCAGCCCGAGCGACCACCTGCAGCCGGCCTACGACCTGCGCAAGCTGCTCGCGCCGTCCTCGCTCATCGACGACGATGCCATCGCCGCCCTGCGTGAGCGGCTCGCCCACGCGCGCAAGGTCGTGCTCGTGATCGGCGGACTGTGCGGCGAAGGCATCGGCTCCATCCTGCAATTTGCACAACTGACGGGCGCCACCTTCGTCACCACGCCGGACGGCAAGGGCCTGGTGAGCCCGCATCATCCGCTGTTCCGCGGCGTGTTCGGCTTCGGCGGACACGCGAGCGCGGAAGCGGCGCTGCGCGACGAAGCGGTCGACCTGATCCTTGCCGTGGGCGCCAGCCTCGGCGAGTGGAACAGCGGCGGCTGGAGCGACAGCCTGATGAACGAGCGTCTCGTGCACATCGACGAATCGGAAGAGCATTTCGCCCTCACGCCGATGGCTCGCATGCACATCCGCGGCCGGCTGCTGTCCATCTTCAACCGGCTGGTGGAGCTGCACGAGACCGGCGGCGAAGCGCATCCGCCGCTGCGCCTGGCCGCCACGCAGCCGCTGACGCCCGACGCCATGGTCGCCGAACCGGACAAGGCCGCGAGCGACGCGCTGCCGTTCAAGCCGCAGCGCCTGATGCGCGAACTCGGCCGCCTGTTCCCGCCCACCACGCGCTATCTCGCCGACACGGGCAACAGCGTCTCGTGGTCCACCCATTACCTGCATCCGCAAGACCGCCGGGTGGCCGAGCGCCGCGTCAGCGACACCGAACGCAAGCCCGACCTCGGCCGCCGCAAGACGGCCGGCGGCTGGCTGCGCGTGACCATGAATTTCGCCCCCATGGGCTGGGCCATCGGCGGTGCGATCGGCACGGCGGCGGCGTATCCCGACGGCCCGGTGGTGTGCATCACCGGCGACGGCAGCATGCTGATGAACGGGCAGGAAATATCGGTCGCGGTCGCCGAACAGCTGACCGTCATCTTCGTGGTGCTCAACGACGGCGCGCTCGGCATGGTCCGGCACGGCCAGCGCCTGGCCAAGGCCGAACAGATCGGCTGCGTACTGCCGCCCACCGACTTCGCGATGCTGGCCCGTGCGCTCGGCGCCGAAGGCCACACCATCCGATCGGCGGACGACCTCGCCGCGCTCGACATCGACGCCATGCTCGCCCGCAAGGGGCCGACGCTGCTGGACGTGATCGTCGATCCCGAGGAAGTGCCGCCGATGAACGTCCGCATGCGCGTGCTCGCGCAGAACCCTTGAAGACTTGGCAGGAATTCGCATGAATGAAGTGATCCATACGCGGATCTGGGACGAAGCGCCCGATCCGGACAACGCCTTCGCCGCGCGCGCGGCCTATTGCCATGGCTTCGACGTCATGGGCGAGATGGTGGGTAATGCGCGCTGGGTGGAGATGCTCTACCTGCTGTTCCGCGGCGAGCCGCCGGCAAAGCGCGACGCCGATTTCCTCGAAGCGCTTGGCGTGGCGCTCGCCAATCCGGGGCCGCGCGATCCGGCCATCCACGCTGCAATGTGCGCCGGCGTGTGCGGCTCGACCGCGGCC
>SPQI01000456.1 GCA_004570315.1 Oxalobacteraceae bacterium OM1 | reverse complement strand
GTTCGGCAAGCCGTCCAGACGCTTGCCAATGCCGGACGCGAGCGAGTCGTCGACGGTCGAGTGGCACAGCGCGCAGGTCACGCCGACCCGCGTCACCATATCCCGCCCGTAGCCGGCCTCGACCTTGCCGACCAGGCCCACCACCGCGCCCAGCTTGATCAGCTTGACCGTGGTCTGCGGGTCGCCCAGGTCGACCGATCCGTTCTTGATACCCTGCTGTAACTCCGGCGGCAGTGCGTCGACGTCCACCTTCAGGCCCAAGGACAGCGCCGTGTTCGGATCGACGCACGAGTCGAGCACCTCGTGCAATCGCAGCGTATCGCTCCATTTTGCTTCGTCGCCGAAGGTGTTGTTACGGAACACCTCGAGGCCTTGCTTGACCAGCACAGGGTCGGGATCAGGGTCAGGAACGGGAATGGGGGGCGGCGGCGGGGGCGGATGGTAGTCGCCACCACCACCACCGCAGGCGGTCAGGCTCAGCATGGCGACGAAGGCGGCGATCAAGGGATACTTCAATTTCATGGCGTGTCTTTCTTTGCAGTAAGGTGGCAGAAGTATAACAACGAAAGCTACAAACCTTACCGCAGAGAAAGCTTAAAAGCTGTTTAAACTTTGTAATGGGTTGTATCAGATCTCAACCTGGGTGCCCAGCTCGATCACCCGGTTGGGCGGAATCCGGTAGTAATCGGCGGCGCCGCGCGCGTTGCGCGACATGGCGATGTACAGGTGCTCGCGCCACGGCGCCATGCCCTTGCCGGGCACCGAGATCACGGTCTGGCGCGCAATGAAGAATGAGGTTTCCATCATCTCGAAGCCCAGCCCCTCGTCGCGGCACAAGGCCAGCACGGCCGGGATGTCCGGCTCGTCCTTGAAGCCGTAGTAGACGTTAATCTGATAGCAATTGTGCCCGAGCGGGATCACGATGGCCTTCTCGCTGGGCGGCACGAACGGCTCCTCGCGGATGTGCACGGTCAGGAACACGACCCGCTCGTGCAGCACCTTGTTGTGCGAGAGGTTGTGCAGCAGCGCGTGCGGCACGCCGTCGGATTCGCCGCGCAGGAACACGGCGGTGCCGGGCACCCGGGCGGGCGGCGACACGAACAGCGAACGCAGGAAGTCGTCGAGCGGGATCGCATGCTCCTGCAGGTTCTCGAACACCAGCGCGCGGCCGCTGCGCCAGGTCAGCATCACGGTGAACAGGATGCTGGCCAGCAGCAGCGGGAACCAGCCGCCATGGAACAGCTTGAGGGTGCTGGCCGAGAACAGCGCGATGTCGATGGTGATAAAGAAGGTGGTCGAGGCCACCGACAGCGGCAGCGGCAGGTTCCAGCGGTAACGGATCACGAAGAAGGTCAGGATCGTGGTCGAGAGCATGGTTCCGGTCACGGCGATGCCGTAGGCGCCGGCCAGGCGGTCGGACGAGCCGAAGCCGACCACCGCCAGCAGCACGACGCACAGCTGCAGCCAGTTCACCACCGGGAGGTAGATCTGGCCGATCTCGCTGATCGAGGTGTGCAGCACACGCATGCGTGGCAACAGGCCCAGCGCGATGGCCTGCTTGGTCATCGAGAACGTGCCGGTGATCGTGGACTGCGAGGCGATCACCGAGGCGATCGTGGACAGGATCACCAGCGGGTAGACGCTCCAGGGGCCAAGCTGCTGGAAGAACGGATTGGAGATCGCTTGCGGATGCTGCAGCAGCAGCGCGCCCTGTCCCATGTAATTGAGCACCAGCGCCGGGAACACGACCATGAACCAGGCAATGCGGATCGGGCGCTTGCCGAAGTGCCCCATGTCGGCGTACAGCGCTTCGGCGCCGGTCAGCGACAGCACCACGGCGCCCAGCGCGACGAAGGCGATGAAGCGGTTGTGCAGCAGGAACTGGAACGCATGCGCGGGGTTGAGCGCGGCCAGGATCCCGGGGGCCTCGATGATGTTAATCACGCCCATGGCCGCCAGCGCGCCGAACCAGATCACCATCACCGGCCCGAACCAGCGTCCGATCCCCGCCGTGCCGTGGCGCTGCACGGAATACAGCGCGGTCAGCACCACGATCGCCAGCGGCACCACGTAGCGGGTGAAGGCGGGGGTGGCGACCTCCAGGCCCTCGATCGCGCCGAGCACGGTGATCGCCGGCGTGATCACGCTGTCGCCGTAGAACATGGTCGCGCCCACCACGCCGAGCAGCATCAGCGGGTACTGCCAGTGCGACTTGCGGGCCGCGCTGGTGGCCAGCGCCATCAGGGCCATGATGCCGCCCTCGCCGCGGTTGTCGGCGCGCAGGACCAGGGTGACGTACTTGAGCGAGACGATCAGCGTCAGGCCCCAGAAGATCAGCGAAATGATGCCCAGCAGGTTGGCCGCGGTGAGCGCCAGCCCGTGGGTGGGGTCGAAGATAGTCTTGAGGGTATACAGCGGGCTGGTGCCGATGTCGCCGTAGACGACGCCTACGGCAGTCAGGGTCAGTCCCGCAACGCTGGATTTCTTGAGTTCCGAGGCCAAAGTTTCACCAGACGCTTATTGTTTTGGTGCATTGCACAATAATTCACGATGAGCCAAATTGCAAGGGTTGCCTCCTATTTGGGCAGCGTCTTCCACCATGCCAGGAGCGCGCGCAAAGCCTGCGGCTTGTTCTGCGGCCCCGGCAGTCCGGCCTGGTTGCGGGCATTGACGCCGTGGCAGGACGCGCACACGCGCATCTCGCCGGCCTGAAACGTGATCCAGTTGCGCTCGCGCACCACAGGCGTGCCGCGCGGATCGAGCGTCTGCCAGGTCAGGGCGCGCCGCGCCGGGACGAAGGCGGCAGTCGAACCGTCGGGCGCGATCGTCACGCTGCCCTGTGCGGCCCCGGCCGGCGCCGGATTGGCCTGCCC
>SPQI01000106.1 GCA_004570315.1 Oxalobacteraceae bacterium OM1 | reverse complement strand
GGGTTCCGTGGTCCGACAAATTGGACAACAGGTCCTTCACCTGGGAGCCGAGCGGTTTTTCTCTTGTCATGAAAACGTCCCGTCAACAGACTGCTAGCGCTTCAGGCGGGGTGTTCCGGCTCAATTCGCAGCAGGCGGCGGTAAGCCCTGCTTGACTTGTGCCTCGCTCGAGACCTCCAGGGTCCCCCCTTCCCTCGTGGCGGATTCTTCCGCTTTCTTATTCATGACGATGATGCTGATGCGGCGGTTGATCGGATTGAGAGGATTCTCCCGATCGAACGGAACGGCCGAAGCCAGTCCCACCACACGCAGCACCTTCGATTCGTCCATCCCACCCGCCACCAGGACCCGGCGCGACGCATTCGCGCGATCCGCCGAAAGCTCCCAGTTGCTGTAGCCCTTCTCGCCGTTCGCATAGGGTGTGGCATCGGTGTGACCGGACAGACTGATCTTGTTCGGCACGTCGTTCAGAGCATGGCCGATTTCCAGCAGGATGTCACGTGTATATGGTTGCAGTTCCGCCTTGGCGAGCGCGAACATCGGACGATTCTGTTCGTCGACGATCTGGATGCGCAAGCCTTCCGTGGTGATGTCGATGAGGAGCTGCTTCTTGAACTGCGCGAGCGCGGCACGCGCATCGATTGCCTGCTCGATTTTTTCCTTGAGCGTGCGCAGACGGGCCAACTCCAGCTTCTCAAGCTGAGCTTCGGCTTCCTTGAGATGTGCGGCCTGCAGGTTGTAGGTCTTCTTGATCTCGGGGTTGTCGCCCTTCTTGACCTGACCGTCCTTGCGCGTGAGATCCTTGCCGCCACCCTGGATCACGCTGGAGCTGTCGCCGCTGCCCGAACCGCCGGACATGGCAACCTTGAGCGGCGTCTTGAAGTAGTCGGCGATGCCTTGCAGATCACCTTTGGTGGTGGAGCCGAGCAGCCACATCAGCAGGAAGAACGCCATCATCGCCGTCACGAAGTCGGCGTAGGCAATTTTCCAGGCGCCTCCATGGTGCCCCCCGCCGCCCTTCTTGACGCGCTTGACTATGATGGGGCGGAGCCCTTCGTCGGCCATGTTCCTTCTCGCTTCTGCTTGCTTGCGCTGGTGCTTACTTGGTCTTGGCCTGCTTGATGTGCTCTTCCAGCTCGGCAAACGACGGACGCTCGGTCGAGAACAGCACCTTGCGGCCGAACTCGACCGCGAGCGCCGGCGCATAGCCGTTCAGGCTGGCCAGCAGCGTCACCTTCACGCACTGGAACATCTTGGACGATTCATGCATCTTCTGTTCGAGCAGGCCCGACAGAGGACCGATGAAGCCATAGGCAAGCAGAATGCCGAGGAAGGTGCCGACCAGCGCGTGTGCGATCAGGATGCCCAGTTCCGCCGGCGGCAGGCCGACCGATTCCATCGTATGCACCACGCCCATCACCGCGGCCACGATGCCGAATGCCGGCATGCCGTCGCCGAGCTTCGCAATCGCATGCACCGGCACCTCGGCTTCGGCGTGATGCGTCTCGATCTCGTTGTCCATCAGGTTTTCGATCTGGAAGGCGTCCATGTTCCCCGACACCATGAGGCGCAGGTAGTCGGTCATGAACTCCACGATGTGATGGTCGGCGAGGATGCCCGGATACTTGCTGAAGATCGGGCTTTCTTCCGGCTTCTCGATGTCGCCTTCGATGGACATCAGGCCTTCCTTGCGCACCTTGCTGAGCAGCTCGAACAGGAGCGACATCAGCTCCATGTAAAGCGCCTTCGAATACTTCGAACCCTTGAACAAGGTCGGCAGCGCCTTGAGCGTCGCCTTGATCGCCTTGCCGTTATTCCCGACGAAAAACGCGCCGAACGCCGCGCCGCCGATCATGAGCAGCTCCAGCGGCTGGAACAGCGCGGCCATGTGGCCGCCGTTCAGCGCGAAGCCACCGAAGACGGAGGCGCAGACGATGATATAACCGACAATGACTAACAAGGGCGCCGCTCCAGTGTTTGTAAGAAATTATTTCCTTCCGCCAACCATTTTGCCAATTCGTGGACAGGTCCACAACCGGCATCTGCATCGGCGCGCGTTCGCACAGCCGCAGAAACAGAGGCTTCCTTCCTGATTACGACTGCGGGGAACGAAACTTGAGCCGGCTTAGAATCGCCAGAGATAAAGCGCCGGCGCGCCTTCGCCGGGATCGAGCACCTCATGTGCGGGCACACCGGGCACAGGGAATTCGAGACTGAAGAGCAGCGCGCCCTGGCGCATCTCGGTGTGTGCCTTGCGCCACAGCGCAGGCATGGCTGCCGGCGAGAGATAGGCGAACACGACGTCGAAGGCGCCCAGATCGAGCGTCTCATAGTCCGCCCGGCGGAACCGCGCCGACGAGCCGGAGACTGCCGCACGCGTGCGCGCAACCAGCCATGGCAGCGGCGCGATCTCCACGCCGATGAATTCGCCCTGCCGCCGCTGCGCAAGATGCAGCACCATCCCGCCCAGCCCGCTTCCGATGTCGACGAATCGCACGGGTCCATCCGGCAGCTGTGCCTCGACCGCCTTCCAGACTGCGCGGCCCGAGGGATAGAACGGCACCTGCGTGCGGAACGTACTCCAGAACAGCAAGAGCATGAGGAAGAAGGCGCCGAGAAAGACGCCGGGCGGCAGACCGAGCGCCAGCGCGCTGAGCAATGCGATGGGAAAGAGGAAGTGAATGGCGAGCCACCACGGCGCCATGGCGCGCCAGCGTGCAAGCATGAGTGCAACGCCGCCCTGGAACAGCGCCGCCACGCCAACGGTCGGTTGCCACTCCGCCAATGCGCCAGTCGCTGTGGCGGCCGCGAAGGTAATGCACGCAGCCGCAATCTGAACCAACAAGGCAATTGCGGCCGGCGCGCGCATGGTGG
>SPQI01000429.1 GCA_004570315.1 Oxalobacteraceae bacterium OM1 | reverse complement strand
TTCCTCGAGCGGCTCGCGGCTTGTCTTGTCGAGCAGGAGCGGCACATCCCCACGCGCCAGCTTTGCCAGCGCAGCCGCGATTTCGATCGCGGGAATATTCTTCTCGCGTTCATAGTCTTCGATCAGCGACTGGAATTCTCCCAGACCGCCGGCAGCCAGCGTGTCGCTGATCTGGTCCTTGAATTTCGCGATGCGCACGTCGTTCACTGCCTGAATGGTGGGCAATTCGAGCGGCGCCACCGGCTGGCGCGTCGCGCGTTCGATGGCCTTGAGAAGATTGCGCTCGCGCGGCGCGATGAACAGGATCGCCTCGCCGCTGCGTCCGGCGCGCCCGGTGCGGCCGATGCGATGCGTGTAGCTCTCCGGGTCGTGCGGCACGTCGTAGTTCACGACATGGCTGATGCGTTCGACGTCCAGACCGCGCGCCGCCACATCGGTCGCGACGAGAATGTCGATGTTGCCGTCCTTCAGAAGCTGGATGGTGCGTTCCCGCTGTTGCTGGACCATGTCGCCGTTGATCGCGGCCGCCGAAAAGCCGCGCGCCTGCAGCTTAGTCGCCAGCTCTTCCGTACCCAGCTTGGTGCGCGCAAAAATGATCATGCCGTCGAACGGCTCGGCTTCCAGGATGCGCGTCAACGCATCGAGCTTGTGCATGCCGCTGACCAGCCAATAACGCTGGCGAATGTTGTCCGCCGTGCCGGTCTTGGCAGCGATGGTCACCTGGGCCGGATCGTGGAGATAGGTCTGGGCGATGCGGCGTATCGCAGGCGGCATCGTTGCGGAGAACAAGGCCGTCTGGCGCGATGCCGGCGTGCTTTGCAGGATGGTTTCGACATCGTCGATGAATCCCATGCGCAGCATCTCGTCCGCTTCGTCGAGCACCAGCGTCGTGAGCCGCGACAGGTCCAGCGAGCCTTTTTCGATGTGGTCGATCACGCGGCCCGGCGTTCCTACAACCACATGCACGCCGCGCCGCAGTGCATTCAATTGCGGGCCGTAACTCTGCCCGCCATAAATCGGCAGCACATGGAAGCCTGGGATGTGGGTGGCATACCGCTGAAAGGCTTCCGCCACCTGGATGGCAAGTTCACGCGTCGGCGCCAGCACCAGTGCCTGCGGCGCGCTCAGCGTCATATCGAGCCGGTTGAGGATCGGCAGGGCGAAGGCTGCCGTCTTGCCGGTGCCCGTCTGCGCCTGACCGAGCACATCGCGCCCCTCCAGCAAGAGCGGAATCGTGGCCGCTTGAATCGGCGATGGGGATTCGTAACCAAGCTCTTGCAGCACGCGCACCAACGGCGCGTTCAGCTGTAGATCGGCAAACTGGGGATAGCTGGTATCGGACATGATGCCTCGCATGGGGTTGGAATCGCAGCAGGCAAAGCTGTGCGAAGGGTGTTGCAGCGCTTGGCGGAAACGGGGCAAGCGGCGCCGCTCCGCCGGGCGCCGGCCACGCAAGGCTTCCGCTGCATCTTCAGCCGGAAGCCGTCAGCCATTCAATGCGGCCTTTGCCGCTTCTTCCGGAGACAAGCCGTCATAGAACATGTCGGTGAACCACTCGACTTCTTCCTCGATATGCTCTTGCGCCTGGGCCAGCGTGGCGCCGCCGGCGACGAGGAATTTTTCCACTTCGGTACACCACTGGATCAACGCAGCGGTTTCCGGATCGAGCTTTTCTTTCTTGGCCATCAAAGTTCCTGTGTCTTGAAATCTTGCCCGCTCGCAAGCGGGACATTCGAATGCCATGCCGATGGCAGGTGCCAGCGCATCTGGGTGTTCATGATAGTGGTTTGTCGTACGCTCGGTCAGGATTCGTATCACATGCATTGCTGCGTCGCGGCCCTGCTTCACCCAAAAAAAAGCCGGCCAAGCGGCCGGCAAAAACAGGCGTGCGGGTCAGGAATGGGCTTACCACCCGCCGCCAAGGGAGCGGATCAAGGCGACTGTCGTGGTCGCACGCGCGCCGCGCAGCTGCACCGCCGTGCGTTCGGCGCTGGCGAGGTTGCGTTGGGCATCGAGCAGCTCCAGATAGCTGGAGCGCCCGGCGCCATACAGCTTGCCGGCCAGCTCCGCGCTGCGCCGCGCCGACGCCACCGCATCGTCGATCGCATCGGCCTGCCCGGCCAGCGTGCGCAAGCCGACCAGGTTGTCCTCGACTTCGGCAAACGCCGTCAGCACGCTTTGCCGGTAGGCCGCCACGCTTTCTTCCAATCCCGCTTCGCTGCGCTCGATGTTGCTGCGGTTGCGCCCGCCATCGATGAGCGGCAAGGACGCCACGGCACCGAGCAGCCAGGTGCGGCTGCTCCAGCTGAACACATCCGACAGATCGGCCGATTCGCCGCCGCCGGCGGCCGTCAGGCGCAGCAGCGGAAAGCGCGCCGCCTTGGCCACGCCGATGCGGGCATTGGCGGCCATCATCGCCCGCTGTGCAGCGGCAATGTCGGGCCGGCGCTCCAGCAGGGCCGACGGCAGGCCGGCCGGGATGCCGGGCAGGTTTGATGCCAGCAAGGGATTGGACTCGGCGCTGAACGCAGCCGGCGGTTTGCCGAGCAGCACGGCCAGCGCGTGTTCCAGTTGCGCACGCTGGCGCTCCAAGGCAATCGCATCGGCACGGGTGGTGGAGAGCTCGGTCTTGGCGCGGGCGAGATCGAGTTCGCCGATGTCGCCCAGATCGAAGCGGCGCTGGTTGATGCGCACGTTTTCTTCGCGCAGGCGCACCGTTTCGTTCAGGAACGCCAGTTCGGCATCGGCGGCGCGCAGGCGGAAATAGGTTTGCGCGACATCGGCTTGCAAGGCCAGCAGCACCGAGCGGAACGTGGCTTCGCTGCCGGCGGCGTCGGCTTGCGCGGCACCGACGTTGCTGGCCACGCGGCCGAACAG
>SPQI01000506.1 GCA_004570315.1 Oxalobacteraceae bacterium OM1 | reverse complement strand
CATCTCCGCCACCGAAGGCGCGCGCGCCGATCGTCCCAGGCTCGCCAGTTCGCGCCAGCCGGCCTGCAGCAGGCGGCGCGCCGTCCACTCCGCGCTCACCGTGCGCGTCAAGCGCGTCACCAGCACGGCGGCGGCGATACCGAACAGCTGGCCCAGCATGCTGTTGATGAACGACACCAGGTCGGCGGTGCCGGTGTCCTGCATGCTCAGCGTGCCGGCCACGCCGAACAGAAACGCCATGGCCTTGCCGGAGGTGGCCGGCTGCGCCACGAGGGTGCCGAGGATCAGGAACATCGGCGCAATCACGAGCGCCAGCGTTTCGAAGTGATGCACCGCCGGCAAAATGCCCAGCAGGTACAGCGCGGACGCCGGAATCGACCAGATTGTGAAGGTCAGGAAGGTCATGATTCCCGGCGCCGGGTCGTCCTGTGTCGCGAAGAAGCAGCAGAACACCGCTGCCATCATCGGTGCGGCCGAACCGGCCGGCCACGCAGTCAGGATCCAGAACGCCGTGCAGGCGACGATGGCGACGACGGCAGCGAACGCCGACAGCAATGCAAGGCCGCGATCCCGATGCAGCGCGCGCGGCGCGACCGTCGTTCCGAAGCCGCCGGACGGCATGCGTCCGCGCACGCCATCTTCAAGTTGCCAGCGCAAGCGCCGGCATTCGCCCCAGGCTTCGACCAGCCGGCCGAGCCGCGCAGCGAGATTGATCTGCAGCGCGTCCGGCCACGACATGTCCTTGCCCACAGACGGGCCCGCCGCCGCGATGGCCGCGCGCAGGCTTGCCATCTCTGCTGCGTCGCTGCCGGCATCGCGGACATCCTTCGCCGTCCAGGTCTCGATACGTTCAAGGATGTCCGTCCATGTTGCGTCCAATGCGACCGGCGCCAGCTTGCGCAATTCGCGTACGCGGTCCTCGACGCCGGACAGCAGCGGCACCAGCGCCGACAGCCGGTCCTGCAGGGCGCGCACGGTTTCCGAAGTCCAGCGCAGATGCGAGGTATCGAAGGGCAGATGCGTGGACATCAGGCGCAGCTCGGTCATGTCGCCAGCCAACTTGCGCCGGTCGCGCGCCTCGCCCTCGATGGTTTCGCCGTGCAGTGCGTCGCGCATCCAGCGCCGCGAGTCCGCCACGGCCTGATCCAGACGCGCCAGCAGCACCGGCCCCAGGCTGCGGGGAAACACCAGGCTGTGCACCAGCGTCGCACTGACGATCCCGAGCGTGATCTCCTCGACGCGCGCCAGCGCAATATCGAAGATGCCGCCGGGGTCGCTCACCGCGGGAAAGCCGATCAGGGCGGCGGTATAGCCGGCGAGCATGAAGGCATACGAACGCGGCGTGCGGTCCTGCAACGAGATGTAAAGGCACAGGGCGACCCACAACGCCAGTGCCAGCGTCAGGAGTTCGGGCGCCGTGGCGAGCGACGGCACGAGCAGCACCGTTGCCGCGGAGCCGAGGAAGGTGCCGCCGACGCGATACAGCGCCTTCGAACGGACCGGGCCGGCCAGCGGGTTTGCCACCACGTAAGCCGTGAGCATCGACCAGAACGGCCGCGGCAGCCCGATGCGCAGCGCGACGTACAGCGCCAGCATGGCACCCGCAAAGCTCTTGATGGAAAAGAGCCATTCATCCCGTCCGGGAAGCGTCATGGCTTGCCGGCGTTGGCGGACGCGTCTCCGTATTGCCGGACTGCGGACCCCAGCGAATCGAGCACGGCGAGGCAGGTGTCGATGTCGTCGCGGGCTATGCCGCGAAACAGCGTGCGCCGGAAGGCGACCAGCGCCTTTTCCAGTTCGGCGGCCCGTCGCCGCCCTTCCGCCGTCAGGTGCAGGGTGCGGGCACGACGGTCGCTGGCGTCCTCGCTGCGCTTGACGAGGCCGGCCTCAACCAGCTGATCGATCAGGCGGACCACCGAAGACGGCTCCAGGCCGAGCGCCTCGGCCACCATGCCCGGGCGGACCCCATCGCCCAGCCGGCCAATCATGACGACCGGCCAGGCCGTCGCTTGCGACAAGTCGTAGTCGCCTGCCATCTTGTCTGCCGCGGCCTTGTACGCCCGCGACACCTGGGTCAAAGCGAGCGTCAGGGCCATCAGTGTCTGGTCGAGTGTTTTCATCGCATCCGAATTACTTCGCATGCGAAATATTAGCATCAAAAGGGAATGCTTTCAACGCATGACAAGTTGCCATGCGCGACGTGCTGCGTCAGACCAGTTCGCAGCGAATCGCGGCCGGATCTGCACACAGCGCCTTCAGCACTGCCTGCGGAATCGGGGCATCCACATCGGTCATGACGTAACCGATCGTCCCGCGCGTCTGCAGGTGCTGGGCAACGATGTTCAGCCCAGCCCGGGCGAACTCGGCGTTCATGCGCGCGATCACACCCGGTTCGTTGCGGTGAACGTGCAGAACACGGCTGCGCGCCTGCTTCTCCACATGGGCGATCTCAGGAAAGTTCACCGCCCAGCGCGTGGTGCCCGCCTGAAGGAAGCGGGCCAACTTTTCCGCCACTTCGCGCCCGATGTTTTCCTGCGCCTCTTCCGTACTGCCGCCGATGTGCGGCGTCAGGATCACATTGTCCAGCTCGCGCAGCGGTGAGACGAACTCCTCCTTGTCGTTGCGCGGCTCGGCCGGAAACACGTCCAGCGCCGCGCCGGCCAGGCGCTTTTCGCGAACCGCCGCGTGCAGCGCGTCGATGTCCACCACGCCGCCGCGCGAGGCATTGATCAGCACTGCCGAGCGCTTCATCTTGGCCAGCCGCTCGGCGGTCATCAGGTTTTCAGTGCCCTTCCCGCCGGGGACATGCAGCGTCACCACGTCCGCCTCGGCCAGCAGCTCGTCGAGCGACGGCACCGGGCGCGCATTCCCCAGCGGCA
>SPQI01000233.1 GCA_004570315.1 Oxalobacteraceae bacterium OM1 | reverse complement strand
TAGGTATGGGTCGACACCACGGTGCCGCAGGTATGGCACCCGGCTTGAGCCGGCGCTGCCAGTGCAAAGGCGGCGGCGGCCAGTGCGGCGCTGCCGAATCGATAAGCCTGTTTCATCAGTTCCATCTGTCACTCCGTTCCATGCGGCAAAAATCCGCAGCCACGCAGGGTACTGGCTGCGCTGCAAGCGGTGTGCGGCAGGAGCGTTTCAATCGCAAGCGTTTGTAACCGGCGTGGCGTCACTGCCACACGCACGCGTGCTACGCTTGCGCGACTTTCCTTCGCTTGCACCATGACAATTAAACCACCCTCCCTCCCGCGCGGCCTCGGCGCCTACCTGGCGCTGGCGTTTTCGGCGCTCTCCATCGTGCTGACGCTGGTGCTGGTCGAGGTGGTGGAGCGCGTCGCGACCGATCAGGTGAAGACCAACATCGGCCACGGCCTTGCCGAGCTGGCGTTGCAGACGAGCGACAAACTCGACCGCGGCATGTTCGAACGCTATCGCGAGGTGCGCTTGATGGCGCAGCGCGCCGATCTCGTGGCGCCGCAGGTCGACGCCGATGCCCGCCGCCGCGTGTTGGAAAGCATTCAAGACACCTATGCCTACTACGCCTGGATCGGCATGACCGACCTGAGCGGCAAGGTGCTCGTCGCCACGCACGGCCTGCTCGAAGGCGCCGACGTGGCCAAGCGTCCGTGGTTCGGCAATGCGCTGCGCGGCGTGCATCTCGGGGACGTGCATGAAGCCGTACTGCTGGCCAAGCTCTTGCCCAAGCCGGCCAATGAGCCGAGCAACGAACCCAAGCGCTTCGTCGACGTCGCCTTTCCGTATGCCGACAGCGAAGGGCGGCCGCAGGGCGTGCTCGGCGTGCATATGTCCTGGCAGTGGGCGCGCGATGTCGAACACTCCATCATCGAGCCGATCCGCGCGCGGCGCCAGGTGGAGTCGCTGATCGTCGGCGCCGACGGCATGGTGCTGCTTGGCCCGCCCGGGCTGCAAGGCCGCACGCTGGACCAGGACAGCTTCCGCCGCGCGCAACGCGAACCGGGCGGCTATCTGGTGGAAGCCTGGCCGGACGGCCGCTCCTACCTCGTCGGCTTCAGCAAGAGCAAGGGTTACGACACCTACCCCGGCCTGGGCTGGACGGTGCTGGTGCGGCAGAACCTCGACAACGCCTATCTGCCGGTGAAGCGCATCCGCCAGCAGGCGCTGATCTCCGGCATCGTGCTCGCCTTCCTGTTCTCGCTGGCCGGCGTGTTCGCGGCGCGCCGGATCACGCGGCCGCTCGCGCAACTAGCGCAGTCGGCCCAGCGCATCCAGCGCGGCGATGCGGAGACTATCGCGCCAGGCGCGGGCAGCTACGTCGAAGTCCTGGCGCTGGCCAATTCGCTCAATGCGCTGGTGGCCGATCTCCTGCAGCGCAAGGAAGACCTGCGCGAGCTGAACCTGACGCTGGAACAGCGCGTGGAGGACCGCACGCGGAAACTGGAGCGCGCGCTCGCCGCCGTGCAGGCCAACGAGCGGCGCATCGCCACCATCATCGAGGCCGCGCAGGATGCCTTCGTGGGCGTGGACCTGCACGGCCGCGTCACCGACTGGAACAGCGCGGCCGAGCGCATGTTCGGCTGGACGCGCGCCGAAGCGGTCGGCCGCAGCCTGGCCGAACTGGTGGTGCCGGAGCGCTATCGCGAGAGCTTCGACAAGGCGGTGCGCGCCTTCAATCACAACGGTCACGTCGGCCTGCTCGACCGCCGGCTGGAGCGCATGGTGGTGGACCGCAAGGGCCGCGAATTCCCGATCGAAATGACGGCCGGCCTCGCCGGCACCCACGAAGCCGCATTCTTCAGCGCCTTCCTGCATGACATCTCCGAGCGCAAGAAAGTCGAGCAGATGAAGAACGAGTTCGTCTCCACCGTCTCGCACGAACTGCGCACGCCGCTGACCTCCATCCGCGCTTCGCTTTCCATGCTGGCCGACGGCATGGCGGGCGAGCTGCCGGCCGATACGAAGGGCCTGATCGACATCGCCTACCAGAGCTGCGAACGGCTGGTGCGGCTGGTGAACGACGTGCTCGACATCGAGAAGATCGAGTCGGGCAACATGGAATTCGAGCGCGCGGCCCAGCCGCTGCAGCCGCTGGTGGAGCAGGCCATCGCGGGCATGCAGGGCTATGCGCGGCAGTTCGGCGTGACGATCGCGCCGCATTACGGCGAGGGCAGCGCCGCACTGGTTGCCGAAGTCGACCACGACCGGATCACGCAGGTGCTGACCAACCTGCTGTCGAACGCGATCAAGTTCTCGCCGCACGGCGGCCGCGTGGAAGTGCGCCTGAGTCGCGATGGCGCCAAGGCGATGCTGGCGGTCGCCGATCAGGGACCCGGCATCCCGGAAGAATTCAGGGATCGGATCTTCCAGAAATTCGCGCAGGCCGATGCGACCGACTCGCGCCAGAAAGGCGGCACCGGCCTCGGCCTGAGCATCTGCAGGAGCATCGTGGAGGAACACGGCGGGACCATTGCGTTCGAGTCCGCGCCCGGTGTGGGCACGGTGTTCCGGGTGGCACTCCCGGCCATCGAATCGGTGCCGACCTAACGGTATTCGTGCAGGGCGACGCCGCCGAAGGTCGGCCACGCTGCAAAGTCTCTTTCCAGCCCGGGCAGCAGCTGCTCCAGCCGCGCCCGGTCGGCGTGGAAGCTGGTGGCCGAGCCGTCGAACTGGCGGCTGTCCGCCAGGCGAAAGACATTCGCATTGCCGGCCGCCTGGGCTTCCTTCAGCCGCACCAGCGCCCTGCCGCCTTCCAGCTTCCCCAGCAGCAATTCCCCCGCCCAGCCCGGCCCCGCCCGGACAGAGCGGCGCTGGGCGTACGGCGCCCCCCGCCCCCCCTCCAG
>SPQI01000412.1 GCA_004570315.1 Oxalobacteraceae bacterium OM1 | reverse complement strand
CGGCCTCCACGCGGGCAATCGGAGACAGCACCCTGCTGATCACCCACCAGGTCGCGGCGATCAGCACGACGAACGCAGCGATGACAGGCCACAGCGAATGCAGCGCCAGCGACATCGCGCGCTCCGTCCGTTCGCTGGTCTTCTGGGCTACCTGGATGACCCGGGTATTCAGCCGGCGGGTGTAGGTCCGCCATTCGCCATTGGCCAGCTCCACGTTGGCATAGCCTTCGTCGCCTTGCTCCGGCACGTACTTGTAGGGGCGCGACTGGTAGACGCGCAGTCCTTTCTCGGTCCAGACCTGCACGATGAAACCGAAGCGGTTGTCCTGGGAGTCGTCGGCGGGGTAGAGCTTGGTTTCTTCCAGCGTGCTTTCGCTGAGCGCCGTCGCCATCTGGCGCATGTGGTAGTCGAACAGCTTGTTGGCTTCCTGCATGGACGTGCGTAGCGATACGACGAGCTGCACCACGGTCGCCGCCGTGATGGCGAGGCCGAGCATGAGCATCAGCTGCAAGCGAAGCGAACGCATCAGGCACGCTCCACCATGTAGCCGAGGCCGCGCACATTGACGATCAGGCCATGGCCGAGTTTCTTGCGCAGCCCGTGCACGTAGACCTCCACCGCATTGCTTTCGATTTCGCCGGCCCAGCCGTAGAGGCGTTCCTCCAGCTGGGAGCGGGACAGGATGGCCCCGGGCCGCGCGAGCAGCGCGGCGAGGATGGCCCATTCGCGGGCCGACAGCACGACCTGGTGGCCGCCGACCATGGCCTGGCGCGTGAGCAGATTCACCTCCACCTCGTCCTTGCGGTACACCGTGCCTTCGCCGAAATGGCTGCGCCGTACGACTGCATGCAGACGCGCGATCAGCTCGTCGAGATCGAAGGGCTTGACGAGGTAGTCGTCGGCGCCGCCGTTCAGGCCGCGGACCCGTTCCGGGACCGTGTCACGCGCGGTGATCACGAGCACCGGCGTCGTCGTGCCGTGCGCGCGCAGGTCGCGCAGGATGTCGAGTCCATCCTTGCCGGGCAGACCGAGGTCGAGCAGGACTGCATCGTAGCCGGCCGAGGCGAGCCGGTGCTCGGCCTCGGCCGCGGTGCGCGCCCAGTCGACCTGGATGCCTTCGTCCATCAGCGCAATCTCCACGTTTTCGCCGATCATGGCGTCGTCTTCGACGAGCAGAATCTTCATTGCCGTTCCTTACGCGATGTCGCGAATTGTAATGGAGCCGCGCGCGCTTGCAGCCGCATTGCACGGGGTGTTTCACCGGCGTCACACGCTTAAGTTTCACCTAAGCCGGACCATGCACAATGGCAACCGATTTTCCGCGGTGCCGTCATGCGACGGCGCCGCCTGTATGGCTGGCGCGTCGTGCGCATTGCGAAGTGAAACGAACATGACGTCAAGCATTCCGGATGACATCGCGCGCTTCGTGCTGGTCAGCATTCCGTCGGTCCCCTATCTCGAGGCGCTCCTGCTGGTCCGCGCCGAACGCGACAGGCGCTGGGATGCTTCCACCCTGGCGCGCCGCCTGTACCTGGGTGAGCGAGCCGCGTCTGCGCTGCTGCTTGAGATGGCCGCTGCGCAGGTCATGGTTGCCGATCCGGCCAAGGAAGGCGGCTTCCTGTACCGGGCCGGCCCGGAGGCACTGGAAGCCATGTACGACCGCGTCGCGCAGCATTACCCGAAGCACCTGGTTGAAATGACAAACCTGATCCACGCGAAGACGGCAAAGAAGGCACATTACTTCGCGGACATCTTCAGGCTCAGGCGGAAGTGACAGGGATGGCAGAGGCATCGATGCGGTGCAAGCGTGTTGCACGCCGTCGGCGGAGGGCCGCCGCGGCATTTTCCCAGTGGAGGCTCGCATGACCAAACGCAGTTTTCCTCGCATTGACGGTAGCGGCAAAACGTCGGCGTCCTCGCAACCGCTGCGGCGCGGCGGCGCAACACTTGCGCAGTCGGCACCGCGCAGCGCGGCGGCACAGGCGCGCGAGCTGGCACGCAACGACCGCTACGGGCGCTTCGGCAGACGCTGATGCCCGTCTGCACCAAGCCCATGACGTGTCTATTCGGTTTGAGCGACTGCAAGCGAAAGCGTTGGACAAGGCGTGTTCTTAAGTTCTGCCTAAGCCTCATGGTTCATGATGCAGATGTGCGCCGGCTGACCGGGCACAGGCGGCTCCGGGCAGGAGCCGCGTGGTGTGTCGACGCATGGAAAGTTCACCGATGCAGTGAGTAGTGGAATTCGCCCCCGCCATGCGGGGGCCTTTTTTGTCCGCGCCATTCGCTTCCACCCGGCCCCGGCCCACGCATGCTCGGCACGTTCCTGTCCGGTTCCAGCACAGGGAGGAGTCATTCATGGGCTTGAAGCCATTCCGTCTTGCGTTGCGCCTGCTGCTTCCGCTGGCCTTCATCCTCGCACTGTTCGCGTACGCAGCCGTGCCGCTCATGGAAAACCTGACGCTGCGCTGGGCCTTGCGCGATCTCGACATGCGCTCGCAGCTCGTCGCGTCGTCCTTGCAGGACCCGCTGGCGGAATACGTCGGCCAGCGCGCCAGGAAGAAGATCGCCCAGCTGTTCGACCGGGCCATCCTCGACGAGCGTCTCTACGCGCTGGCGTTCTGCGATGCCTCCGGCACTGTCCGGTACAAGACCGCGACCTATCCCGAGTCGCTCGGCTGCCATGCCGCACAGGCGCACAAGCCAGGCAGCGCCACGTCGCTGATGCAGCTGCCCCAGGGCCCGGTGCACGTCGCGGCCAGCCCCGTCCTCGACGGCGACGCCGCGATCGGCCGGCTCGTCCTCGTGCATGACATGAGCTTCATCGAGCGGCGCAGCGAAGACACCAGGAAATACGCCTTCTCCTTCTTCGCCGTGCTCGCGCTCGTGGTCGCGCTGGTGACGGTGTTCATCGCCCAGGTC
>SPQI01000450.1 GCA_004570315.1 Oxalobacteraceae bacterium OM1 | reverse complement strand
GACGCGCGCCGCGTCGGCCTCGGCGGTCACGTTCGGCAGCAGGATGGCGAATTCGTCGCCGCCCATGCGCGCCACCGTGTCGGATTCGCGCAGGCAGGCACGCACGCGCGCGGCGACGGCGGCGAGCAGCTTGTCGCCGGTCTCGTGTCCGTAGGAATCGTTGACGGGTTTGAAACGGTCGAGATCGAAGTAGATCACCGCGAGGCTGCCGCCGTCGCGCTGGGCGCGCAGCAGGGCCTGCTGCAGGCGGTCGGTGAACAGCGAGCGGTTCGGCAGGCCGGTCAGCACATCGTGCTGGGCGAGGTAGCGGGTGTATTCCTCGCGCGCCTTGCGGTCGTGGATGTCGCTGAACGTGCCCACCACCCGCAGCGGCGTGCCGTCGAGGGCGCGCTTGACCACCATGCCGCGCGACAGGATCCAGGCCCAGCCGCCGTCGCGGGCCCGCACGCGGTGCTCGGCTACGTACGACGGCGTCGCCTCGTCAAAATGCGACTGCATCGCCTTGTTGACGAGCGCGACATCGTCCGGATGCACCATCTGATCCAGCGTTTCCTGGTTGCAGGGAATCGTCTCCGCGTCGACCTGGAGCAGGGCGGCGGCGCGCTTGGAAAGCTGGGCGCGCTGCTTCACGAGATCCCAGTCCCACACGCCTTCGCCGGAGCCTTCGAGCGCGAATTTCCAGCGCGCCTCCGCCTCGGTCAGTGCGCGCAGGGTGCGCCGCCGCTGCCGCGCACCGCCGACCAGGACGACGGCGAGCAGCACGAACACCACCGACAAGCCGATGCCGGCTTCGAGATAGACCATGCGCTGCTCGGCGAAGCGCGCATAGGCATCCTTGCTTGCCTGCCCGATGAGCACCACCAGACCGTAGCGCGGCAGGGTGCGCCACGCGAAGAAGCGCTCGACGCCATCCACCTGCGACAGGCGGCGGTACAAGCCGTCCGGTTCGGCATCGGTTTGGTCGAAGGGCTGGCCGTGCAGGACCACGCCTATGCCCCGGCCTTCGTCCTGGTTGGGCGAGCGCGCGAGGATGGTGCCGTCGCTGCGGACGAGCCCGAGGGCGGCGCCGTCGCCGAGGTCGATATGCGAGAAGAAGCGCGAGAAGTAGGCGGGTGCGACCGAGGCGACGATGACGCCGTCGAACTTGCCGTCGAGGGTGTAGACCGGCCGGGTGAACTGGATCGACCATTTCTTGCTGACGCGGCCAAGCACCGGCTTGCTGACGTGCAGTGCGTCGACGTGGCGGTCCAGATGTATCCGGATGTGCTCGCGATCGCTCAGGTCGAGCCCGCGCGCCTGCGCATCCGCGCTGGAAAACACCATGACGCCGCTGGCGTCCGTGACGGCGACCTGGAAGATGACCTTGTCTTCCAGCAGCCGCTGGAGCGTGGACACGAGTGTCGGAAATTCGGCGCGGTTGCGTTCCCAGTGCGAGCGCAGACCGATCAGGGAGAGATCGATCGTGCTGACCGTGGCATTCACCTCTTCGGCGAAGGCATGCGACAGGTTGTGGACGTCGCGCTTGCTTTCGCGCTCGGCAATCGCATCGAGATGGCGCAGTTCGAGACCCACGAGCACCCAGATGAGGGCCAGGCCGCTGACGATGAGCAGCGCCAGTTGCCAGCGCAGCACGCGGCGCAGGAAGCCGGCGCGCGGCGCGGGACGGGTTCGTCTGGGAATGTCGTCTAGGCGCATGGTGGTGTCGGCGCGGCGCGCCGGGGAATGTCTCTTGAGCGTTGCACGGCAAGCGCCGGATGTGAGGAGGCCGCGTGTTGAGAATAATCAATACGCCGGGATGGCAAGCTTGATCTGAGTCAATTCTATTGGGATTGCCTGCCTGGAGCGAGGCATTTCAGGCGCAAGAACCGCTCGGTCCGGGCACGCAGGATGCCAAACCGCTTCAGGCGGGCGTCGGGGCTGCTCGAAGAGTTCAAGCTGACCAAGCTGACACTCATCGCGTGCCAACTCAGTTTTCGTTGTTGTAAAGCTCGACCAGTTTCTTCAGCGCGCCGACGGTCGAAGCATGGTCGCCGGTATGCAGGATGCCGTGGCCGCCGCGCGCGATCCACTGCTCGATGTTCTCGGGCGTGTCGTCGATCAGCACCTTGTGCGGGCCGCTGAAGTCCTGCTTCAGGCGCTTGGGCACGACATGCACCATGAACTCGGGTCCGAAGATGCGGGCCACCCACTCCTTCTTCTGTTCCTGGAACACCCGGGAAGAGGGCGCGCCGGTCAGGAAGATGGGCTCGAGGTCGCGGGTGGCTTCCCAGAGCAGCATGCAGCCTTCGATGAGTTCCAGTTCGGCAAAGAAACGCTTGTCGGCGTTGATCGCTTTCCACAGGCGGCTGCGTTCGAGTTGCGAGGGATGCTTGCCCGTCAGGTGCTTGACGCGGGCGTCGAAGTCGGCGAAGACGCCGTCGAGGTCGAGGAAGACTTGAAGTGTCGGTTTGTGCGGCGGATGCATGGTCGATGGAAAGAGGATGTAGCGATGAGAGTGCCGGCGTGCGCGGCGGTTCACCGCCAGGCGTCACGCGCCCGGTTTCGGACCTGCAGCTTGCCTTTCGGAACCGCGGACGGCGCAGCGTTGCCGGCGGCCTGCGGCCAAGTCACTGTCTCGAACTGGCTGACGATCGCCTCGGGAATGAAGCGGCTGCGGCCGGCATACACGTGCCGGTCGCCGGCCGCGGCCTGCTGCCGCACATAGAAGCGGTGCGGCACCATCAGGTGCAGGTTCTCCTTCGCCCGTGTCATCGCCACGTAGAGCAGCCGGCGCTCTTCCTCGATCTCGGCGCTGGAGCCGGTGCTCATGTCGGAGGGGATGCAGCCGTCCACCACGTTCAGCACGTAGACCGTCTTCCACTCCTGGCCCTTGGCCGAATGGATGGTGGAGAGAATGAGGTAGTCCTCGTCGAGGCCGGGGGG
>SPQI01000416.1 GCA_004570315.1 Oxalobacteraceae bacterium OM1 | reverse complement strand
ATCCCAGCGGATAGAATCATTTTCACCCATTGGCGCGGGTGTAGTAGTTCCGTCTGGTGGCAAAAGGATATGCAGGGCTCAGTCATCCTGACGACCGACTCGGTAATAATTGACCTCAAAATGCCACGATATGAGGGTTCCTCCAGCGTCCCCAAAGGGCATGTACCTTGGGAACACAATGGAACATACAAGCTGGTGCGGGCAGCGGGAGAAGTAGCTATCGCGAGCACGCAGACCTGCGGACTGAATTGAATTCGGCGCACTGACAAATACCTGAGCCACTAATACTCCACTCGACAAGAAAATGAAGATAGCCCAGTTATCCCGTCAGTCCAGAATTCCCCTTCTAGTGCTGCTTCTTGGGGCATTGTGGCCCTGCGTGACGTTTGCCCAATCCGCTACGCTATCCTATGTCGAATACCAAGGGCAGCGCATTCAACTCAGTCGGGCATACGCTGATTTCGATGAATACAAGAACGATGTCAAGAACCTTAGCGTCAAGCAGGCAGGTCAAGTAGAAGCGCTCATGCAGAAGACCCGATTTGGACCATCGTTCGCGAACGCACAGGCGCTAGATAACGCCCTAGCGGAGCTACAGTTTCCTGGCTATGGCATGTTCTATGCGAACCAATTGGGTGCCCACATCGACACTATGCTTGAGCTAGCATATGTTGAAATACCGATGAAGGATCGAAACCGGTACGTTGTTCTGGAAAAGACGCCAACAGGCGGTTTCCGGGTCGTGGTTGATTTCATTGCCGGCGCGACTCCTGAAATAACTCGGGTCCACCGTGGGAGCGACGGAAAACTTGTGTTCACCGATTCTACCGGGACGAAGATTGTTCCGAAAAAGGACCAGGTCCCAAAGTAGGTTTAACTTGTAACGTGCGGCATTATCGCTTTCTTCCAGCTCCATGGTAGGCGGCAAGGGCATATCGACCTTGTATCGGCGTCTCCTTCCCGTCTTGCGCCTGCTCTGGGATGGCAGCCCATCAAAAAGTGGTTGACCGCCGTCACCATTGCCTATACCTTCTGCAGATCGTGGTGCCGTTGCGCAAGGAATTCTTGAAACGCCAAGGAGGCCGCAAATGAGGAGTCTGACCAAGCACTTCACACTCGAGGAGCTGATCGCCTCGCAAACCGCGACGCGTCGAGGCGTCAACAACTATCCGTCGTCCGAGATCATAGACAACCTTACCCTGCTGGCGGAGACGCTCGAGCAGGTGCGCACGTTGGTCGGCCAGCCAATCATTATCTCGAGCGGCTACCGCAGCGTGGAACTCAACAAGGCGATTGGCGGCGCTGACGGTAGCGCCCATACGCTCGGTCTGGCGGCCGACATCAACTGCAGCGGCATCGGGCCGAAGGAATTGGCGTGCCTGATTCGCGACAGCGGCATCAAGTTCGACCAGCTCATCTACGAGGGCACCTGGGTGCACATCGGCCTGTCTGGCGGCGCCCCTCGATTCGAGGTACTGACCGCGCACTTCAACGGAGGCCCGGCCAGCTACACCAAGGGAATTACATAACGCCGCTTTCTGTCACCTGTGCGCTCCCGCTCAGGGGGTGCACCTGTGCGAGCGAGTTTACGCCTTGGCGGCCGCCAGCGCCACCTGCGCACGGCGCGCCACCAGCTCATGGTACAGGCCGGTGTAATTGGCGGCCATCTGCTCCGATGTGAACAGCTCGTGGTAACGCGCCGCGGCGCGCGCGCCCATCGCATGCGCCAGCCCAGGGTTGTCCCACAGCGTGCGCATCGCGGCGCGGAATGCGTCCGGATCCGACGGCGGCACCACCAGCCCCGTTTCCCCGTCGACGTTGATGTAGGTGGTGCCGGTGCCGATCTCGCTCGAGATCATCGGCTTGCCGAACATCGCCCCTTCCAGCAGCGAGATGCCGAATGCCTCCGAGCGCAGGTGCGACGGGAACGCCACCGCATAACACAGCTCCAGCAGCGCCACCTTGTCCAGGTCGTCCAGCGCGCCGACGAACAGCACGTTGGTCAGGCCCAGGCGCGCCGCATGCGCCTTGAGTTCCTGCTCGATCGGCCCGGCGCCGACGATCACCACCGGATAGTCGGTGCCCGCCACCGCGTCGAGCAGGATGTGCAGGCCCTTGTAGTAGCGCAGCACGCCGACGAACAGGAAGAACTTGGGGCCGACCTTGGCGCGCCAGTGCGCCAGGCGCTCAGGCTCCGGCCGCGGATTGGTGCTCTGGTCCAGGCCGTAGGTGATCACCCGCGTCTTGTCGCGGTAGCGGTCCAGCACTGCCGACGAGGCCATGTAGTTGGGCGAGGTGGCGATGATGGTGTCGACACTTTGCAGGAAGCGGTGCTTTAGAGGCTGGTACAGGCGCAGCAGGTGCTTCTGGCGCACGATGTCCGAATGGTAGGTCACCACGGTCGGCTTCCTGATGCGGGCAATGAAGTGCGTCAGGTCCATGAACGGCCACGGGAAATGGTAGTGCACCACGTCCGATTCCGCGGCCAGCCGCGCCAGCGCGCCGATCGCGGGCAGCGAACAGGCGTTCGAGGCGATCTCGAGATTGAGCGGCACCCGGTGCACGGTGTGCCCTTCGAACTGGAACGGACGCAGATCCTGCTGGCGCGACAGCGACAGCACCTGGTTGACCACGCCCATGCGCCCGGTTCCGACACACAGTTGGCGGATGACTTGTTCGATGCCGCCGACCGAGTCCGGGTAGTAAGTCTTGTAGAAGTGAAGGACGCGCATGGTGTCAGGAAAGTACGGCCCGGTACACGGCGGCGGTCGCGCGCGCGGTGACGTGCCAGGTCAATTGTTCGGCGCGGGCTCTGCCTGCAGCGATGCATCTTTCGCGCAGTGCAGGTTCGCGAACCAGCGCAAGCATAGCATTGCTGAGCTCGCGCGTATCGCGCGGATCGACCTCCAGTGCTGCGCCGGCGCATACT
>SPQI01000161.1 GCA_004570315.1 Oxalobacteraceae bacterium OM1 | reverse complement strand
GTGGTTGCCGGGCGCGGCGGCCCCACGGCCGGCGCCGAAACTGAGGATCTCGAAATCCTGGTTCAGGAAGGCATAGCCGTTGCCGTTCAGGCTGACAAAAGCGAATACCGGATTGACGATCGACTGCGAGAACGTCAACGTCTGGTCGCCCGCGTACCGCAGGGCGATGATATCGGTGCCGGTAGGAGGGTTGTCGACCTGGGCGCTGGTGTAAGGCGAGTTCGTCCCGGGAGTGCGTGGAGTCCAGTAATCAATGCCGCCACTGGACTGGTAGAAACCAATGCCTGCGGCATTGGTGTAGGTGACGTTGACGGTGGCGGTCGGGGTGGTGATGTTGCCATGGCCGATGAACCCGGGGCCGGGGTCGGTGTCGGCGCCGATCCAGTCGGTCCAGTAGATCGGATCGGCGCTGGCCGCGCCGGCGGCAAGCACCAAGGTTAAAGCGGGGATTGCGCGAAACAACGTTGCGCAAAGGCGTTGCATGGTCATGAGTTCTCCCTAATTGTGGTCGACTGACTGAGTGACAGTCGGTTCGCAGTTGTAAGCAATATTCACGCCAACAAACTAAGCAATTGATTTTTAAGGGAGCAATGAGCCGACGGACAGCAAGGTGTGAACTTTTTCGACAGCTGGCGGACTGCTGGCAAATTCATATTCGTTAAGATTTGCGGATGTGGAAAGCAAAAACGCCACACGAAGGTGGCGTTTTTGCTTTGACACTTTGATGGGCCGGGGCGGAATCGAGCCACCGACGCAAGGATTTTCAATCCTTAGCGCTATCTACTGAGCTGTCAACAAGGAGCCGCATCTCCCGAGCGACCTGAAGGCAAGCCGAAAAGCCAGCGCTCCTCCCCAGCCGAAAGCGCTCAGATCACTCCCTGGGCCAGCATGGCATCGGCGACTTTGACGAACCCGGCAATGTTCGCCCCGTCCACGTAGCTGATACTGCCGTCGGCGCGTGCGCCGTACCGCAGGCAAGCTGCGTGGATACCCGTCATGATCTGCAGCAGGCGGGCATCCACTTCCTCGCGTGGCCAGCCCATGCGCTCGGCGTTCTGGCTCATCTCCAGCCCCGAAGTGGCGACGCCGCCGGCGTTACTGGCTTTGCCTGGCGCATACAGCACACCGGCAGCCTCGAACGCTTTGGCGGCCTCGATCGTGGAGGGCATGTTGGCGCCTTCCGCCACGCACAGCACGCCATTCCTGATCAGGGTCGCGGCGTCGTCCGCATCCAGTTCGTTCTGCGTGGCGCAAGGCAATGCCACATCCACGGGAACGTGCCACGGACGCACCCCTGCTTCAAAATGGGTACCGGTGCGCTGGGCGTAATCGCTGACGCGGCCATACAAATGGTTCTTCACCTCCATCAAGACAGCCAGCTTCTCGGGGGTGAAGCCATCCATGTCGATGACGGTCCCGCTCGAGTCCGATACCGTGATGACCTTGGCGCCGACCGCCATCGCTTTTTCCACGGCATACTGCGCCACGTTGCCCGAACCGGACACGCTGACCCGCAGGCCGTCGAACGAGCGGCCGCGGGTCTTGAGCATTTCTTGTGCGAAGTACACGGTGCCGTATCCAGTCGCTTCAGGACGGATCAGCGAACCGCAGAAGCTCAAGCCCTTGCCGGTGAAAACGCAGTCGGCGCGATTGCTGAGCTTTTTCATCATGCCGGCCATGTAACCCACCTCGCGGCCGCCGACCCCGATGTCGCCAGCGGGAACGTCGGTGTCTGCCCCGACATGGCGGAACAGTTCGCTCACAAAGGCTTGGCAGAAACGCATGACTTCGCCCGGGCTTTTGCCCTTCGGATCGAAGTCGGACCCGCCTTTGCCGCCGCCCATCGGCAAGGTCGTCAGCGCATTCTTGAACGTCTGTTCGAACGCCAGGAATTTCAGTACCGACAAAGTAACGGAGGGGTGGAAGCGCAGAGCGCCTTACGCGGCACATTTTCCCGCTGCCAACCCTGTCGCTGTCGCAGCGCACAAAAATCACCACGCCCCCCTTGTCCTCCGCTATTTATACGCCAGATGGAGTATCACGGGAGGATAAATCAATGAAACTCATAGACAGCAAGGCAAAACTGCCGGATACCGACAAGGTTACGGTCAATCTCGGCCTGGTTGACCTTGCCCAGATGGACTTGTTGGTAGAAGAGGGGTTTTACACCAACCGGACGGATTTCATCCGCACGGCCGTCCGTAACCAGTTGCAGCAGCACGCGGAAGCGATCCGACACACAGTGCTACGCAAGCGTTTTGTGATGGGATTGCAACGCTATTCTCGCGCCGAGCTCGAACGCGTCGTAGCCGCTGGCGAGCAACTGGAAATCCATGTGCTCGGGTTGGCCACTGTGGAGGACGATGTGACGGCAGAGCTCGCGAGGGCGGCCATCGCATCGATCCGGGTACTTGGTGCATTCATCGCGTCGCCCGCCGTCAAGGCCGCGCTCGCCGACCGCATTCACACTTAACCAATCGGGATAGAACCATGAAATCCTTTGAACATTTTCTTGGGCAAATGATGGAAGCGGCACGCCTGGCCCAGGCAAAAGACCCGCATGCGGCCACCGGCGTGATCCAGAAGGCGCTCAGGGACTCCGGCCTGCTTCCCGCGCAAGTATCGAAGGGAACGGCGGCGAAGGAAACGGCGGCCGCCCAAGCGGACTTGATCGACGTGAACCCGGTGCCTGAGTGGGTCGAGGCCTTCCGGCATGGCGATGGCGCGGTGCCGAAAGGCGGTCGGCGCGCGCGCTGGACGGTGCCGGGGCGCAAGCGGAGCGGCATTCCCGCGCGCGACCCTCGTGCGCCGGGCGAATTCCTGCAAGGATCGTTCAGTACAGCGGCGGGCACGCGCCGGTACAAGCTCTATGTGCCCTCAGCCCCAGCTTCGGGGCCGCGCCCGTTGATCGTGATGTTGCATGGTTGCACGCAAGACCCGGATGAT
>SPQI01000178.1 GCA_004570315.1 Oxalobacteraceae bacterium OM1 | reverse complement strand
TCCTTCTCATGGGCGCGGCGAACTTGCCAGTTGCCGAGCGCTACACCGAGCGCCGCGGCGGTTGCACAGGCCAGGAAGGGAATCCAGCGAAAGCGGAACGTTATTGCCATTACAATGTCATTTTCGAGATACGGCTTCGGGGCCTTGGCAATTGTGCCGCCTGCCCGCTCCACCTGCCGGCCGCCCTGCCGAACTTCCCATGAAAATCGTCGTTGCCGTTGCCTTCGTCCTCATTCTCGCCAGCCTGGGCTCGGCGCTCGTATTCCTGATGAAGGACAAGGGCAAGAGCAATCGCACCGTTCGCGCACTCGCTTTCCGCGTCGGCTTCTCCATCGCCCTGTTCATCCTGATCCTCGTTGCCAATCACTTCGGCTGGATCCAGCCGACCGGCATCCGGTAAGCCCGTCTCTTCCCTGGCGTACGGCGGCCGCACATACGGTCCGCCCAAGAAAAAAAGCCGCACCGAAGTGCGGCTTTTCGTTTGCGGTGCAGCTTACAGCCAATACACGACGACGTAGAGGCCAAGCCAGACCACGTCGACGAAGTGCCAGTACCAGGCCGCGCCTTCGAACCCGAAGTGATGATCCGGGGTGAAGTGTCCTCTCATCACGCGTACCAGCACGACAGCCAGCATGATCGCGCCCAGGGTCACATGGAACCCATGGAAGCCGGTCAGCATGAAGAAGGTTGAACCGTAGATGCCGGAGGTGAGCTTGAGGTTCAGTTCATGGTAGGCGTGGATGTATTCGTAAGCCTGGAAACCCATGAAGGTTGCGCCGAGAACGATGGTGGCGAGCAGCCAGAACGCGGTCTTGCTGCGATGGCCGGCACGCAGTGCGTGGTGGGCGATGGTCAACGTCACGCCGGAAGTCAGCAGCAGCGCGGTGTTGATGGTCGGGATCGGGAACGGCCCCATCTTCGTGAACGGCGAGATGGTGCCGGCCGGCGTGTTACCCCACTCGGCCGTGAAATCGGGCCACAGGATCTTGTGGTCCAGGTCGGCCAGCCACGGCATCGTCACGGTGCGTGCGTAGAACAGGGCACCGAAGAAGCCTGCGAAGAACATCACTTCGGAGAAGATGAACCAGCTCATGCTCCAGCGATAGGAAACGTCGATGCGGTTGTTGTACAAGCCGCCCTCGGACTCCTTGATCGCGTCGCCGAACCAGAAGTACAGCACGACGAGGACGGCGAGCACGCCGAGAATATTCGCGACCGGACCCCAGCTGATGCCGTTGACCCAGGCCGATGCACCGGCCATCGTCAGGAGCAGCGAGGCGCCTGCGAGCACCGGCCAGCGGGACGGGCCGGGTACGAAGTAGTAAGGCGCATTACCGTGCTGAGAACTCATCTCCATCTCCCAAATTTCAATTTCTAAACTGTCACTTGCCGACGACGCTCTTGACGATAAAGAGCAACGCCAGGATAAATAGTGCCGCACCGATGATGCCCGCGATGATCACGTGCACCGGATTCAACTGTTGCGCATCTTTCTCGTAATCGCTGCGCTTGCGCACGCCGAAAAAGGACCAGAATACTGCCTTCAGCGTGGCGCCGAACGATGCCTTGCGCCGGGTCGCCGGTTTCAGCTCGTCCGCCATCAGCCCGCCTTCTTGCCCGCACCGCCGACCTCGAAGAACGTGTACGACAAGGTGATGGTCTTCACATCCTTGGGCAACGCCGGATCGATATAGAACACGACCGGCATCTGCTTCGCTTCGTTCGGCCCGAGCGTCTGCTGTTTGAAGCAGAAACACTCCAGCTTCTTGAAGTGCGCCGACGCCTGTTGCGGCGCATAGCTCGGGATCGCCTGAGCGTCGATGCTGCGCGACTGCGTGTTCACCACTTCATACACGACCTGCGCCATCTCACCAGGGTGCACCTTCATGCTTGCCACCGTCGGGCGAAAACGCCACGGCCCTTGGGCATTGGCGTCGAACTCCACGACGATGGTGCGGCTCGTGTCGACCTGCGTGTTCGAGGCGCTTTCGACCTTTGCATCCTTCGGCGTCAGGACGTTGACGCCCGTCAGCTCACAAATCTGCTTGTAGATCGGCACCAATGCATAGCCGAAACCAAACATCAGCACCGCTACCACACAGAGCTTGCCCAGCATTTGGGCATTCATTGCGCGGTGGGTCCCGCCGTTCGGCTTGTCCTTGCCTTGCGTTTCCATTACCTGAACCAGGTCTGCTTGATGAACACGCCGACGAAAAACACGAGGGCGACCGACGCGAGAATCAATGCGGTCCGGAGGTTATTCGGTTTCTTGGGTTGCGACATACATCCACGTGGCGGGCCGAAGCCCGCCCCTGTATTACTTCACGGTCGGCGGCACTTCGAAGGTGTGGAATGGTGCCGGGCTCGGAACCGTCCACTCGAGGCCTTCTGCGCCGTCCCACGGCTTGTCGGCTGCCTTCTCACCGCCCTTGATGGCCGGCAGGACCACGAAGAACAGGAAGTAGACCTGCGACAGACCGAAGCCGAAGGCGCCGATGGTGGCGATCATATTGAAATCCGTGAACTGCGCCGGGTAGTCGGCATAGCGACGGGGCATGCCGGCCAGACCCAGGAAGTGCATCGGGAAGAAGGTGACGTTGAACGTGATGATGGACGCCCAGAAGTGGAACTTGCCGCGCGCTTCGTTGTACATGAAGCCGGTCCACTTCGGACCCCAGTAGTAAAAGCCGGCGAACAGGGCGAACAGCGAGCCGGCCACCAGCACGTAGTGGAAGTGGGCCACGACATAATAGGTGTCCTGCATCTGGATGTCGATCGGGGTCACGGCAAGGATCAGGCCGGTGAAGCCGCCCATCGTGAACACGAAGATGAAGCCGACCGCGAACAGCATCGGAGTCTCGAAGCTCATCGAGCCCTTCCACATCGTCGCGATCCAGTTGAACACCTTCACGCCGGTCGGCACCGCGATCAGCATGGTGGCGTACATGAAGAACAGCTGGCCGGTCACCGGCATGC
>SPQI01000042.1 GCA_004570315.1 Oxalobacteraceae bacterium OM1 | reverse complement strand
TCGGCTTCAAGCAGTCGCAGGCGCAGTTCTCGGACGTGTTCGCGGCGTCGATCACCGGTGCCGGCGGCTCGCCCATCGGTATCGGTACCCAGCTCGCGCAGGTGGCGCAGCAATTCACGCAGGGCAACATCACCACCACGAACAATCCGCTCGACATTGCCATCAACGGTGACGGCTTCTTCCGCATGAGCACCGGCGGCACGGTGACCTACGGTCGCAACGGCCAGTTCCAGCTCGACAAGGACGGATTCATCGTGAACGCCACCGGCGCCCACTTGACGGGCTACTCGGTGGACCAGACCGGCAACCTCGTGACGGGCGCACCGCAGGATCTCGTGCTCAATACCAGCGCGCTCGCGCCGCTGCAGACGGCCAACGTCAACACCGAACTCAACCTGAACGCGAAGGCCGCGCTGCCGGTCAACACGCCGTTCAACGCGAACGACCCCACGACCTACAACAACGCAAGCTCCGTGACGGTGTTCGACTCGCTCGGCGTGTCGCACGTGATGCAGCTGTACTACGTGAAGAACGCCACGCCGGGCCAGTGGGACGTGTACGCGACCTGCGACAGCCAGCCGCTCGCCACGCCGCAGCTCGGCTCGCTGCACTTCAAATCCGACGGCACCATCGATACGACCGCCACGACGCTGCCGTTCAGCGGCTCCATCGACATCGCGACGCTCGACCCGACCAGCATCGCGACCTCGCCGCTGGTCATCGACTTCGATTTCAAAGGTTCCACCCAGTCCGGCGGCCAGTTCCAGGTGACCAAGCTGTCGCAGGACGGCTACACCTCGGGCGAACTCTCCGGCTTCGTGATCGGTAACGACGGCATCATCACCGGCCGCTACACCAACGGCAAATCCGCGCCGCTGGGCCAGATCATCCTCGCCAAGTTCCAGAACCCGAACGGTCTGCAACCGCTGGGCAACAACGTCTGGGCGGAGAGCGCTTCCTCCGGCCAGCCGCTGATCGGCTCGCCGGGCGGCGGCGGCCTCGGCGTGCTGAAGTCGTCGGCCGTGGAAGATTCCAACGTCGACCTGACGGCCGAGCTGGTGAACATGATCACCGCCCAGCGCGTCTACCAGGCCAACGCACAGACCATCAAGACGCAGGACCAGGTGCTGCAGACGCTGGTGAACCTGCGCTGATGCTTGATGCCGGCGCTCGCGCCGGCGGGAGAACACGATGGATCGTCTCATCTATACCGCGATGTCGGGTGCGAAGCACATCCTGGACCAGCAGGCCACGGTGTCGCACAACCTCGCCAATGCCAATACGACCGGCTTCCGTGCGCAGCTCGACGCCTTCCGCGCGGTGCCCGTCATCGGCGGCGGGCCGCTGGAAACGCGTGCCTTCGTTTCCGACACCACGATCGGCGCCGACTACACGCCCGGCGCCATCCAGCAGACCGGGCGCAGCCTCGACGTCGCCGTGGAAGGCAAGGGCTGGATCGCGGTGCAGCTGGAAGACGGCACCGAGGCCTACACGCGCAACGGCAGCCTGAAGGTGAACGAGAACGGCGTGCTGCAGACGGCGAGCGGCGCCACGGTGCTGGGTGACGGCGGACCGATCACGCTGCCGCCGGACGTCTCTGTCATGGTCGGCAAGGACGGCACCATCACCGGCATGACGGAAGGCTTCAAGCCCGGCGCGGCGACGCCGCTCGGCCGCATCAAGCTGGTCAATCCGCCCGAGGACAATCTCATGCGCGGCGCGGACGGCCTGTTCCGCACGAAGGACGGCAATCCGGCCGACGTGGACGCGAACGTCGTGGTGGCCGGCGGCGCGCTCGAGGGCAGCAACGTCAACGTGGTCGACTCCATGGTGAGCATGATCAGTCTCGCGCGGCAGTTCGAGCTGAACATGAACATGATGAAGAATGCCGAGAGCAACGAGCAGAAAGCCTCCCAGCTCTTCAGTTTGGGTTCCTGATAATTGGCTGACAATCGTAAGCAGTCGGAACCCAGGAACATATTCAGCATGACGGTGGCAGGGCGCCCGCGCGGCGCGAGGAGAAAACGATGATTCGCTCGCTATGGATTTCCAAGACAGGCCTGGATGCGCAACAGACGCAGATGGATGTCATTTCCAATAACCTCGCCAACGTCAGCACCAGCGGCTTCAAGCGCTCGCGCGCCGTGTTCGAGGACCTGCTGTACCAGACCCTGCGCCAGCCGGGTGCCCAGACTTCGCAGCAGACGCAGCTGCCGACCGGCCTGCAGCTCGGCACCGGCGTACGTCCGGTCGCGACCGAGCGTCTCTTCACGCAGGGCAACCTGCAGCAGACCGGCAACGACCTCGATGTGGCCATCGAAGGCAACGGCTTCTTCCAGGTGCTCATGCCCGACGGCACGAACGCCTACACCCGCGACGGTTCCTTTCACACCGACCAGAACGGCCAGCTGGTGACCTCCAGCGGCTTCCCGGTACAGCCGGCCATCACCGTCCCGGCCAACGCGACCAAGATCACCATCGGCCGCGACGGCACGGTGACGGCCAACACGCCGGGTTCGCCCGCAGGCACGCAGATCGGCACGCTGCAGCTGGTGACCTTCGTGAATCCGTCGGGACTGGAATCCAAGGGCCAGAACCTGTACGTCGAAACCTCCGCCTCCGGCAGCCCGACGGCAAATGCCCCGGGCAGCAACGGCGCCGGCCTGCTGTCGCAGGGCGTGGTCGAGACGTCCAACGTGAACGTCGTGGAAGAACTGGTCAACATGATCCAGACGCAGCGCGCCTACGAGATCAACAGCAAGGCCATCCAGACTTCCGACCAGATGCTGCAGAAGATTTCGCAGCTCTGATCGCACGCCAGCGGGGACCTCATGACACGCATCGCTACCATCGCCGCCGGAATGCTCGCCGTGCTCGCGGCGGGCTGCGGCTCCGTGCCGCCGACCGTCACCGAGCAGCCGGCCACGCCGCGCACCATTGCTGCCGCACCTGCAGCGGCGCCGGCAAACGGCGCGATTTTCCAGAACGCGGC
>SPQI01000170.1 GCA_004570315.1 Oxalobacteraceae bacterium OM1 | reverse complement strand
GGTACGGCACCGTCGCCGGCGATCTGCTGACCGGCACCTGGGAATCGGTCGACGGCAAAGTCAGCAAACCTTTCAGCTTGCGGCTGGTGCGCCAGCCTGCGGCACAGGCACGGGCTGCACGGCCCGCATCCACAAAACAATAAGGACAACAGCGCATGAGCGACCAGCCGGCATTCGAAACCCGCGTCATTCACGACGAGTACGAGGCCCCGGGCGGCTTCGCGGCACTGCAGGTGCCGATCCACCATGCGTCGACCGTGCTCTTCAAAAACGTGGCCGCCATGCGGGCGCGCAACTGGATGGAGAAGAGCTCGTACACCTACGGTCTGCACGGCACGCCGACGTCGTTCACGCTCGAGGCCCGGGTGGCTGCCATCGAAGGCGGCACGCATTGCCGGCTGGCGCCCAGCGGGCTGGCGGCGATTGCCATGGTCAATTTTGCGCTGCTCAAGACGGGCGACGACGTGCTGGTGCCCGATAACGCCTACGGCCCCAATCGCGACATGGCACGCTGGCTGCAGCAGGATTTCAACATCAGCGCGCACTTCTACGATCCGATGATCGGCGCAGGCATCGCCGATTTGATCCAGCCGAACACGCGCCTCGTCTGGACCGAGGCGCCGGGCTCGGTATCGATGGAAGTGCCGGATATCCCCGCGATCTGTGCTGCGGTGCACGCCAAGTCCGCGCCCGGGCAACCGATCTACGTGGCGATCGACAACACCTGGTCAGGCGGCATCGCCTTCCAGTCGTTCGAACATGGCGTCGACATCGTCATGACGGCGCTGACCAAATACCAGTCGGGCGGCTCGGACGTGCTGATGGGCGCCGTCGTGACGCGCGACGACACACTGCTGCACAAGCTGGAAATGGCGCACATGCGTATGGGCCTTGGCGTCAGCATGGACGACTGCTACCTCGTCCTGCGTAGTCTGCCCAGCATGAAACTGCGCTTCGATGCCCACGACGCGAGTGCGCGACAGGTCGCGCAGTGGCTCAAGGGGCGGACGGAAATCGCCAAGGTGCTCCATCCGGCGTTCGAGGATTGCCCCGGCCACGCTATCTGGAAGCGCGACTTCCGCGGCGCCGGCGGACTGTTCTCGGTGCTGTTCGATCCGCGCTACAGCGAGGCGCAGACGGACCGTTTCGTGGATGCGCTCAAGCTCTTCAAGATCGGCTTCAGCTGGGGCGGGGCGCACAGCCTCTGCGTGCCGTACCGCATGGAGGGCATGCGGAAGACCTGGACCGAGCAGGGGCAGTTGGTGCGCTTCAACATCGGTCTCGAAGCGCCTGCCGATCTCATTGCGGACATCGAGCAGGCCTTCGCCGCCCTGTAAGCCCGGCGAGGCCGGCTCAGATCGGCATCGGCTTGTTGTCGTTCAGGTCGAGGATGCCCTTCAGCAGCCGGTAGGCCTTCCAGACCCAGGCGCCTGCGAACACCAGCCAGGCCACGGGAATGAGGATGATGGTGAGGAAGAGCACGCCTGCCACAGCCATCCAGAACGCGTACCACCAGAACGACCGGATCTGCCAGCTGTGGTGGCTGTAGACGAAGGTGCCGGCGGTGTCCGGCCGCTTGATGTAGTTGATGATCAGCGGCACGAAAGAAAACATGCCAAGCGACAAGAGGAAGCTGGCGGCATGGAAGAGGTAGAGCCACCACGCCAGGTTCTTGGCGGACTCGACTTGCGAATCGAACACGATTTCCTGCGACATGGCGTTTCCTCCGAAGTCAGTCGAACAAGGCCAAGATGCCGTCCAATCCTACAAAATTCAATGCCACGTCGGCTTGTGCCCGCACAATCGGCTTGGCCCGGAATGCGACGGAGAGGCCTGAAACCTTCATCATCTTGAGGTCATTCGCGCCGTCGCCCATCACGATGGCCTGACGCGGAGTGATGCCCATGTCCTTGCACACGCGCTCGACGGTACGCTGCTTTTCGTCGGCGTCGACGATGCCGCCCACCACCTTGCCGGTCAGCTTGCCGTTCTCGATCTCGAGCACGTTGGAGTGCGTGTAGTCGAGGCCGAGCCGCGTCTTCATGCGATCGGTAAAGAAGGTGAATCCGCCCGACACCAGCAGCGTCTTCAGTCCCGCCGCCTTGACAGCTTCCAGCATGCGTTCGGCGCCCGGCGACATCTTCAGGCGCTCGTCGTACACGCGCTGCAGGGCGCCGGCATCGAGTCCCTTCAGCAGGGCGACGCGCCGCGTCAGGCTTTCCTGGAATTCGATCTCGCCACGCATTGCCGCCTCGGTGATCTCCGCGACTTGCGGCTTCAGCCCCTGCATGTCGGCGATCTCGTCGATGCACTCGATCGTGATGAGCGTGGAGTCCATGTCCATCGTCACCAGCTTGAACTCGTTCAGCGTGCGGCCGGGGGCGACGAAGGTGCCGTCCAGCTGGGCGGCGAGGCAGGCCGCTTCGACGGCCGCGCGCACCTCGCTACTGTCGGCCACGCCTTCACAGCGCCAGGCCTGCGGCGTGAGGGCGACGGTGCGCTGTGCTTGCGCCAGCATGGCGATGTGCTCGATGGCCGAGCGGTCGGGATGGAGGCCTTGCAGTACGAGATTCATGCGAAGTCGAGGAGGTTAAGCATTCGTGGCGGAGCCGAGCAGGGTACGGATGGTGGACTTCACTTGCGTCACCCGAGCGGCGAGGTCCGGCATGCTGGCGGTGATGCGCAGCTTGTCCTGACCGTTGAGGCGGATGTGGCGGTTCTTCTGCACCAGTTCAATGATGCGCATGGCGTCGATCGGCGGATTCGGCTGGAACTGCAGCACGGCCGATTCGCCGTGCGCGTCGATCTTCACGATGCCCGCCGGCAGCGCCGCGATGCGCAGCCGATGCGTCTCGATGAGCGCCTTGGCGGGATCCGGCATTTTGCCGAAGCGGTCGATCAATTCCTCCTGCAGGTCGTCGACGGCGCCTTGCGTCGAGCAGTTGGCCAGCCGCTTGTAGAGCGAAAGGCGCTCGTGCACATCGCCGCAATAGTCCTGCGG
>SPQI01000267.1 GCA_004570315.1 Oxalobacteraceae bacterium OM1 | reverse complement strand
GCCTACGGCAATCGTCTGGAATGGACTGACTTCTGGCAAGTCATCGACGTCAACAACGACGGCGCGCTCGACATCGTCGGCCATCGCACCACCAGTTCGGCGCCGATCATCTATGTCAACGACGGCACCGGCCGCTTCACCGTGACCGAGGTCGCCGCCGATGCACCGGAGGGCCGGCCGGTGTCCTGGGGCGATTTCGACGGCGACGGCAAACTGGAGTACGTCACCTTCTCCAGCAGCTGGGAAGACGCCGCCGGCACCGCGTCGACGAACCGCTTTGCCGTCTTCGAATTCGCCAGCGCACTCGGCACCGGCCCCGCCCTCCAGAACGCGGCCGACCTGGGCGCCCCCGCCTACAACGAGGGCTACTACCTCAACCAGAACCCCGACGTGAAAGCGCTCGTGCAATCGGGCCAGTATGCGTCCGGCCTCGCGCACTATCTCGCCACAGGCCGGGCGGAAGGCCGGCTCGCCATTGCCCCCGGCACCACCGTCCAGGGCGGTAGCGGCAACGATGCCATCCAGCTGCGCGAGGGCAATGAAACCGCATTCGGCGGTGCGGGCAACGACAGCATTAACGGCGGCGACGGGATCGACGTGGCCGCGTATGCCGGCAAGCGCGCCGGCTTCGCCATTCAGCGCAGCACCTCTTCCGTCACCGTCGCCGACAGTAGCGGTGGCGAGGGGACCGACACGCTGACCGGAGTGGAGCGCCTGAAGTTCGCCGACGCCACCGTGGCGCTCGACATCGACGGCAACGCCGGCCAGGCCTATCGGCTGTATCAGGCCGCGTTCAACCGCAAGCCCGACCTGGCGGGACTCGGTTGGCAGATCAAGGCCATCGATGCCGGCACGCCGTTGCTGCAGGTCTCGCAGAACTTCATGGACTCGGCGGAATTCAAGTCGCTGTACGGCAGCAATCCGTCCGCCACCACACTCGTGAACCTGCTCTACCAGAACGTGCTGCACCGCACGCCGCAGCAATTCGAGGTGGACTTCTGGGTCGGCATCCTGAACGGCACGAACTCGGCCAGCCACCAGACGCCGGCGGAAGTGCTGAAGAACTTCAGCGAAAGTGCCGAGAATCAGGCGCAGGTGATCGGTTCAATCCAGAACGGCATTGCGTACCAGTACTACGCATGACCCGGCCCCCGCCAGAGGAAGTTCAGCCTGGTTCGGGCGGGTCAGCGTACAGCCGCGACGCAGATGAACAGCGGAATGCCGAACAACGGACTCAACGCGTCTGATACCCCGCTCCATTGCGCATCGACTCAAGCTGATCCTTGTTGAGCACCTGCGCGCCGGTGCGATCCACCGAGCGGCGCGGGATGTTGCTGCCGGTCGGCACGTAACCTTCGTCGCGTTCGGTGCTGGCATGCTGGCCGTCGCTGGCGCAGGCAGCGAGCAGGAGTGCGGTGGTGCAGAGCAGGATGTGGCGTTTCATGAGTTCTCCGATGAATGTGGAAGCGCGCCGCCCTGCATGCGAAACGATGCAAAACGATGTGAAGCGGCGCAAGCAGAAGATCTTAGCCCGGACGTCTTGCCGATCCCACCCCAACCGCCGGGGGAAATCGGCAGCCGCTCAGGACGGTAGCGTGGCGCCGGACGCCGGCGCGTTGAGCGTCCGCCGCAGTTCCTCCTCCGAACTGCATCCGAACGCCCCATAGACCGCCTTCACGCAATCCTGCAGCACCGCTTCGCTGATGCCCATGTTGCTCCGCGCTGCGGCCCGCCCGCCGGCGGCCATCCAGAACGCCACGCTCATCTGCTGCGGAGACAGATCGGCGCCGCGCAACCGGCGCCACACGGCAAGCGGCTGCGGGACCGCGAACTTCAGATGAATCCCGACCAGCCCGGAATTGGCCGACTCTTCCCACGCCGTGGCCGGCGCGGCGCCCGCCTCGTGCAGCCAGTGCGCGGTGGCCGTGATGCATCCGCCCGGCACGGCGAAGGTCGCGCTGGGCAGCGTGCGCGGGTAGCGCGCGTCGTGGCAGATGACGTCCAGCAGCTTGAGGCAGAACGGCGGCAGCAGACGCCGGTCCGGCCATTCGGGTCCGGCGAGATGAATGCGATCCAGCAGGTCGAGCGCGGCGGCGCTCACGAACGGCGCCCGGCCGTCCGGCCGCACGATGATGAGCGCTTCCTCGCTGTACGTGGCCGCGCTGAGCGCCTGGGCGGCGCTGGAACTGCGCAGCGCATGTTCGAAGTAGGCCACGATGCGGGCCATGTCCTCGGCCTCGGCGGCCTTGAAGGGCGTTCCGGTTTCGCGATACAGCGTCAGCAAGCCGGCGCGCCGGCCATCGACTTCGAGGCGTCCATCGAGGATGTAGTGATGCCCCGACGCCCGCACCAGCAGGTGGTAGGTATTGGTGTCGAAGAAGCCCGGCGGCGGTTCGAGCAGCTGGCCGATCTTCCGCGTGTTGCGCGCCCCCACCAGCCGGAAGACGTTGTACTCGGCCGGCCCGGTGAACAGCTGCGGCTCGTTCAAGAACGTATCCTGCACCTCGCGCGGCGAGTCCTCATGAAAGAAGCCGTGCGGCGTGCCGTCGTCGTGCGTCAGGAAGATGGCCGAGGCGGCGTGGGGAACCAGCTCATGGATGATGGAAAAGGCGTCGGGCACGAGGCTCATCAGTTCGAGCCCCGAGCAGCACAGCAGGCGCAGGCGCGCCCATGATCGACTGTCCTTCCGTGTTCCCATCCGCGTGCGGTGTCGGCGTCGGCACGACGCGATGCGATGCGATGCGACGCGATGCGGCGCGGCGTGCCGGTGGTTGAGGTGATGACGAATGCCGAAACCTTACGGGGAAAACCCTGCGGCTTCAAGGGGAAGCCGGCGGCCGAAGAAAGCCCGCCGGATTGCGTTGCTTGTCAGCGACAGGCGCTTGCTGCGCTGCGTCTTGCTATCGAGAGTTAGCGCTGCGACAGCCGCGGGCGCGCGCGCCCCTGCAACGCCGGCACGGCCGGCTGCGCCACCGTCCGCATGACGGGCGCCGCCTCCGCCATTACGGCCGCGGCGTTGACCTTGAAC
>SPQI01000362.1 GCA_004570315.1 Oxalobacteraceae bacterium OM1 | reverse complement strand
ATCCCGGCGTGCGCAATTGCGCCGTGATCGGCCGCAGCGACGGCGGCGGCGAAGCCCGGCTGGTGGCCTATGTGGTGGCCGCCGGCGACGCGCCCGGCGTGTCGGACCTGCGCACGCACGTGGGCGCAAGCCTGCCGGAGTTCATGGTGCCTTCGGCCTTCGTGTTCATGGACACCTTGCCGCTGACGGTGAACGGCAAGCTGGACCGCGCCGCGCTTCCCGCGCCGGCCAGCCTGCGGCCCGAATTGGCGCAGGTCTATCTGGAACCGGCCGATGCGCAGGAAGCCTTGCTGTGCGCCCTGTTCGCCGAGCAGCTGCAGCTTGATCGGGTGGGCCGGCTCGACAATTTCTTCGAACTTGGCGGCAGTTCGCTGGCCGCGACGGCACTCGCCGCTGGGATCAAGGAGCGCAACGGCATCGAGATTTCCGCTGCGCAGGTCTTCAACCAGCCGACGCCTGCCGGTCTTGCTGCCTTCCTGCGCCGCGACGCCGCCGATGCTGCGCCGGCTGCAGCGGAACGCCGGGAAGGCAGCGGCCGGGACGCCATCGCCATCGTCGCCATGAGCGGCCGCTTCCCCGGCGCGCGCGACGTCGAGGCGCTCTGGGATAACTTGCGCGGCGGCGTAGATGCGGTGCGTGCCTTCACCGACGCCGAACTCGATCCTTCCATTCCCCAGTCATTGCGCGACGATCCCGCCTATGTGAAGGCGCGCGCGGTGATGGACGACCCCGACAAGTTCGACGCCGCCTTCTTCGGAATCTCGCCGCGCGAGGCGGAAGTGATGGACCCGCAGCAGCGCGTCTTCCTCGAACTGTGCTGGGACTGCCTGGAGCGCGGCGGCTATGCGCCCGAGTCGCAGAACATGAGTGGCATGACGGTCGGCGTGTTCGGCGGCATGCACGTCGGGAGCTACCTGCGCTATCACGTGCGCGCCAATGCCGGCGCGGTGGATCGCGTGGGCGAGCTTGCCGTGATGCTGGCCAACGAAAAGGATTACATTGCCACCCGCGTCGCCCATCGCCTCGACCTCACCGGACCGGCGGTCAGCGTGCACACCGCCTGCTCGACGTCGCTGGTGGCGGTGGTGCAGGCCGTCAACAGCCTGCGCGCGGGCCAGTGCGACATGGCACTCGCAGGCGGCGTCTCGATCAACTGCCCGCCCAACAGCGGCTACCTCTACGAGGAAGGCGCGATCCTCTCACCGGACGGCCACACTCGCACGTTCGACGCCGATGCGCGCGGCACGGTGTTCGGCGACGGCGCCGCCATCGTACTGCTCAAGCGCCTGGCGGACGCGCAGGCCGACGGCGATCCCATCCTTGCCGTGATTCGGGGCGTGGCGATCAACAACGACGGCGCGCACAAGGCCAGCTTCACCGCGCCGAGCGTGGACGGCCAGGCCACCGTGATCGGCGCCGCGCTCGCCGATGCCGGCGTGCAGGCGCGCGACATCTCGTATGTCGAAGCGCACGGCACCGCGACGCCGATCGGCGACCCGATCGAGATCGAGGCGCTGACCCAAGCGTATCGCCGGCACACTGCCGAGACGGCCTTCTGCCGCATCGGCTCGATCAAAAGCAACCTCGGCCACCTCGTCACCGCGGCCGGCGGCGCGGGCCTGATCAAGACCGTGCTGGCCTTGAACCATGAGGTGATTCCGCCGACCGTGCATTTCCGCACGCCGAATCCGAAGATCGATTTCGACAGCACACCCTTCGTGGTCAACGGCACTGCAACGCCGTGGCCGCGCGGCGATGCGCCGCGCCTTGCCGGTATCAGCTCCTTCGGCTTCGGCGGCACCAATGCCCATGTGATCGTCGAGGAAGCGCCGGCCCGGCCGGTCTCCGAGACGGCGCCCGGCCGCCAGCTGCTGGTGCTGTCGGCGCGCACCCCGGATGCAGTGCAGGAGGGTGCGAAGCGGCTTGCCGATCATCTCGCGGCGCACCCGGATCTCAATCTCGCCGACGTGGCGTACACATTGCGCACCGGACGCAAGCCGATGCGCGAACGCCTGTGCGTGACCGCGCACGATGCCGCCGAGGCGGCCGCGATCCTGCGGGCGGAGAGCAGCGCCTTCAAGCTGCAGGGCAAGACCGGCGCGCGCGTGCCGCCGGTGGTGTTCATGTTCCCCGGCCAGGCGGCGCAATACACCGCCATGGGCAGCGTGCTCTACGATGCGCAGCCGGCCTTCCGCGCGGCCTTCGATGAATGCCTTGCCGCGCTCGACGGCGTACTGCCGTTCCCGCTCAAGGACCGCATCTTCTCCGAGCAGGCCGCGTCGCTGGAGCCGACCGCCGTCACGCAGCCCGCGCTGTTCTGCATCGAATACGCGCTGGCGAAGTTCTGGATGAGCCTGGGCGTGCAGCCGGTCGCGCTGATCGGCCACAGCGTGGGCGAGTTCGTCGCCGCCACGCTGGCCGGCGTGTTCGAACTGCGGGACGCGATCCGCCTCGTCGCCCGCCGCGGGGCCCTGATGCAATCGCTGCCGGCGGGTTCCATGCTGGCCGTGCGCCTCGGCGCCGCGCAGCTGGAAACGCGCTTGCCGGAAGGCGTGTGCCTGGCCGCCGAGAACAGCCCGGTCATGTCGGTGGTGGCCGGTCCGACGGAACGCATCGAGGCCTTCCGTGCAGTGCTGGAGACCGAAGGCGTGTCCGCGAAACTGCTGCAGACGTCGCACGCCTTCCATTCCTCGATGATGGACCCGGCCGTGGCGCCGTTCGAGGCCGAGGTGCGCACCTGCCGGCTGGCCGCGCCCGCGCTGCCGATCTTCTCCACCGTCACCGGCAACGTGCTGACCGATGCTCAGGCCTGCGATCCGGCCTACTGGGCGCAACACCTGCGCGAGCCGGTGCGCTTCTCGCGCGCGCTGCAGCGCATGGTGAAGGAAGCGCCCGGCATCTTCCTCGAAGCCGGACCGCGCACCACGCTCGCCACGCTGACGCGCCAGCACCTGAAAGCCGGCGACGGCGTGGTGCCGGTCGCCAGCCTGGCTGACGGCCCCGGCGCGGAAGCGGCCCAGGTGCTGCTGGC
>SPQI01000469.1 GCA_004570315.1 Oxalobacteraceae bacterium OM1 | reverse complement strand
GCCGGCCAGCATCTCGGGCTTGCGGCCGAAGCCCGGCACGCGCTCACAGTCGAAGCCGGCCTGGGCCAGCGCCTTGCGTACGGCGGCGGCGATGGTATAGGTGGCCAGCGTGGCGCCCGGCGCGGCGACGCGGTTCAGGCGGCCGAGGATCTCCGGCGCCCACATGTCGGGATTCTTCGAGGGCGCGAAGCCATCGAGATAGAACGCATCGGCGAAGGCGTCGATCTGCGGCAGGGCGTCCGCGATGTCGGCGAAGACGAGCGTGAGGACAACACGGCCACCATCGAGCAGCAGGCGATGAAAGCCCGGCATGGGCACCGGCCATTGCGCGTGCAGCTCTGCCGACAGCGCGGCCAGCTCCGGCCACGCCGCATGAAGCTGCGCGAGGTCGGCGGCGCGGAAGGGATGCTTCTCCACGGCGACGTAGTGCAGCCGCGCAGGACGCTGCGGGTCGCCGCGCCAGGCTTGCCAGGTGGCGAGGAAGTTGAGACCGAGTCCGAAACCGGTTTCGAAGATGGTGAAGCGGTCGCGGTCGCGGCCGCGCCAGCGTGCGGGCAGACCGTTGCCGTTGATGAAGACATGCCGCGCCTGGCCGAGTCCGCCGTCGGCAGAGTGGTAGACGTCGCCGTACTTCGCGGCGTAGGGAACGCCGTCCTCGAAGGCGAGCGTGGCGGGGATCAAACGTTGCGTCGGCATGGCGGGACAGAAGATGCAATGACGCATTGTACCGAGGTACACTTGCCAGCTTCACGGCGCACGCGCTTCCGATTCCAACCTCGCACACTGTCATGACCGCCCAGGCCAACACCACCCGCAGCACGAAGACCACGACCAAGAAAGCATCGGCGAAACCCGAGGCGAAGCCGGCTGCAAAGACGGCCGCAACACCGGCCCGCACCCTGCCCTATGAAGTCCGCAACTCCCCGGTGCACGGCCGCGGCGTCTTCGCCATCCGGAAGATCGCCGAAGGCAGCCGCATCATCGAGTACAAGGGCGAACGCATCACCGGCGACGAAGCCGTGCGGCGCGAAAACCTGAAGCCGGCCGACGACTTCCACACCTTCTTCTTCAGCCTGGACGACGGCAACATCATCGACGGCGGCAGCAAGGGCAACAATGCGCGCTGGATCAATCACTCCTGCGAGCCGAACTGCCAGGCCCAGGAAGACGACGGCCGCGTGTTCATCTACGCGCTGCGCGACATCGCGCCGGGCGAGGAATTGAACTACGACTACGGCCTGATCATCGACGAACGCCTCACGCCGACGCTCAAGCGTAACTACCGCTGCCTGTGCGGCTCGGCCGAGTGCCGCGGCACGCTGCTGGCGACGAAGAAAAAGAAGAAACGCGCCTGATCAGGGCCGAGCCAGCAGACTCTCACTCCGGGGCAAGCCACTTCAGCCCCGCGACCCCGCAGAGGATGAGGCCGATGCACAGCCATTGGCCCACGCTCATCGACTCCCGCAGCAAGACTACGCCGAGCAGCGCGGTGCCCGCCGTGCCGATGCCGGTCCACACCGCATAGGACGTGCCGGCCGGCAGGGTTTTCATCGCCAGACTGAGCAGGGCAACGCTGGCGGCCATCGATACCAGCGTCCAGACCGAGGGCCACAGCTTCGTGAAGCCCTCGGTGTACTTGATGCCGACCGCCCAACCGATTTCGAACAGGCCGGCAAGAAACAATACGATCCACGCCATAACGATTCTTACGCAGCGATCTCGCAGCGATTGCGGCCGGCGCGCTTGGCGGCGAACAGCGCGTTGTCGGCCCGGTTGATGAAATCGGACAGGGTTTCGCCCGGCTGGCGTTCGGCGACGCCGAAGCTGGCGGTCAGCTTCACCGCATCGTCGCCGGCCCGCACCTGCAGCGCTTCGATCGCGCTGCGGACCCGCTCCGCCGCCACGCTGCCCTCGGCCGCGGCGACCTCCGGCATGATCACCAGGAATTCCTCGCCGCCCCAGCGGCCGCACAGGTCGTAGTCTCGCACGCTGGCGAGAATGACGCGGGCGACTTCCATCAAGGCGCGGTCGCCGGTCTCGTGGCCGAAGGTGTCGTTCACCGCCTTGAAGCGGTCGACGTCGGCCATCGCGATCGACAGCGGCCGGTCCATGCGCTCGGCGCGCGCGGTTTCCGCCTTCAGGCGCTCCATCAGCATGCGGCGGTTGCCGATGCCGGTGAGCGGGTCGCGCGTGGACGCATCCTTCAGCGCTTCGTTGAGGTCGCGCATCATCGACTGGTAGCGATCGGAAATCCGCGCCATCTTGTCCAGCTGGCGCAGCTGCTTGTCGTAGCGCTCGCGCAGCGTCATGGTGGTCTCGCGCGAGGCGCTCTGGTAGCGGTCGGAGATGTAGGCGACGCGTTCCATCTGGTGCAGCGCGTCGCGGTATTCGGCGTACAGGTCGGCGAGTGCGCGGCGCAGCGGATGCACGTCGTGCGCCGGGTCCGACAGCAGGCGTTCGACGGTGCGTTCGAGCTCGGAGTTCGTGCGCACGGTCACTCCACCTGGCAGGTGACGTCGAAGGGGAAGGTGCAGTCTTCCTTGAACTCTTCCGCCAGTTCGGCGACGCGCTCGTTCTGGGCATCGTAGAACCAGTTCACGCGCACGGCGCGGCCGTCCTGGTGCGCGGCTTCGAGCATGTCGAAGATGTCCATCATGGCCTTCACGCTGCTGGTGTTGAGATAGAGCAGGTAGAGGTTGAGGGTCAGCGGCGCGTTGCCGGCGGCGAGATAGGCTTCGAGCCAGTTCATCACCGGCGAGAACAGCTCGTAGGAATTTTCGGGATAGGAATCGCCGCGCATTTCGAGAACGCCGCGGGCGGCGTCGGCCACGATGGCCGGGGTCGATTGCGTGCTGTCGATGTGAAGGTTGTCCATGTTGGCGCCCCAGGAAAATATGTTTGTTATGTGTGGTGTTACATCACGACGCGCATGCTGAAGAAGGCGCGGCCGTCGGCGAGCGTGCGCAGCGAGCACGACAGCGGCTCGGCCGCCTTGCGCGCCATGTCGATCAGGCCCAGCCCCGCCCCGCTGGCGA
>SPQI01000125.1 GCA_004570315.1 Oxalobacteraceae bacterium OM1 | reverse complement strand
GGCGCAGGCCTGGCGCGCCGGCCAGGTCGACCGCGCCTTGAAGGCGCTGGAGGGCATGCGGACTAGCGGTCCCTGGGCCGGCGCGGCGACTGCCGAACTCGCGCACAAGAAAGACCTGCTGCAGCAATATGAGGCTTTGAAGATCGGCCAGGCGCCGCGCGGCGACGACGCCTATTACGCCCGCCTGCTCGCCTTCCACGGCGCGCTCGATCCCGAGCAGGATGCGTACTTCCTGCAAGCCGCCGCGACGGCGCTCGCGCCCTACAAGGACACGGCGCTGCGGCAGGCACAGGAAGCGGCGAGCCGCGCGCAGGCGGCATGGGCGCGCTACCGCGAGAACGGCGGCATCAGCGGCGGCCAGCGCCTCGAAAGCACGGTCTCGCCGGCCTTCCGCAACCAGGCGCGCACGCTCGCCGATGCCCAGCGCGATGCGCAGGCCGGACAGCGCGTCTATGCCGACCTCAAGCTCGATGTGCCGCCGGCATGGAAGACCTCGCAGAATGAAATCGCAACGGAAATGGACGCGCAGCGCAAGGCGCTGCTGGACCTGCGCAACGTGCTCGAACCGCCGTTGCTGAAGACCAAGCTCGCGCTGCTCGGAGGGCAAAGCGATGAAGAACGAAAGCCGACTCAGACCGCTCGCTGAAGCGCTCGAAGACCATGGCGCGGAGGGCATCGGCATCCTGACCGCCGAGCCGCGCCGCATGGTGTACTGGGCCGTGGCCACGATGGTTGCGCTCATCGTGTGCGGGCTCGTCTACGCCTTCGTCGGCCGGGCCGATTCCATCGTCACCGCGCAGGGCGTGCTGCAGCCGGAATCGGAGGTGCGCCGCTTCTATGCGCCGGTGGACGGCGAGCTGGTCAACCTCTACATCGCGGAGGGACAGCCGGTGTCAAAGGGCGACGTGCTGGCGCGGCTCAACGCGCGCGGCGCCATCGAGGCCGCGACCAATGCGCTCGACGCCCAGCTCAAGCTCGAAGCCGCCGAGCGCGAGTGGCGCGAGTTCCCCGACCGCAAGGCGATGATGGAGCGCAAGGCCGCCTCGCTCAAGCAGGCGCTCGAGGTGGAGCAGCACCAGCACGAGAAGCGCGTGGCCGAAGGCACCGGCCGTCTCGCGGATGCGCAAAAGGCGCAGCTGCAGGAAGCGCGCACCATGGTCGAGGATGCGCGGCGCGCACGGGACGCGGCGCGCGACGAAGCCGACAAATACGCACGGCTGGGCTCCATGGCGGGCGGCGGCGGCGTCTCGCAGCTGCAGGTGCAGGGCAAGAAGAACGCGCTGCAGGCGGCGGAGAACGCATTGCGGATGGCGCAGTCGCGGCTGAGCGAACTCGGCGCCCGCCAGGGCCAGGAATTCACGCAGGCGAAGGCGCAGCTGGAGACCAGCGGCCAGGAACTCGCCAAGCTGCAGCTGCAGTACGACGCCGCGGCCAAAGACATCACGAATGCGGAGGAAAAGTTGCGCCTGCAGGTGCAGACCGCGCGGCTGGTGGCGGAAGCGGCGGCGCGCATCCGCTTCGAGAACATCGACAAGGACAACTTCCTGCTGATCGTCTCGCCGGTGGACGGCGTTATCACCGATGTCACTAGCACCCAGCCCGGCGACAAGGTGCAGGCCAACGCGCCGATCGGCGGCATCGCGCCGAAGGGTGTGCGCCCGATCTTGAAGATTTCGATTGCCGAACAGGATCGCGCCTTCCTGCGGGAAGGGCAGCCGGTGCAGCTGAAGTTCAATGCGTTTCCCTATCAGCGCTACGGCGTGATCGAAGGCAAGGTGGAATATATTTCGCCGGCCACCAAGCCGACCGGACCGAACCGGCAGCCGGTGTATGAAGGGCGCGTGGCGCTGTCGCGGGACGGCTTCAAGGTGGATGAGCGGAGTGTTCCGCTGCGCTACGGGATGACGGCGACGGCGGAGATCGTGGTGCGGGAGCGGCGGTTGATCGATCTGGCGCTGGATCCGTTCAGGCAGGTCGGAGGGTGAAAAAGGCTTGGCAGGCAAACGTTAAGCACTCCTGGGTTCCCGCCTTCGCGGGAACGGCAGGGAGTTGAGTGTGCATTCGATCGCGATTTAATAGCCTGTCGTTCTGGCGGCGGCGGGAACCCATAGATGCTCCGCAGGCGTTCGACCAAACAAGAAGGACTGACGCTTACAAGCTTTCCACGGCAGCGCTTGCAAGCGCTGCCGATTCGGCAGGCGCGACGCAGGCGTCGCGCAACCCCTGCCTCATCCTACGGTCCACTTCCCCCCGACGACACCGCCGCCCCGTTCTGCTCCCGCTTCTCCGCAAACACCATCTTCCCGTTCTCCGTACGCTGGTCATTGCGGAACTCGCCTTCCCAATAGCTTCCATTCGCCCACGTCATCCGCCCCTGGCCATCCGTCTTCCCGTCACGCCAGCCGCCGACGTAATGATCGCCATTGCGAAAGTGCATTTCGCCCTGGCCATTCGGCTTCCCATCCTTGTAGCGCCCCTCGTATCGATCGCCATTGGGAAACACCGTCGCGCCGCTCCCGTTCGGGACGCCGTCGACCACCTGTCCGGTATAGCGGCTGCCGTCGGCGAACCAGATGGTGCCGCGGCCGTTGGGTTTGTCGCGGGCCCAGTCGCCGCGATAGCGCGGGCCGTTCTTCCAGCGGTAGTCGCCGTTGCCCTGCTTGATGCCGTTGACCAGCGTGCCGTCGAATTCGTTGCCGTTGTCCCACACGAGCCTGGCGCGCCCTGAGATGCGCCCGCTGGCCGGATCGATGCTGAAGTTGCCGGTGACCGTCATGTCGTCGAGGCGCACGCTCTTGCGCTCGGTCGGGGCGGCGGGTGCCGGCGCGGGCGCCTCCGCTGGGGCCGCCGATTCGGGTGCCGGCCTGCGGTCCTGCAACACCGGAGCCGGAGAGGGCGCCGGCGTCAGGGACGCTACGGTGTCAGCAGACTTCGGCGCAGGCGTACCGCCGGCACCCGTGCCGGCGTTGCCCGAGCCGGATGTGGTGGATGTGCCGGATGTGCCGGATGTGCCGGAGCCGGACGTCTCCGCTTTCGGCGGTTC
>SPQI01000384.1 GCA_004570315.1 Oxalobacteraceae bacterium OM1 | reverse complement strand
GACACCGGCGGATCAATCCGCCAACCCGCTTCGTTCTGCGGCGTCACCGGCATCAAGCCGACCTACGGCCGCGCCTCGCGCTTCGGCATGATTGCTTTTGCATCCTCGCTCGACCAGGCCGGCCCGATGGCGCAAACCGCCGAGGACTGCGCGCTGCTGCTCAATGCGATGACGGGCTTCGACCCGCGCGACTCGACCTCGCTCGACCGCGCGGCCGAGGATTACACGCGCGATCTCGACAAGCCGCTCGCCGGCCTGCGCATCGGCGTGCCGCGCGAATACTTCGGCGCCGGCCTCGCGACCGATGTCGAACAGGCCATCCGCGCCGCGCTTGCCCAATATGAAAAGCTGGGCGCGAAGCTGGTCGACATCACCCTGCCGAAAACCGAACTGTCGATCCCGGTGTACTACGTGATCGCGCCGGCGGAAGCGTCGTCCAACCTCTCGCGTTTCGACGGCGTGCGTTATGGTCATCGTGCCAAGGAGTACAAGGACCTCGCCGACATGTATCGCAAGTCGCGCGCCGAAGGTTTCGGCAAGGAGGTCAAGCGCCGCATCCTGGTCGGCACCTACGTGCTCTCGCATGGTTATTACGATGCCTACTACCTGCAGGCACAGAAGATCCGTCGCCTGATCGCGGCCGACTTCCAGGAAGCCTTCAAGCAGTGCGACGTGATCATGGGCCCGGTCGCGCCGACCGTTGCCTGGGATCTCGGCGCGAAGGCCGACGACCCGGTGGCGAACTACCTGGCCGACATCTTCACGCTGTCGACCAGCCTCGCCGGCCTGCCCGGCATGTCGATTCCTTGCGGCTTCGGCCAGGGTGACAAGAACGGCAAGCGCCCGGTCGGCCTGCAACTCATCGGCAACTACTTCAGCGAAGCGAAGCTGCTCAACGTCGCGCACCAGTACCAGCTGGCGACCGACTGGCACACGCGCGCTCCGGAAGGCGTATGAAACGCAACGTGCGCCGCGCTTGGGTCTTGCTCGGCGTCCTGTGCGGTGCCGCGCAGGCGCAGCAGCTCGACACGCACTTTTCCTGCAGCGCCAAGCTCGATGACAAGGGCGAGCCGGCGATTTTTGCGGACACGGCTGAGTTCAAGCTGAAGGGCGACACCATCGAAAGCTTCCGCTGGGAGTCGTCGCTGTTCCGCAGCACGCACGGCTTCGACTGCAGCATCGACGAAGACGACGGCCTGCTGGCCGAGGTGCGCGAGGACGGCGGCAAGACCACGTGGCGCGTCGGCTTGCAGGATCCGCAAGAGGCGCGCGAGAAACGCGGTTACGGCTTCGATCGCATCCCGCGCTGCACGATCCGGCTGGTGCGCGAAGGCGATCGGCTGAACGTGATGCCGAGCTGCCCCGCCCTGTGCGGTTCGCGTGCAAATTTCACGCAGTTGTCGGTGGACATGAAGACCGGCAAGTGCGACTACGAACAATAGCTAAACCCCATCCCCACCCTACCCCCCCTTGAAGGGGCGGGAATTGGTGAAAGAAAGAAGTGAGGAATACCATGCAATGGGAAGTCGTCATCGGTCTGGAGACGCATGCGCAGCTCTCGACGGAATCGAAAATCTTCAGCGGCGCCTCGACCCGCTTCGGCGCGGAGCCGAACACCCAGGCATCGCCTGTGGACCTGGCGCTGCCCGGCGTGCTGCCCGTGATGAACAAGGGCGCTGTCGAGCGCGCGATCCAGTTCGGCCTCGCCATCGGCGCGACGATCGCGCCGCAGTCGATCTTCGCCCGCAAGAATTACTTCTACCCTGACCTGCCGAAGGGCTACCAGATCAGCCAGTACGAGATTCCGGTCGTGCAGGGCGGCACCATGTCCTTCGTGCTGGAGAAGGATGGCAAGCCGGAGATGCGGACCGTGCAACTGACCCGCGCACACCTCGAGGAAGACGCCGGCAAGTCGCTGCACGAGGATTATCACGGCATGACCGGCATCGACTTGAATCGCGCCGGCACGCCGCTGCTGGAAATCGTGACCGAGCCCGACATGCGCAGTGCGCCGGAAGCGGTGGCCTATGCGAAGGCACTGCATTCGCTGGTGGTGTGGCTCGGCATCTGCGACGGCAACATGCAGGAAGGCTCCTTCCGCTGCGACGCGAACGTTTCGGTGCGCCCGGTCGGCCAGAAGGAATTCGGCACCCGCTGCGAGATCAAGAACCTGAACTCGTTCCGCTTCCTGGAAGAGGCGATCAACTATGAAGTACGCCGCCAGATCGAACTGATCGAGGACGGCGGCACCGTGGTGCAGGAAACGCGTCTCTACGACCCGGACCGCAAGGAAACCCGATCCATGCGCAGCAAGGAAGACGCGCAGGATTACCGCTACTTCCCCGACCCGGATCTGCCGCCGCTGGTGATTGCGCGCGAGTGGATCGAGCGCGTGAAGGCGACGATGCCCGAGCTGCCGGGCGCGATGCGCGAACGCTTCGTGCGTGACTATGGCTTGCCGGAGTACGACGCGGCGGTGCTGACGCAGTCGAAGGCGATGGCGGCGTATTTCGAAGCCGTGGTCGCGAAGGCCGGCAAGGAGCAGGCCAAGCCGGCGGCGAACTGGATGATGGGTGACGTGTCCTCGACGCTGAACCGCGAAGGCGTGGACATTGCCGATGCGCCGGTGAAGGCGGAACAGCTGGCCTTGCTGCTGCAGCGGATTGCGGACGGCACGATTTCGAACAAGATTGCGAAGGAAGTGTTCGCCGGCATGTGGGAAGCGAAGTCCGATGCGCCGGGGCTGGCCGACGAGATCATCGAAGCCAAGGGGCTGAAGCAGATTTCGGATACGGGGGCGCTGGAGAAGATCGTCGACGAGGTGCTGGCGGCGAATGCCAAATCGGTGGAGGAATATCGGTCCGGCAAGGAGAAGGCGTTCAATGCGATCATCGGGCAGGCAATGAAGGCGACGAAGGGGAAAGCGAATCCGGCGCAGCTGACGGAGTTGTTGAAGCAGAAGCTGGCGGGGTGATTGGCTTAGGCAAAGAAAAAGCGTGCGTGATGGGAGTCACGCACGCTTTTTTTATTTAGCCCTTGGCACAGGGTGGTGAGGCGCTTCTGGGTTCCCGCCTTCGCGGGAACGACAGGCAAATAGAG
>SPQI01000405.1 GCA_004570315.1 Oxalobacteraceae bacterium OM1 | reverse complement strand
CCGTAGTGCTGGCGGCCGGCGGGCTGCTGCGCGGCGTTGCGTGGACGGCGCCGGAAGGCAAGCCGATCTCGGTGCGCCTGCTGCAAGGGAACGTGCCGCAAAACCTGAAGTTCGCGCCGGAGGAAATCGACAACACGCTGGCGCTCTACCATCGCATGATCACCGAAAAACCGGCCGACCTGATCGCGACGCCGGAGACTGCGATTCCCATGCTGTCGAGCCGCCTGCCGCCGGACTACCTCGGCCTGCTCGACACCTTCCTTGCGCAGCATCGCGCGCATCTGGTGCTCGGCATTCCGGTCAGCAGCGCGCCGCACAGCTATGCCAACAGCGTGCTCGGCCTGCCGCCGGGCGCGCCGGTGTACCGCTACGACAAGCATCATCTGGTGCCCTTCGGCGAATTCATTCCGCTGGGCTTCCGCTGGTTCGTCGACATGATGCGTATTCCGCTCGGCGACTTCACGCCCGGCGCCACGATCCAGCCGGCGTTTTCGGTGAACGGCCAGCGCGTGCTGCCCAATATCTGCTACGAGGATCTGTTCGGCGAAGAGATCGCGAAGCAGATCGCGCGCGACCCGGCGCCGGCGACCATGCTCCTCAATGTTTCCAACATCGCCTGGTTCGGCGATTCCATCGCCCTGCCCCAGCACTTGCAGATTTCGCAAATGCGTTCGCTCGAAACCGGACGTCCGATGCTGCGCGCGACCAACACCGGCGCAACCGCCATCGTCGATCCGGCGGGCCGCGTCGTCGCGCAACTGGCCCCGTTCCGCCAGGGCGCGCTCGATGGCACGGTGCAGGGCTACGGCGGGCTGACGCCGTATATCCGCCTCGGCAATGCCGGGGTCGTCGGCCTCGCCCTGCTGCTGCTGGCGAGCGCCTGGATCATGACCCGGCGCAAGGGCTCGAAAGGCGCATCCGGGGGTTGAAACCCGTTAAAATCTGAGGTTTAGCGCAATTTCCATTGACCATCGCGGCCCGGCACGCATGCCGTGCGCCGCGCGAAGGCACGACACGATGCTCACATTTCAACAAGTCATTCTGAAGCTGCAGGAATACTGGGACGCGCAGGGCTGCGCACTGCTCCAGCCCTACGACATGGAAGTCGGCGCCGGCACCTCGCATACTGCAACCTTCCTGCGCGCGATCGGCCCCGAGCCCTGGCGTGCTGCCTACGTGCAGCCGTCGCGCCGCCCGAAGGACGGCCGCTATGGCGAGAACCCGAACCGCATGCAGCATTACTACCAGTACCAGGTCGTGCTCAAGCCGGCTCCGGAGAACATCCTCGAGCTGTATCTCGGTTCGCTCGAAGCGCTCGGCTTGAACCTGAAGCAGAACGACGTGCGCTTCGTCGAAGATGACTGGGAAAATCCGACGCTGGGTGCCTGGGGCCTCGGCTGGGAAGTGTGGCTCAACGGCATGGAAGTGACGCAGTTCACCTACTTCCAGCAGGTCGGCGGCCTGGACTGCAAGCCGGTGCTGGGCGAGATCACCTACGGCATCGAGCGCCTCGCAATGTACCTGCAGGGCGTGGAAAACGTCTACGACCTGGTGTGGACCGAGTGGGAAGAGAATGGCGTGACCAAGCGCCTGACCTACGGCGACGTGTTTCACCAGAACGAGGTCGAGCAGTCGACCTTCAACTTCGAGCATTCCAACACCGAGTTCCTGTTCTCGCTGTTCTGCAATTACGAAGCCGAGGCCAAGCGCCTGATGGAAGTGCCGCTGGCGCTGCCGGCCTACGAAATGATCCTGAAGGCCGCGCATACCTTCAACTTGCTCGATGCTCGCGGCGCCATTTCCGTGACGGAGCGCGCCGCCTACATCGGCCGCATCCGCAACCTGTCGCGCGCCGTCGCCCAGGCCTACTACGAATCGCGCGAGAAGCTCGGCTTCCCGATGTGCGGCGATGCCCGCAAGGCTGCCTGAGGCGCCCTTCAGCATCCAACGAACCCTGCATCCGGCCGCTGCCGGAATGACATCACGAAGAACATGACACAGACCCTCCTCGTCGAACTGCTCACCGAAGAACTGCCGCCGAAGGCCCTGGCCAAACTGGGCGACGCCTTTGCCACCGGCATCTTCAATGCGCTGAAGGCGCGCGACTATCTCGAAGCCGACTCCGTCGCGACGGCATACGCCACGCCGCGCCGTCTCGCCGTGAGCATCAGCAAGGTGCGCGGCACGTCGCCCGACAAATCGATCCGCGAGAAAGTGCTGCCGGTTTCGGTGGCACTCGACAAGGAAGGCAATCCGGCGCCGCCGCTGGTGAAGAAGCTGGCTGCTCTATCGCTCTCTCATCTTCAAATAAGCGACCTAGAACGCGCGTCAGACGGTAAAGCCGAGTGCTTCTATTACACCTACTTGGCGGCTGGCTCGCATTTGCAAGTTGGCCTTCAATCTGCACTTGAGGAAACAATAACCAAGCTGCCGATCCCGAAGGTCATGAGCTACCAGCGCCCCGATGGCGAGACGGTGCAGTTCGTGCGCCCGGCACATGCACTAATCGCGCTGCACGGCGCGGACGTGGTGCCGGTCGCGACGCTTGGCCTCGCTGCCGGCCGCACGACGCTGGGCCATCGTTTCCTCAGCGCCGGCGATATCGCCATCGAACATGCCGAGCACTATGCCGCCACGCTGGAAGCGCAAGGCAAGACCATTCCCTCGGTAACGAGCCGCAAGGAGAAAATCCGCGCCTCGCTGCTGGAAAAGGCCGGCCACGACAAGGTGCTGATGCCCGAGTCGCTGCTCGACGAAGTCACGGCGCTGGTCGAATGGCCGGTGGTCTATACCTGCCAGTTCGAGGACAGCTTCCTGTCGGTGCCGCAGGAGTGCCTGATCCTCACGATGCAGACGAACCAGAAATATTTCGCGCTGACCGACGCCCATGGCCGCCTGCGTTCCCGCTTCCTCATCGTTTCCAATCTGGAGACGAACGACCCGCAGCACATCATCGGCGGCAACGAGCGCGTGGTGCGTCCGCGCCTGTCCGACGCCAAGTTCTTCTTCGAGCAGGACCAGAAGAAGAAACTGGCCGACCGCATCCCGGGCCTGGCGAACGTGGTGTACCACAACAAACTCGGCACGCAGGGCCAGCGCACCGAGCGCGTGAAGACGC
>SPQI01000029.1 GCA_004570315.1 Oxalobacteraceae bacterium OM1 | reverse complement strand
GTTGCCGAGCACGCCGCCGACGACGGCACCCGCGATCGTGCCCAGTCCCATGCTCTGCGCCTGCTGGCGCGGAATGACGTCGATTGCCTGCACGACGCCGTAGCCCGAAGCGCTGCTGGAGGTGGTTGGCGCGCTGGTCACCGGGATCGAACCGGCAGAGGTCGTGGGAGTGGTGCTTGTTGTACCGCAAGCGGCAAGCGCGAGAACCATGATGCCGACAGAAGCAAATTTCACGTTGTCAGTCCACATTGTTTTATCTCCTTGTGTGTGAAGGCCGCAGCCTTGATCCCGGCACGCGAAGTCGCAGGTCCGTGACCGCAGGCATCGCGGCAGGACCAGGCGGCAGAGCCGGCTCCGAACTGAACGAGATGCATTTGCCGTGCCAGCAAGGTTGCGCGGCGTGCATGGAAGTAAGAGACCGCAACGGAAGAGCAGCAGCCGGCGCAGTTTTTACATGCGGCTGTAGTTCTTACGTCGGAAAAACATGCAAGGCCGTTTCATCGCATCAATTCGCAGCGAGAAGCGCTGCTCGCGTGGCTTCCTGCGGTCAATTGCACCGCAGGTACATCGTTTGCTTTGTCGAACTCGCAACATCCCGATCGACCTCATCCCAGAGTGACCATGCGAAAAATTGCCCTCATCAGTGAACACGCCTCGCCGCTGGCCCAGATCGGCAGCATCGACAGCGGCGGCCAGAACGTCTATGTCGCGCAGCTCGCGCGGCATCTCGGCAAACTCGGCTACCTGGTGGACGTGTTCACGCGACGAGATTCGAGTTCGCAGGAGCAAGTGGTCGACTGGCAGCCGAACGTGCGCGTGATTCACGTGCCGGCCGGACCGGCGCATTACATTCCCAAGGAAGCGATGCTTCCTTATATGGAGCAGTTCGGCCGCTTCATGATCCGCTTCGCACGGCGCCAGGAGATCCCCTACGATCTCGTGCATGCAAATTTCTTCATGTCGGGCATGGTTGCGCAACAGGTGAAGCGCACGCTGGGCATTCCCTTCGTCATCACCTTCCACGCGCTGGGTCGCGTGCGCCGACTTTCGCAGAAGGAAGCCGACGGCTTCCCCGACATCCGCTTCGCCATCGAAGAGCGGCTGATGCAGGACGCGGAGCGCATCGTTGCCGAGTGCCCGCAGGACCAGCTCGACATGGAATTGCTCTACGGCGCCGCGCCCGAGCGCATGAGCATCGTGCCCTGCGGTTTCGACCCCGACGAATTCTGGCCGGTGACGCTCGATGCGCGCCAGCAGCTCGGCCTCGACCCCGACGAATTCATCGTCCTGCAGCTCGGCCGCATGGTGCCGCGCAAGGGCGTCGACAACGTGATTCGCGGCGTGGCCCGCATGAAGCACGAGCATGGTCTCGCGGCCCGCCTGGTGGTGGTCGGCGGCAACGGCGAGACCCCCGATCCCGCCGCCACGCCGGAGCTCGGCCGTCTGATGCAGTTGGCGCAAGAGCTCGGCATTGCCGACGCGGTCACCTTCACCGGCCAGCGCCAACGCCAGCAGCTGCGCTATTACTACAGTGCGGCGAACGTGTTCGTCACCACGCCGTGGTATGAACCCTTCGGCATCACGCCGCTGGAAGCGATGGCCTGCGGCACGCCGGTGATCGGCACGGCCGTGGGCGGCATCAAGACCACGGTGGTGGATGGCGAGACCGGATTCCTGGTGCCGCCGAACGATCCCGATGCGCTGGCGGAAAAGCTCGCGCACTTGCATCGTCATCCGCACGTCGCGCAGCGCATGGGTTGGGCCGGCATGCGGCGCGCGTATCAACACTTCACCTGGCGCAACGTTGCCGTGCACATCGCGAGCGTCTACGAAGGCGTGCTCGAGCATGGCATGGAGCCGTCGCTGGACTACGTGCCGCCGCGCGCAGCGGCCGGTGGCGAAATGAGTCTGGGTGCGTGAACGGGATCACGGTTGCGTCAACGCTCCAAGCGGTCACGCACGGTACGCTGGGACGAATGATTTTGACCAACGGGAGAACGTAACTTGACTAACGCAACCGTATCCAGCTACATCGCCGACCCCGCGCAAGCGAACGACCTCGCCGGCAAGACGATCCTCGTCACCGGCGGTGCCAGCGGCCTGGGCGCAGCCCTGTGCCACGTGCTGTCCGCTTCCGGCGCGAACGTGGTCATCGGCGACCTGAACCTGGACAAGGCGCAGACGGTGGCCTCGCTGCTCGAGTCCGCCGCCGGCAAGACGCACGCGATCGGCTTCAACGTCGGCGATGAAGCCGCCGCCAACCGCGCCATCGACGAAACCATCGAGCGCTTCGGCCGCCTCGACATCCTGATCAACAATGCCGGCACCGACAAGACCTGCGCGATCGAAGAGCTTGAATTCGCAGACTGGGACCGTGTGATGCGCACCAACCTCTACGGTCCGTATCTGCTCTCCAAGCGCGCAGCCGTGCACATGAAGCAAACCGGCGGCGGCCAGATCGTGAACATCGCCTCGACCGCAGCCAAGCGCGCCTGGCCGAACGCCTCGGCCTACCACGCGAGCAAATACGGCCTGCTGGGCCTGTCGCACGCGCTGCACGCCGAACTGCGCCCGCACAACATCAAGGTCACGGCGGTGCTCGCCGGCGGCATGCGCACCCCGTTCCTGCTCGATCGCTTCCCGGATATCGATGTCAACGTATTGCAGGACCCGGTGAATGTGGCGAAGGCAGTGAAGTCGGTGCTGATGCTGCCGGAGCAGACGGTGATTCCGGAAGTGATGGTGCTGCCGATGCAGGAGACGTCGTGGCCGTAATGAGAGCGGAGAAGCCAACCCAGTCAAGGCTCTGAACCAGCATCGTAGGGTGCGCTTGCGCACCATCACGGTCATCGCGGCACCGGTGCACAAGCGCACCGTGCAGGCTGCCAAGACCTTGAAGATCCCCTCCCCTTCAAGGGGAGGGTCAGGGTGGGGATGGGGTTAGCAGTTCCCCCTGTGCAGACGCCAAAAATGTGGCGCGGCAGGCGGAACAAGAAGCGGGCTTGTTTGAGCCGAAGGCGAGTTTGCCCGCTTCCCGCCTGCTGCGCCACATTTTTGGGAACCGCCGAAGGCGGCGGCTGCACCGGGGTCGCCTTTTCTTGCTTACTTCTTTTGGCGAAGCAAAAGA
>SPQI01000049.1 GCA_004570315.1 Oxalobacteraceae bacterium OM1 | reverse complement strand
GCAGCTGACCTTGGCTGTTCTTGATCGTCGTGCGCGTCTGCCCCAGGGGACCGGTCACTGTCGTGGTCAAGCCATTGTACTCGGTCTGCACGTGCGCACCATCCGGACCCACCGCGTCAGTGACTCGGTTGAGGATGTCATACGAATACGAGGTCCACTTGATTGGCTGCCCCACATAGTAGGGGCGGCTTGTGCGCGATTTGCGCCCCAGGTTGTCATACTCGATATCTTGGCGTATGGTGGTTTTACCGTCGAATCCCGGCGTCTCCGTACGTACGACACGATCAAGCGCATCATACAATACACGCTCGAATTTAGTCCCGGCCAACTCGCTTCTTTCCACCCAATATCCGCCCCCTTCACCGGCCAGAGAATACTTCCAATCGATAGTAGTATTGTCTGGTCTCGTCATTCGGCGCACCCGTCCGACTCCGGCATAATCGTACTCCCATGTCGTCGCAAGTCCGTTCAGGCTTTCCACATACAGCGGCAGGTTCGACCAATCAAGCTGCATTTTTGAGTCTTGTCCCAAGACATTCTTGTATGAAGTGAGTGAAATGCCATATATTGGGTCATAGGTATACGTTTCGGTACGCGACACGACTCCGTTGAGCCCAGTCGCGCCTGACGAAACCGTCCTTGTCAAGATGTTGCCGTATTCAGAATACGTATACGTGGTCTTGACACTATATTGCGCATTATCAGGATTAATGGTCTCCGCCACTAAAAAGCCGATGACTGGGTCGTATTCATATGTTTTAACGGTCGTGGTCGTCCCTGCCTCCGCCACCGATGCGTTAGACGCGCCCAGCACTACCAATAGCAAGGCCGCGCAAAGCCAATTTTCTTTATGTAATCCTAGCTCCGTCTTCTGCATGCCTTCCCCGAAATTGTTCTGATTTTTAATGGTGTTATTCATGCGCCACCGGTTTCAAGGCGAAGTATTCGTGACAGTCTCACGCACAGGGCGCCCGATCCACCACTTGTTTATGTCATTCATGTATTCCGTATCGACCGTTTTCGAATAACCATCCGAGCTACTGGTTACCTCGCGCGTCACGTTGCCAAAGCTGTCATACTTTTTGGTAATGGTGGTTGTTGGCAGTGCGATACCTTTCGCGTCCCACGCAGACACGACCGACTGGCTCAGAAATGGGAAGTAGCGACGGCCTGGCGTGACCGTGCACCCCGACGTACTCACAAAGTCTGTGCAGCCATAGGTATTGATCACCTGGTTCAGCAACGATCCCGACGGGCCAGTTGTCGTCGTACTTGCCACTAGCCCTGTATAGGGCCAGACCTGCTTGAATTCGGTATAGGTCGAAATGCCCGATTCAACTTGGGTCGCCTTCATCCAGCGAAAGCCCAGATTCTGATTACGCAGCACGTCAGTCTTCATGCCACCATAGGTGTAGCGCGTCGTCAACGTTCCGCCTTTGCCGTCGGGACTGGTGACTGCGGACACAACGAAGGGCATCCGTGCCGTCGGATTGGGTAGCGGGAAGATTGCATCGCGCAATGGATAGACGCCATCCGTATCAGAGGTGTACACACTCGGATCGGTCACTGGCTTATACTCGATTGTCGTCGTGCCATGCACAGGATCCGCAATCGAAGTAATCCGGTACATATTGTTAAGCATGTTGAGCCCAACAAATCCGTTCCTGTTCGCGCGATCAACAATTATCAAGTCGGGTTTGCCATCGCCGTTTATGTCCTCAAAGTAATAATCAATACCCGAAGAATAGTTCAGATTCGGAGCCGACGGCGCGCTAAGACTAATAGGATAAGGATATGGCGACTGGACAGGGATTGTAGGCCAATAAAAAAATGCGGCGCCATTCTCAACTATACTGATTCGATCAGCCATGCCATCTGCGTTCAAATCACTCATGAGAACCGGGCCATCATACGATCCCAACCTCACTTGAGGCTTAAATGTTCCATCCCCCTTTGAAATGAAATTATAGATAACATATTTATTTGGACCTTCAGAACTACATATGGCGTCTTGATTCTTGTCGCCATTCACATCAGCAAAAATGCACGTCGCTGCGGGCCACACAGAGGTACTAGTTGCCGCACTAAATGTACCATCGCCGTTAGATAAGTTTGCTGTCATCATATATTCGCTGAGCGTGATCCAATCTGCCTTTCCGTCGCCATTTACGTCGGCAAAATAGCTCATAGCCTTTGACAAACCAATCTGTTGGGCTGGCATTGTCCACGTCGCGAAATCCCCTGACAAGGAAGCAAATGCCAACTTGACAACATTGCTTGTGCGACTGATCTGAATCCAGTCGGCGCGGCCGTCACCGTCAAGATCAGCGAAGAAATGGGCATTTGCGTTCGCCGAGCCGACACCCGGCAAGTACTTGGTCCAGAAATGAAACGAACCTCCCCCCTGACCTAGTGCTACCCAAGCCTCGTCCGTCGTTCTGCTAACGCGGATCCAATCCATCTTGCCATCGCCATTCACGTCTGCAAAGTAATGTTCGAAGCTATTCAGTGGTCCAACGGACGAGGATATTCGCGTCCACTGACTAGACGTAAACGTTCCATCTAAACGAGAAACGCCGATCCACGCTTCGTCTGAAGCTTGGCTAATTCTGATCCAGGATTTTTTCCCGTTGCCATCAACGTCAACGAAATACTCTTTTTAGTCATGCAAATCACCAGGAAATGAATTCCAATTAAGCTCTTGGATCGTGTTTTCATAATTTTGAAACGGTTCATATTGAAACGACACTTCAGGAAGATAGTTGCATTGCACCATCTTATTTAGCATTGGAGCTAAGGCATCATAAATTGAAGAAGTATTTGGAGTGAAAATACACTGCGCGTAATCGATTTGTTGATCAGTCGGAAAAGATTTAGACCACGCATAAATATCGCGCAGCCACTCGCTACGCGGCGAAGGAAAACCGCCGGCATAAAGAATATTTGAATCGATCGACATTTTTGGGTCAAACCAACTCAAATCAACCTGGGCTCTTTGTCTCAAATAATTTATTTGCGTTGGATTGAAAATTCCGTCATCGACACGCGTATAATTCAAATAATTCGCTCGACTTACTGTCGAGTATTTAATATTTACCGAATTACCAAAATGATCGTTCATCGATGTCAGCC
>SPQI01000357.1 GCA_004570315.1 Oxalobacteraceae bacterium OM1 | reverse complement strand
TCAATGTGCTGGACAAGGAAAGTGTCGCGCAACTGGTCGCGGACGAAGGCATCACGCAGGTCTATCAGCTGGCGGCGCTGCTGTCGGCGACCGGCGAGCAGCAGCCGCTGAAGGCCTGGCAGCTCAATATGGACGGGCTGCTCAACATCCTGGAGATCGCCCGCGAACGCAAGGAGGCCGGCAAACCGCTGCGCGTGTTCTGGCCTTCGTCGATCGCCGCTTTCGGCCCGCACACACCGGCTGTCGATACGCCGCAGCTCACTGCGATGGACCCGACCACCATCTACGGCATCAGCAAGCTCGCCGGCGAGCGTCTCTGCGAGTACTACTTCAACAAGTTCGGCGTGGACGTGCGCAGCATCCGCTACCCCGGCATCATCAGCTTCAAGTCGCCGCCGGGCGGGGGCACGACCGACTATGCCATCGCAATCTTCCACGCGGCCAAGCGCGCCGAGCGCTACGAGTGCTTCCTGAACGCGGAGACCACGCTGCCGATGATCTACATGCCGGACGCCATCCGCGCCACCATCGAACTGATGGAGGCGCCGGCTGAGCAGGTTCGCGTGCGGTCGTCGTACAACGTCGCCGGCGTCAGCTTCAATCCGCGTGAACTGGCTGCCGCCATCAAGCGGCGCCTGGCGCGTTTCGAGATTTCCTACGCGCCGGACTTCCGGCAGGCGATCGCGGCGACCTGGCCGCAGAGCATCGACGATGCCGCCGCGCGCGGCGACTGGGGCTGGCAGGCCCGCATCGGGCTGGAGGCAATGGTCGACGACATGCTGCAGAACGTGCACGTCGAAGGAGACAAGCTGCAACAGGCGGCGTAATTCGGCCGCATAAAGCCTTGTCCGGCTGGCAAGGCGGGGCGGTGGAGCGGGGGAGCGACGGTATAATGTCCGCCGACCCCCGCCATTCCAACCGTTCACACTTATGCAATACCTTTCCACCCGCGGCAACGCGCCGGCGCAGACCTTTTCCCAAATCCTTCTCGGCGGCCTCGCTCCCGACGGCGGCCTCTATCTCCCGATCGAATATCCGAAGGTGTCCGGCGCCGAACTCGACGCCTGGCGCAAGCTGTCCTACGCCGACCTCGCGTTCGAACTCCTGAAGAAGTTCGCCACCGATATTCCGGAGGCCGATCTCAAGGCGCTGACGCAGAAGACCTATACCGCCGACGTCTACCGCAATGTCCGCCAGGGCGATGATCCGTCCCAGATCACGCCGCTGCATGTGCTGGAAGAGCGCGACGGCACGCAAGTCATCCTGCAAGCACTGTCCAACGGCCCGACGCTGGCCTTCAAGGATATGGCGATGCAGTTGCTGGGCAACCTGTTCGAATATGCATTGGACAAGCAGCACGCCGAGCTGAACATCTTCGGCGCGACCTCCGGCGACACCGGCAGCGCGGCCGAATACGCAATGCGCGGCAAGCGCGGCATTCGGGTCTTCATGCTCTCGCCGCACAAGAAGATGAGCGCCTTCCAGACGGCGCAGATGTTCAGCCTGCAGGATCCGAACATTTTCAACCTCGCGGTGGAAGGCGTGTTCGACGACTGCCAGGACATGGTGAAGGCTGTCTCGAACGACCTTGAATTCAAGGCGCGCCAAAAGATCGGCACGGTCAACTCCATCAACTGGGCACGCGTGGTCGCGCAGGTCGTGTACTACTTCCGCGGCTATCTGAGCGCGACGACGCGCAACGAACAGAAGGTCTCGTTCACCGTCCCGTCGGGCAACTTCGGCAACATCTGCGCCGGCCACATCGCCCGCATGATGGGCCTGCCGATCGACAAGCTGGTGGTTGCCACCAACGAGAACGACGTGCTCGACGAATTCTTCCGCACCGGCGTCTATCGCGTGCGCAAGTCGGCCGAGACGTATCACACCACCAGCCCGAGCATGGACATCAGCAAGGCCTCGAACTTCGAGCGCTTCGTCTATGACCTGCTGGGGCGCGATGCAGAGCGCGTGAATGCGCTGTTCCGCAAGGTCGAGACGCATGGCGGCTTCGACTTGTCGGGCAAGAACGGCAGCGACGGCGGCGAGTTCGCCAAGGTCGAACAGTTCGGCTTCGAGTCGGGCAGGTCCGAGCATGCCGACCGCGTCGCGACCATCCGCGACGTGCATGCGAAGTACGGCATCATGATCGACACGCACACCGCGGACGGCGTGAAGGTGGCGCGTGAGCACCTGACGCCCGGCGTGCCGATGATCGTGCTGGAGACGGCCTTGCCGGCCAAGTTCAATGAGACCATTCGTGAGGCCTTGGGGCGCGATGCGGAACGTCCGGTCGGCTTCGAGAACATCGAAGCACTGCCGCAGCGCTTTACCGTGATGCCGGCGGACGTGCAGAAGGTGAAAGCCTTCATCGCCGAACACACCGGTCTCTGATTCCGAAGACGGAGCAGGCATGAGCGAGAAGAAACCGATGCTGACCGCCGCGCAGGCACTGGATTTTCTGCTGTCGGCCGTGCGACCCATTACCGAGACGGAGACGGTGGCTACGCTTGAGGCCAACGGCCGCGTCTTGGCACAGGCACAAACCTCGCAGCTCAACGTGCCGCCGATGGACAACACGCAGATGGACGGCTATGCAGTGCGGGTGACCGATTGCGCCAGCGGCAATGCCGAGCTGCGCGTCGCCCAACGCATTCCGGCCGGACAGGTCGGACAGCCCCTTGAAGCCGGCACGGCGGCGCGCATCTTCACCGGCGCGATGATCCCGGAAGGCGCCGATGCCGTCGTCATGCAGGAGCAATGCGAGTTGAGCGGTGACGTCGTCACGGTGCGCCACACACCGCAGCCCGGCGAATGGATCCGACGCACGGGCGAAGACATCCGTGCGGGCAGCACCATCCTGCCGGCCGGGACGCGGCTGCGGGCACAGGAACTGGGACTGGCCGCTTCGGTGGGACTGGCGGCTTTGCCTGTGCTGCGCCGGCCGCGCGTGGCGGTCTTCTTTACCGGCGACGAACTGGCGATGCCGGGCGAGCCGCTCAAGCCCGGCGCGATCTACAATTCCAACCGTTTCACCCTGCGCGGCCTGCTCGAGAATCTCGGCTGCGACATCACCGACTTCGGCATCGTGCCGGACTCGCTGGACGCCACGCGCGCGACGCTGCGCGAGGCGGCCGTCGGCCATGACCTG
>SPQI01000457.1 GCA_004570315.1 Oxalobacteraceae bacterium OM1 | reverse complement strand
TCCTTGGCGCTGTCCTTCGCCGGATCCTTGGCAGCATCCTTGCCAGCCTCCTTGGCGGCCTCCGCACGCTTGCCCTTGCGCTTGTCCTTGACGGTCTCCTCCGGCGCCGGACGCGGCGGCAGATTGGATTCGGTCAGCAGGACCAGCAGGTGACGGTTGCGGTCGATGCCGGCGATCGGCTGGCAGGTAATGCGGGCGAAGGCGTCGGTCGATTTGTTCTCGACATGTGTCACCTTGGCCACCGCGAGCCCCGCCGGATAGACGCCGTCGATGCCGGAGGTGACCAGCACGTCGCCGCTCTTGATGTCGGCGTTGGTCGGCATGAAGCGCAGGTCCAGCGAACCGGAATGGCCCAGGCCGTAGGCGATGCTGCGCAGGCCGCTGCGCACGACCTGAACCGGGATCGCCTGGTCCTTGTCGGTCAGCAGCGTGACTTCGGAGGTGAACGGAAACACGCGGGTGACCTGGCCGACCACGCCGTTGTCGTCGATGACCGGCTGGCCGGGCGCCACGCCGTGGCGGGTGCCGCGGTCGAGTACGATCTTGCGGGTGAAGGCATCGCGGGCGTCGTACAGGATCTCGCTCATCACTGCCTTGCTGGTCACGCGCTCGGTCGCGCCGAGCAGCTTGCGCAGCTGGTCGTTTTCGGCCGCGAGCTGCTGCGACTGCTGCAGCGTCTGGGCGTTGGCGACCTGCAGCTGCTTCAACAGGCGGTTCTCGCGCTGCAGCCCCGACACGGAAGTGAAGTACTCACCTACGGTGTAAGCCGCATCGCGCGGCAGCATGGCGACGACCTGCAGGGGATAGAGCGCGGTGCCGACGACCTGGCGGATCGCCGTCAGCGAGCGCAGGCGCGAATCGGCAACCAGCAGGATCAGGGCGATGAGGGTGAAGAACACCACTTTGGCCCGGGCGGACGCGCCTTGCTTGAAAAGTGGCGGCGGACTGTATTCCATTGAGTACCTGGGTCGCTGAGGCTAGGAGGAGCGGCCGGGGGACATGGACCCTGCCGCGTCGATCGATGGGCAGGGTCCGGAGGACATGCTGCTTATTCGTACGAGAAGATGGAACCGAGCTTATCCATGCGTTCCAGCGCCATGCCGGAGCCGCGGACCACGCAGGTCAGCGGGTCTTCCGCCACGATCACGGGCAGGCCGGTCTCTTCCATCAGCAGGCGGTCGAGGTCGCGCAGCAGCGCACCGCCGCCGGTGAGCATCATGCCCTTCTCGGCGATGTCGGCGCCGAGTTCCGGCGGTGTCTGCTCGAGCGCGTTCTTGACGGCGGAGACGATGTTGTTCAGCGGGTCGGTCAGCGCTTCGAGGATCTCGTTGGACGAAATCGTGAAGGAGCGCGGAATGCCTTCGGACAGATTGCGGCCCTTGACTTCCATCTCCTTGACTTCGGAGCCCGGGAAGGCGGAACCGATTTCCTTCTTGATCAGCTCGGCGGTCTGTTCGCCGATCAGCATGCCGTAGTTGCGGCGGATGTAGTTGACGATGGCTTCGTCGAACTTGTCGCCGCCGACGCGCACGGAGCCTTTGTAGACCATGCCGCCCAGCGAGATGATGCCCACCTCGGTGGTGCCGCCGCCGATGTCCACGACCATGGAGCCGGTGGCGTCCGACACCGGCAGGCCGGCGCCGATCGCTGCAGCCATCGGCTCTTCGATCAGGTAGACCTGGGAAGCGCCGGCGCCGAGCGCGGATTCGCGGATCGCGCGGCGTTCGACCTGGGTGGAACCGCAGGGCACGCAGATGATGATGCGCGGGCTGGGTTTGAACAGTTTCGAATCGTGCACCATGCGGATGAACTGCTTGAGCATCTGCTCGGTGACGGTGAAGTCGGCGATCACGCCGTCCTTCATTGGGCGGATCGCTTCGATGTTGCCGGGGACCTTGCCCAGCATCTGCTTGGCTTCCTTGCCGACGGCCTGGATGGTCTTTTTGCCGTTCGGGCCGCCCTGCTGGCGGATGGCCACGACCGACGGCTCGTCCAGGACGATGCCCATGTTACGCACGTAGATCAGCGTATTGGCGGTCCCGAGGTCGATCGCCAGGTCGTTCGAAAAATAGCTGCGTAGGAATCCAAACATGTAGTGTCCTGTGCGCCTTGTGTGTGCGCTTGATATTAGGGGTGAAAGCCCGACGCTCGCCCTGCCGAAACGGCTGGCCGCCGGCGAGGTCTTAACCCGACATTCTACCTTATAATTTAGCCGTAATTTGCCGGGGGAAACTTCAAAAATACGGGCTGGATACAGCCTATTTGCAAGGTTTTGCCAGAACAAGAAATCAATTTCCCCATTCCGAAAACACCTTCGCGGACACTGTGTCCAAACTGTCTATCCACCATGTCATTAAACCTGTCCGACGTGAAACGCATCGCCCGCCTGGCGCAGCTCGAACTCGATGAAGCCGAAGCCCAGCCGACGCTCGACAAGCTCAACGGCATCTTCGGCCTCGTCGAGCAAATGCGCGCAGTCGATACGGCCGGCGTCGAGCCGCTGAACCATCCGATCGCCGCCTTCCAGGACGACATCGCCCTGCGCCTGCGCGAGGATGCTGTCACCGAACCGAACCGCCGCGACGACTACCAGCAAGTCGCACCGGCGACCCAGGACGGTCTCTATCTCGTCCCCAAGGTCATCGAATAAGGCTGCCCTGCACACCTGACAAGACCAAGAACCGACCGGCCATTCCACGTTTATGCACAAGCACACCCTGAAACAGCTGTCCGCGGCCTTGCAATCCAAGCAGGTATCCGCGACCGAACTCGCCAAGCTCTACCTGCAGCGCATCGCCGCCAGCGACCTCAATGCCTTCCTGCATGTCGATGAGGCACTGACCTTGCAGCAGGCCGCCGAAGCGGACCAGCGCATTGCCAAAGGCGACACCACGGCGCTCACCGGCATTCCCATCGCGCACAAGGACATTTTCGTCACGCGCGGCTGGCGATCGACTGCCGGTTCCAAGATGCTCGCAACTTACGTCAGCCCCTTCGATGCAACAGTCGTCGAACAGTTCCGTACGGCAGGTATGGTCACGCTCGGAAAATTGAACTGTGACGAATTTGCCATGGGCTCCTCGAACGAGAACTCGCACTTCGGGCCGGTGAAGAATCCCTGGGACCCGAGCGCGATTCCGGGCTGTTCCTCGG
>SPQI01000262.1 GCA_004570315.1 Oxalobacteraceae bacterium OM1 | reverse complement strand
GGACCGAGGCCGCGCGGTCCGCTCGGCCAGCCCGCGAGGCCGGTGCCCAGCGTGCCGTTCAGGACCACGTGCAGCGGGTTCTTGCGCAGGTCGAGGTCGCCGCTTCGCAGGATGCGGTCCCAGCCGGTGGCATGCAGGTCGCCCGACATCATGACGGCCGGCCTCTCATGATTGGTCATCGCCGCCGCGATGCGTTGATGCTGCGCATACCAGCCGGATTGCCACATGTACTTCTGCTTCTGCGTGCTCAGGCGCAGGTTCTTGCCCTGCACGCCGCCGAAGCGCTGCGAAATCGTTTCCGCGCCCGAGGCCATGGTCTCGTCGGACACCACCACGTCCGGATACCACTCGCGCCACTTGCCCGCCGACCAGCCGAAGGGCGTGGACGGCATATGGATCAGGTGGCGCGCCTCCGAGCGGCGCGTGCGCTCCAGCAGCCAGCGCTCCGCCTCGGGCGGGATGATGCCCGCGTGCCGGTCCTTCAATGTCATGTAGCGGCCGCAGTCGTACATCAGCACTTCCAGCAGCTTGCCGTAGCGCAGCGTGCCGAAGCACTCCGACAGGCCGGGCGCGCGGTCGCCGGCGCTGGTGCCGGGCAGCATCACTGAGCGCGTCGGATCGGGCAGGAATTCCGGGTAGTACATGTCCTGCACGGTGCGCGCGAGCGAGAGGTCGAAATGCTCCGGCGGGAAAGTGATGAAGTTCTCTTCCGCCTCGTCGTTCTCGAAGTAATCGTGGTCGTCCATCATGAAGAACACCGGCGTCGAGCGCAGCCGCGTGCCGTACAGTTGCGCGATCTGCGGATCGATCACCGTGGTCAGCACGCGCTCGTTGTCGGTGCCGAGCACCGGCTCGTCCGGATGGAACATGCCGATGCCCTTGTAGAACTCGGCGGCGGCCTTGCGGATCGCGGGGTTGTTGCTCTCCAGCCAGGTGCGCTGGTCCTGGTAGACATGGTCGCCGTTGGCGATCACCACGTCGGGGCGGTAGGCCATGCCGCGGTCGAGCAGCGCATGACGGATGGCGAGCGAGCGGAAGACTTCCATGCCGCCCGGTCCGCGCGCGTCGGGATGGCCGCCGGCGCAGGTGTAGACCAGCATGCGCAGGCGCTCGGGCGCGGCGTCGGGGCGCGGGAAGGTTTTCAGGTCCCAGGGCGAGCACAGGGCGCGTCCCTTGGCATCGCTCAGCTTCAAGGTGTAGCGGGTGTCGGGCTGCAGGCCGGTCATGTCGAACTGCCAGAAGCGGCCGGCGCCGTCGGACTTGCGACCCTTGAACGTGCGGCCGGCGGCTTGCAATTGCGGCGCCTGCTGCAGCGGCTGGCGGAACGAGGCCTTGAGCAGCACGCGTTCGTGGTTGGCGGTGGGCAGCAAATGGACGACCTCGCCGGCATTCCAGTCGGATGCGGCGGCGAGGGCTTCGATCGGGAACGGCAGGCTGGCGCCGGCGGCAAGGGCGGCGCCGGCTTGCAGGAACTGGCGGCGGGTGAATGACGTGGACATGGAGTCTCCTTTGGCTCTCCTGGAGGTGCGCGATGCGTCCCGCAGCCGCCCGGTGCATCAATGCCTGGGCAAAAGCTTTTCGGTCTTGGGATCTGCGGGACGCGGCTTGGCCGGACTGGCTGGGCGGTACCACTATGGGCGCTGCACCCCATAAAGTAAAATAACGGCGAAGCCATATCCCATAACCTGGAGGAATACATGCTGGGCGACGACCTGGATTATTTCCTGGCCCTGGCGGCCTCCCGTACCTTCACCAGCACGGCGGAGAAGCTCGGCATTTCACAACCGGCTCTGACGAAGGCGATCCAGCGGCTGGAGCGCAAGGTCGGCGTGAACCTCGTCATGCGCACCGCGCGCGGCACCGAACTGACAGAAGCCGGCCGTGCCTTCTACGCGCGCGTGCAGACGGCCTCGCGCGGCCTCGACGAAGCGATCCAGGAAGCGCGCGACCTCGGTGGCGGCAAGGCCGGGCTGCTGCGTATCGGCATCACGCCGGCCACCACCGATTTCACCCTGCGCGCCCTCCTCCCACGTCTGATCGAGGAGCGCCCCGCCGCGCATATCAGCTTCACCACCGCGTTCGCCGGCAGCCTGATGGAGACCGTCAACCGGCGCGACGTGGAGTTCGCCGTCTGCCCGGTGCCCGAGCGCTCGAATGCCGCGCTCGAATACGAATTGCTGTACGAAGATCCGTGCCGCCTGATGGTGAACGAACTGCATCCGCTCGCCGGGCGCGACTGCGTGCCGCTGGAGGAACTGGCGGAGTACGAATGGGCTGGCACGCGCAAGCATGAATACACGCGCGCGCAGATCGAGCGGGCGTTTACCCTGCGCAAATTGCCGCTGCCGCGCATGGTGGTGGAAGCCGACACGCTCGCAGCGCTGATTCTGGTGGTGTCGCAGACGCGACTGGTGAGCATGATCAACCTGCGCAGCATCCAGGCCAGCGCCCTGCCGGACAACGTGGTGGTGCGGCCGCTGTCCGTCGAAGGCATGGACCGGCCGATCGGCATCATCCGGCGCGCGGGCTACTTGTCGCCGATTGCGGTCAGGGCGCAGGAGCTGCTGCGGGAGGCCGCCGGCCAGCTGACGTGAGATTGCGGGGCTGCCCAGGCTTCCTAGTCGTAGGCCAGCACCTGCCTGGCCACGTTGTCGACGACGACGGGGCTGTCGAAGTAGGTGACGCTGGGTTCGGTGCCGTACTTCTCGCGGACGAAGGTGCGCCACGCCTCGGTGTACAGCGCTTCCGCGTCCTGCCGCGAATTCCACAGGTAGATGCCGCCCGCCGTGCCCCCGTCCTCGGACAATACGTAATGCTTGCGGAACAGGCCTTGCACGCCTTGGTATGTCGGCGCGGTGGAGAGGAAGATGCGCTGCGCTTCTTCCGTCGTAATGGGATTGGGCAGATTGAGTGCCGTCATGGCGATGATCATGGTTTTCTCCTGGTGTAGGCGGGGCGGAGGGATGATGATATCGGCGATGCGGTTCAGGCGTCGGGAGCGTCCTCAGCCTCGTGGCAGACGACGCACAGCTTGTTTCCTTCGGTATCCCGGAAATACGCCCCGTAGTAGTTCGCATGGTATTCGGGTCGCAAACCGGGAGCGCCTTCGCTGGTTCCGCCATGCGTCAGCGCCGTTTCATAGGCGCGCCGCACAGCATCCCGGTCC
>SPQI01000092.1 GCA_004570315.1 Oxalobacteraceae bacterium OM1 | reverse complement strand
CCACCCGAGTCGGTACCGCTGCTGCCGGCCAACTGGCTGCTTCCGCCCCCGCCGCCGCAACCGGCAAGCAAAACCCCTGCGAAGACGGCACAGGCCGTCCATCGTGATGTGATGTTCAAGCTATTCCCCTTAAAGACCTGCCGCGCGGACCCGCATTGCACGGACAGCGTGGATTGGCAGCGTCGTCAGCGATGATATCCAGTCAACTTCGACGCCATTTGCGCTTTGTCGAAGGCAGCTTAGCCCCAAACCGCGGAAATACTTGTAAGTAAAAGTTATCCAGCGAAGTTGTGGAAAACCCGGGGATAAGTTGGTGACAACCGGTGGAGAACCGTTGAATAACGCATCAGGATCCGCATGGAAAGGGCCTCTTGCGCCCATTGATGAAAATCAAGGCAAACCGGGCACGCCAACCGTCATTCCGGCGCAGGCCGGAATCCGGCGACTTGCGCCATGAGAGATCCGGCCCTCAACACAGCCGGCCATGCCACCGGCGCAAGACTGCCACTAGAATGTGAACGAATTCAATCAGACGGCGCAGGGAATGTCCGGCACTCCCGCGTGCGCCGCACCCGTCGAACAAGGAGAATCCCCATGAACATGCACAAGGCCTTCCTGTGTGCCGCAGCCATCGCCGTCTTCTCTCTGCAGGCCGGCGCCCGCGAGATCACCGAAATCCGCTTCGGCACCGACCCCGGCAACGCCCCCTTCGAATTCAAGAACAAGGACGGCAAGCTGGCCGGCTTCGACATCGATCTGGGCGAAGCGGTCTGCGCCCAGCTCAAGGCCAAGTGCACCTGGGTCGAAAACGACTTCGACGGCATGATCCCCGCGCTCAAGGCGAAAAAGTTCGACGTCATCAATGCCTCGATGTCGATTACCGAAAAGCGCCTGAAGGAAATCGATTTCAGCAACCGCGTCACGCTCTCGCCGGCCCGCATGATCGCCCGTGCCGGCGCCAACCTGCAGCCCACACCAGAGTCGCTCAAGGGCAAGCGCATCGGCGTGCAGCAGGGCACGACGCACGAGACCTTCGGCAAGGAGAAGCTGGCGCGCAATGGCGTCGACGTCGTCACCTATGCCAAGAACGACCAGATCTACGCCGACCTGCAGTCCGGCCGTCTCGACGCCGGCCTGATGGATGCGGTGGAAGCGGAAGAGGGCTTTCTCAAGAAGCCGGCCGGCAAGGGCTTCGCCTTCGCCGGGCCGGTGCTCAAGGATGAAAAGATCTTCGGCAGCGGCACGGGCTTCGGCGTCCGCAAGGGCGACACCGACCTGAAGAACGCGCTCAACAAGGCGCTGGCCGAACTCAAGGCCAACGGCACCTACAAGAAGATCATGACGAAGTGGTTCACCAGCGACGTGTCGGGCGACTGATGCCGCAGCCGGCGGCGCCGGCACGCTCTTGCGCCGCCTCCATTCGTCCAACCTGAACCCGCATGTTCCTCTACGGTTACGGCCCGCAGATCCTGGAAGGGCTGAAAGTCACGCTTGCGCTGTCGTTGTCCGCGCTGGCGGTGTCCTTCGTGCTCGGCCTGCTGACCGCCGGCGCGAAGCTCTCGGCGCATCGCGCGCTCAACGTCATTGCCTCGGCCTACACCACGCTGATCCGTGGCGTGCCCGACCTCGTCACCATGCTGCTGCTGTTCTACGGCATGCAGATGGCCTTGAACGATGCCACCGAAGCGCTCGGCTGGGACCAGATCACCATCGATCCCTTCGCCGCCGGCGTGCTCACACTGGGCTTCATCTACGGCGCCTATTTCGCGGAGACCTTCCGCGGCGCCTTCCTCGCTGTGCCCAAGGGGCCGATCGAAGCCGGCTTCGCCTTCGGCATGACGCGCGCCCAGGTGTTCCGCCGCATCCTGTTCCCGCAGATGATGCGCTTCGCGCTGCCGGGCATCGGCAACAACTGGCAGGTGCTGATGAAGAGCACGGCGCTGGTGTCCATCATCGGCCTCAATGACCTCGTGCGCATCTCCGACCAGGCCGGCAAGGCGACCTACCAGTTCTTCTTCTTCATCGGCCTGACCGGACTGGTCTACCTCGCGATCACGACGGTCAGCATCCTCATCCTGCGCCGCCTCGAACGGCGCTATGCCATTGGAACGAGGATGGCCCAGCTATGACGGAACTCCTGCAGGACTACTGGCGCGCCTACCTCTGGACCGACGGCCAGCGGCTCACCGGCCTCGCCATCACGATGTGGATGCTGGTGCTGTCGATGAGCATCGGCTTCTGCCTCGCCGTGCCGCTCGCCATCGCCCGCGTCTCGCGCAAGCCCTGGCTCTCGTGGCCGGTGCGCCTCTACACCTACGTCTTCCGCGGCACGCCGCTCTATGTGCAGCTGCTGCTGTTCTATTCCGGCATGTATAGCCTGCAGATCGTGCGCGACACCGAAGCGCTCCATCTCTTCTTCCGCGTCGGCTTCAACTGCGCGATCCTGGCCTTCGTGCTCAACACCTGCGCCTACACCACCGAGATCCTGGCCGGCGCCATCCGCTCGGTGGCCAACGGCGCGGTGGAGGCCGGGCGGGCCTACGGCATGTCGGACTTCACGCTCTACCGCCGCATCATCCTGCCCGATGCACTGCGTCGTGCCTTGCCCGCGTTGAGCAACGAAGTCATCTTCATGCTGCATGGCACCTCGGTCGCCTTCGCCGCCACCGTGCCGGACCTGCTCAAGATCGCGCGCGACGCCAACGCCGACACCTTCCGTTCCTTCGAGGCCTTCGGCTTCGCCGGTCTGCTTTACCTGCTCGCGACCTTCCTGCTCGTCGGCCTGTTCCGCCAGGCCGAGCGCCGCTGGCTGCGTCACCTCCAACCCCATAAGGCCGCATAAGCATGCACGTCATCCGCCACCCGCTGCCGGCGCCCTGTCCCGGCACCCAGCGCGACATCGTCAGTTTCCATTACGGCACGCCGGGCGGCCGCAAGGCTTACCTGCAGGCGTCGCTGCACGCCGACGAACTGCCCGGCATGCTGGTCGCGCATCACGTGCGCGCGCGTCTCGCGCAGCTCGAAGCAGCGGGGCGCATCGACGGCGAAATCGTCGTCGTGCCGGTCGCCAATCCCGTCGGCGTTGCACAAGTCGTCCAGGGCAGCCCCTTTGGCCGTTTCGACCTGGCCAGCGGCATCAATTTCAATCGCGGCTTCAAGCACCTGACGCCGCAGC
>SPQI01000024.1 GCA_004570315.1 Oxalobacteraceae bacterium OM1 | reverse complement strand
GGCCGAGCCGGTGCGCGCCGCAAGCCCGACGTCGACCGAACCGCCGCCGGCCGCCGGCAATGCGCCGCCGGGATTTCGCTTCTGAGCCATGGCAGCCGACGCCATGACCCGCATCGATTTTCATAGCAACGTCGCTGACGCCATTCATTATTCGTGCCGACTGGTGCGCAAGGCGCGCGCCGCGCAGTGCCGCATCGTCGTCATGACGCGCGACCGCGCACAGCTCGCTCAACTCGATCAGGCGCTCTGGACCTTCGCCGAGCAGGAATTCCTGCCCCACGTGCCGGCGGGCGATCCGCTGGCACCGCAGACGCCCATCATCCTGGCCGACGGCGACGATGCGGAATTTCCGCATCACCACGTACTGATCAATCTGTCGGGCCGCACGCCTACACATTTCGCACGCTTCGAGCGCATGTTCGAAATCGTCGCCGCCGACGATGCGGACAAGGCGGCCGGCCGCGAGCGCTACCGCTTTTATCAGCAGCGCGGCTATCCGCTCACCCACCACGTCGCGGACAACACATGAGTCAATCGCCTCTCGACGCCGGCATTCCCGTCCTGACCGAAGTCATCGAGACGCCGGCCGCATCGCCTGCCGAACCCGTTTCAGCTGAAGTTCCGGCTGCCCCGGCTACGCTGGAGCAACAGGCGGTCGTTTTCGACGACGAAGCCTGGGATCGGATGGAGCGTGACGTGCGGGAACGCGTTCTCTACCAGGTGCTGGAGCGCATCGACTTCGTCCTCGAACAGCGCGTGCGCGACAGTCTGGCCGACGTACTCCAGACGGCGGTGGAACGCCTCGCCGACGAAATCCGCGGCGGCCTGCACCAGAGCGTGCGCGAACTCGTGACGCGCGCCGTGGCCCAGGAAATCACCAAGCTGCAAACCGGAAAAAAATAAATCCGAGCCGGCTTTGTTTTCCGGTTCGATCATTTAACGGCGCTCGCATGCCGGTCCATCGAAATTGCAGCGCCTCGATTGAATGCCCGCGAAATCGAATCCTTCTTACAATGCAGGCATCGATCCACGGAGCAGCTCCCCATGAAAGTCATCGTTCTCGGCGCGGGCATCATCGGCACCGCCTCGGCCTGGTTCCTGAACAAGGCCGGCCATGAAGTCACGGTGTTGGAGCGCCAGCCCGGCGCCGCACAGGAAACCAGCTTCGCCAACGGCTGCCAGATTTCCGTCTCGCACGCCGAGCCTTGGGCCAACCCCTCGGCGCCGCTGAAGATTCTCAAGTGGTTGGGCAAGGAAGACGCGCCTTTGCTGTACCGGTTCCGGCCGGAATGGCTGCAATGGAAGTGGGGCCTGCAATTCCTGCGCGAATGCACGCCGTCGCGTACCGCACACAACATCCGCCAGATCGTCACCATTGCCGAATACAGCCGCCAGACTCTGCAAGCGGTGCGCGCCGAAACCGGTATCCGCTACGACGCGCTCACGCGCGGCATCCTGCACTTCTATACCGACGAAGCCGAATTCGAGGCATCGCTGCCGGCGGCGAAGCTGATGCGTGAGCTCGGCTGTCCGCGCGACTCCATCGATGCCGACGAAGTGGTGCGCATCGAGCCGGCGCTGGCGAAGGTGCGCGACAAGATCGTCGGCGGCGACTTCACGTCGACGGACGAGTCCGGCGACATCTACCAGTTCACGACCGGACTGGCGCAGCACGCTGCGGCGACAGGCGTGGACTTCCGTTTCAACACGACCATCACGCGCCTGGTGCGCGAGGGTGACCGCATCCGCGCCGTGGAGATCATCGACGCCGAAGGTCGCCATCGCACGTTGCAGGCCGATGCCTTCGTCGTCGCGCTCGGCAGCTTCTCCACGCCGCTGCTCGATCCGCTCGGCATCCGCCTCATGGTGTATCCGGGCAAGGGTTATTCCGCGACCTATCGCGTCACCAATCCCGATGCCGCGCCGTCGGTGTCGCTGACCGACGACGGCTACAAGCTCGTGCTGTCCCGCCTCGGCGACCGCTTGCGCGTAGCGGGTACCTGCGAGCTCAACGGGTACACGCGCGAGCTGAACACGACTCGCTGCGAAGCCATCACGCGGCGCACGCGCGAGCTCTTCCCTGATGCCTGCGACTACGACAACCCGGTCTACTGGACCGGCCTGCGTCCGCTGACGCCGTCCAACGTGCCCTACATCGGCAAGACGCACATTCCCAACCTCTTCCTCAACACCGGCCATGGTACGTTGGGATGGACCATGGGCTGCGGGTCAGGCCGCGCCATCGCCGACATCGTCTCCGGTCGTGTGCCCGAGATCGACTTTGCCTTTACCGGGATGCCGTCCGGAAGACAGTCTCCGTCCCCTTCGCCGCGCATCCAGCGCGCATAAGCACATGAAAAAGGCCGGTCTCAGACCGGCCTTTTTCTTTGCAGCGCAGCATGACAAATTACGGTGCAATGTCATCCGCGCTCATTCCCCTGCGTTATAGGAGAACGCCTAGCGTCCGACGCGTACCTGCAGTTCGGCAAGCTTTTCGTCGAACGCGATGCGCGTCGCAAACTTCGCACGCTTCATCGGGAAGCGAGACTGAAAATGGCGCACGTTGCCCGAGCCCGAAATGACGCGGCGCACGAATTGGTAGTAAGCATCCATGTCGATGACATGCACGACAAGGAAATAGTCATAGTCGCCCGACACGAAATAGCACTGCATCACCTCCGGCTCCTTGGCCATGCGAGCTTCGAACTCCTGCATGTGCTCGTCGGACTGATTGTTCAGCGACACCTCAAGGAAGGCCAGCATGCCGTAGCCGAGCGCGAAGGGATCGACAAGTGCGACATCGGCGCTGATGATGCCCGCCGCGCGCAGGTCGCGCACCCGGCGCAGGCAGGTCGGCTGCGAAATATGCACCTTCTCGGCAAGCACGCGCGTGGGCATCTGATTGTCCTTCTGAAGGAGATTCAGAAGCTTGCGGTCCACCTTGTCGAGGGCGTGAAATTTCGGCATATAAAAATTGTAGAAAGTTGCTAAAAACCGCAGAAAAACTCTTTGCTACGGGTTTTTTCTGTTGTACCGTCTGCCTGTTCAGAAAAACTGAATAGCAGAAATGTAAGTGGAGTGTTGCAGTAACACTGCGTTTTTTCAACTCTTTGGAGGCAATTCATGCAATTCACGACAAAAATGATTCCGCTGGCTGGCGCTGTGGCACTGGCATTC
>SPQI01000067.1 GCA_004570315.1 Oxalobacteraceae bacterium OM1 | reverse complement strand
CTTCGGCCACGCTGGCGCGGAGGGCATCGCCGGCGGCGTGGGCGCGCAGGCTGGCTTTTTCGAGGCAGGCATCGCGCCGGGTCGCGTCGCCGCGGTCGCCCGCGATGCCGGCCAGCAGCCAGTAGGCGTCGCTGCAGCCGATGCCGTCATTGAGCGTGGTGAAGGCGGCCAGCGACCGGTCGGCCAGTTCCTGCGCGGCGTCCAGTTCGCCGAACAGGCGTTCGGCCTCGCCGCGAATGCACTGCAGGCGCGCGGTCAGTGCGGCGCGTTCGGATTCGGGCAGGGGAAAGGCGTCGAACAGGGCCTCGGCTTCTTCGGCGAGGGCGATGGTGCGGCGGGTGTCGCGCTGGCGCAGGTGCCACGCCAACTCCACAAGCGTGTGCAGGCGGGCCACGCCATGCGCGGCGGAAAGCTGTGCTTCCAGCCGGCTGACGCGATCACTGAGCGCGAACAGTTCCATGATGGTCCAGGTTTCGGGCCACGGCCGCCGACTGTGCCGGCAGAACGGGCTTGACGACCTCCCACTATACTGCAAAACCCTGGAATGTTGCGCTGCGGAAACGTCATCTTTTTGCCAAACCGGTTGCACTGCGCGCAGCATTGGCGCGCACGAGACATGAGTGGGAAGTTGACCGAAAAGGAAGCGCTCGCTTACCTGCTTCGGAACAGTCGCGGATGGGTGCGCGCGTAAAGCCCTTTGGCCTCGTCATGGCTCATGCCGAGGAAGCTGCGGTAGCCGGGCACGAGCGGGTAACCCAGGCCGACCGCGCACAGGGCGATGCCGAAACAGAAATAGACCGCATCGATGCCGGTGCCCGCCAGCGCCGCGCCGGCGATGCCCGGGCCGAGAACGCCGGCCACCTGCATCACCATCATGTTCACCGCCATCATGCGGGCGCGGAAATCCGGCGGCATTGCCAGCATGCGATGGGTCTGGCCGACCATCTGGACGGTGGAGATGCAGGCGCCGAACAGCACGAAGGCGCCCACCATCACCACCGGCGTATGCGTCAGGCCGAGCACGATGAGGCAGAGGCCCTCGCACAGGATGGCGCCGAAGCTGGCGCGGAAGCGGCCGACTGCGTTTGCCAGCCGCACCGAGCCGCCGAGCGCGCCCAGCAGCAAGCCCGCCGACAGGCCGGCTTCGCAGGCGCCGAACCAGGCGCCGGAGAGGTGCAGCGACTGCACCTTCAGCGGCACCAGCATGCCGATCGCCGGCGTGAAGAAAATCATCACGAGGAAGGACACGAAGGTCCAGCCGCGCTCCATGGGAATCTTCCATTTGGCGGCGAGCCCGGCGCGCAGGTCGGCCAGCCAGCGGCTGTTCCCGGCGGCGCCTGTCTTGCCCGGCGCCACGATGCGTCCGGCGCAGACGCAGGCCACCGCCAGCAGGATCACATGCAGCCAGAGCGCCACCGCGCTGCTCGACGCCGCCAGGATGGCGCCGCCCAGCGCCGGCCCGATCAGCCGGCCGATGGCTTGCGCGCTTTTCTGCATGCCCAGCCCGGCGGTGATGCGCTCCGGCGGCAGCACTTCTGCCACGATGCTCAGCGAGGCGGGCATGACGGCCGCCATCGCGATCACGTTGATCATCTGGAAAGCGATCACCAGCGGCAGCTGGAAGATGTCGTGCTGCACCAGCACCGCGACCGCGCAGCTGCCGGCGAGGTGGCAGGCCAGTCCGCCGGCGATCAGGGTGCGCTTGGAAACGCGGTCGCCCAGCGGCGACAGCAACGGGAGCGCGACAAATGAGGTGGCGGCCAGCACGCCGGCATAGACGGCCAGATCATGGGCGCTGCCGCGATGGACGATCCACCATGGGATGGCGACCTGCCCGACCATGATGGCCAGCAGCATGAGCAGGTCGCTGATGAGGAGATAGCGGAAGGTGTCGCCGAGTTCGGCGAGGCGGCCGGGTGCGCGGTGTGACATGGAAGACGCCAGGAACAGGTCTCCATTCTACTTGCCCTACAGAAATATAGGGCGACGGCCGGATGCCTTTTCGGACGCCCGGCGCTCAGTGCATGGCCGCGGCCGGCGCCGCATCGTCGGCATGCAGGCCGCGGCGCAGGAACAGCACGCCGACGGCTGCCGCCGCGAGCGCAAACGTCGCTCCGAGCAGGAAGGCGAGATGGTAGCCGCCGTTGAGCGCCGTCGCGGCCGACGCGCCTGCCTGCTGCAGGCTCGCAGTGCGCGCGGCGGCGAGGCTGGCCAGCACCGCCAGCCCGAGCGAGCCGCCCATCATGAAGGCGGTGTTCACGATGCCCGATGCGATGCCGGACTCCTCCGGCTTCACGTCGCTCATCGCGGCCATCAGCACCGGGTTGAAGGCGATTCCCGCGCCCAGGCCGAGCAGCACCATGCCGGGCAGCACATGCCGCATGAACGAACCGTCGACGGGCGCCAGCGCGAACAGCGCCAGCCCGGCGGCCGCCACCAGCAAGCCGGCGCCGAGCGGCAGGCGATTGCCGAAGCGCATCACCAGCTTGGCGGAGACGCCCAGCGACAGCGCCGCCATGATGAGGTTGGACGGCAGGAAGGCGAGGCCGACCTGCATCGGCGAATAGTTGAGCACCAGCTGCAGGTAGAGCGCCGAGATGAAGAACCACGCGAACATGGCCGCCGCCCACAGCACGCCGACCACGTTGGCCGTGGCCACGTTGCGCAGGCGGAACAGGCCGAGCGGCATCAGCGGCGTCGGCACGCGCGCCTCGATGGCGAGGAAGGCGGCGAACAGCACCGCCGCCATGCCGAGCATGCCCAGCGTCGGCAGCGAGGTCCAGCCTGCTTCATTGCCGTTGACGATCGCGTACACCGCCAGCATGAGCGCGATGGTCACCGATACCGCGCCGCCCACGTCCAGGCCGCCGTGCCCGTTGCCCTTGCCGGCCGGCAGCAGGCGCATGCAGGCGAACAGCACCGCCAGCCCGATCGGCAGGTTGACGAGGAAGATCCAGTGCCAGCTCAGCGCGCCGGTGAGCACGCCGCCCAGCAGCACGCCGATGCTGCCGCCGCCCGCGCAGACGAAGCCATAGACGCCCAGTGCCTTGGCGCGCTCGGCGGGTTCGGTGAACAGGTTCATGATGAGCGACAGCGAGATCGCCGACACCACCGCGCCGCCCAGGCCCTGCACCGCACGCGCCGCGATCAGCATGCCCTGCGACTGCGCCAGTCCACAGGCCGCCG
>SPQI01000145.1 GCA_004570315.1 Oxalobacteraceae bacterium OM1 | reverse complement strand
GGTTGAAGCCGTTGTACGCGGCGGCATGGGGCGCAATGGCGGCGACATAGGATTCCGGCGACATCGCGCCGGTCAGGTAGTCGGCGACGAGGGCGCCGCGTGTCGGCGCACTCGGGCGTTTTTCGGCGGGATTGCGGACATTGGTCAGCGCGGCGAAGCGTCCGTGCTTGGTGACGCCGAGCCAGGTGCCGCCGCCTTCGAGGTCGCGGCCGGCATAGACTTCCGGATGATCTTCCCACCAGTGGGCAGCCTTGGCAGGACGTGCGTAGAACTCATCGCGGTTAGCGGCGGCGAACAGCGCGTTGCCGGGAACCACGTGCCATGCGAAGACGATCAGGCACATTCAGGAAAATCCACAAAGGTTTCGGTATGGCGTCCGCCGTCGATGAGTGACGACACATCGGCGTCGTGCGCCACGCGCTCGAGCGTTGCCGCAAAATCGTCAGGCGCGCCGGCATAGACTTCCATCCACGTCTGCCGGCCGTCCTTCTCTTCGGGGCGGCGCTTGAGTCGGCCCACGATAGCACACTCCATCGCGAGCCGCCGTTGCATGGCTTCCACGCGCAGACGCAACGCGGCGGCATGCTCGACCGGGACGCGATAGTAGACGTAGAAATCCGTCATGCCGCGTCGGCGGGGAGCGCGTACGGCAGGTCTTCGATGCGCAGCGCCGGCCCGCCGGCGGCACCGAGATGCAGCGTACCGGCGTCGAGCAGGGCCGTCTTCAATTCGACGAGGGCATCGGTGCCGCCATCAGGATTGCGCTCGGCGTTCACCACCATGCCGCAAGGCTGATCGGGATCGGCGCTCGAAAAGACTTCGTTCCCCGCCGCCGCTGCGGCATCGATCGATGCGCGCACCATGCGGCGTTTCAGCTTGCCCAGATACTGGCTGCGCGCGACGATCTCCTGGCCGGGGTAGCAGCCCTTGCGGAAGTTCACGCCGCCAACCACCTCGAAGTTGATCATCTGCGGCACGAACTGCTCCTGCGTGGCGGCTGTGACTTGCGGGATACCCGCATGGATGTCGTCGCGCCGCCAGCGCTGCGGACCCGTGGGAGCACCGATGCCGATCAATTCCTGCCACAGGCGCTTGGCGGTCGCGGCGTCGGTGATCCATTGGTAGCGCGGCGTGCCGTCGGCATCGGCCACACGGATGAGGCTGCCATCGTCGCCGGCGACGTGGTCGTATGGCGCCGCCGGCATGCTCGGAAACAGCGCCGCCAGTACGCCGGCCGCCGCACCGCCCAAGCCAAGAATCACGTGCTGATCGCTGACATCCGCCAGCTTGACCTTCGAGCGCAGCACGAACATCTGCAGGCGCTTCTGGATGGCGGGCAGGATCGCGCGCGGCAGCTCCAGATAGATGGTCTCGGCGCGGCGCCACATCAGGAAGGTGGCCAGCAGCCGGCCCTTGGCGGTGCAATAGCCAGCCAACCGCGCCTCTTGCATGCTCAGGTTCAGCACGTCGTTGGTGATCTGGTTGTGCAGGAAGTCGGCCGCGTCCTCGCCGGTGACCGCGATCAGGCCGAGGTCGGTCAGCGGCGCGAAATAGCTCGGGGCTTCGGGGTCGAATCCGGCGAAGCGCATCTGCGCCATGTCGGCGGGATCAAACTCCGCGCCGTTCTCCACGAGGAATTGCAACCAGGGATTTGTCGTATCGGTCATAGCGGAAAGGAAGTCGTTGGAACGGTATGATGACGGGTTGATTATAGTGACGCGGCAAAATTTGCGTCTGCGGCCGCTCACCTGATTCGAGGCAAGATTTTGATCAAAAAAGCATTCCTTCTTCTCATCATTGTGGCATTGGCGATCGGCGGCGGCGTCGCCTGGTGGGCACGCCAGCCCATCATCGACCCGGAACAGCAGGCCATCGACTTCACCATCGCGCCCGGCAGCGGTGTCAATAGCAGCACGCAGCAGATTGCGGCGGCCGGCGTGCCGGTCAATCCGACGTTGCTGGCCTTGCTGGCGCGGATTACGGGCAAAAGCGCGCGCCTTAAGGCTGGCAGCTACGAGCTCAAGCCGGGCACCACTCCGCTGCGCCTGATCGACCAGCTGGTGCGCGGCGAATTCGCACAGGAAATGCTCGCCATCATCGAAGGCTGGAGCTTCAAGCAGATGCGTCAGGCGATCGCGGCCCATCCCGCGCTCAAGCACGACACCGCCGAGCTGTCGGACCAGGCCCTGATGGCCAAGATTGGCTCGGAATTCCAGCGGCCGGAAGGCCTGTTCTTCCCGGACACCTATCTCTTCGCCAAGGGTTCGAGCGACCTCCAGGTTTACAAGCAGGCGCACGCGCTGATGCTCAAGCGGCTGGGCGAAGCGTGGGAGCGCCGGGCGCAGGGATTGCCCTACAAGACGCCGTATGACGCGCTCATCATGGCGAGCATCATCGAGAAGGAAACCGGACAGAAGTCCGAGCGCGACATGGTGGCCGCAGTCTTCGTGAACCGTTTGAAAAAGGGCATGCTTTTGCAGACCGATCCAACGGTCATCTACGGCATGGGCGAAAAGTACACCGGCAACATCCGCAGGCGCGACCTCGAAACCGATACGCCTTACAACACCTACACCCGCGCCGGCCTGCCGCCTACGCCGATAGCGCTGCCCGGCGCGGCATCCATCGCGGCGGCGCTCAACCCGGCGCGCTCGGACGTGCTGTATTTCGTCTCGCGCGGCAATGGCACGAGCGAATTCAACAACAACTTGAACGACCATAACCGCGCGGTGAACAAATACCAGCGATAACCGGCGATAATGCCGCTCTGGAACAAACGGCATATCGCGGCACATGGCACTTGGCAAATTCATCACTTTCGAGGGCATCGACGGGGCGGGAAAGTCGACCCACATCGCGTTCGTGGCGGATCTGCTGCGCGACGCCGGCCGCACCGTCGTGACGACGCGTGAACCGGGCGGTACACCGCTCGGCGAAAAGCTGCGCGAGCTGGTGCTCCATGAAACCATGCATCTCGAAACCGAAGCCTTGCTGATGTTCGCAAGCCGCCGCGAGCACATTGCACAAGTGATCGAGCCGGCGCTGCAACGGGGCGACTGGGTCATTTCCGATCGCTTCACCGACGCCAGCTTCGCTTACCAGGGCGGCGGCCGTCAGCTGCCGCTGGCGAAGCTCGACGCGCTCGAGCAGTGGGTCCATCCGCACCTGCAGCCCGATCTCACGCTGCTGTTC
>SPQI01000328.1 GCA_004570315.1 Oxalobacteraceae bacterium OM1 | reverse complement strand
GAACTGGCGCAGCGCATTGGACGCCGCCACCGGCGCCTCGCGGCGCCAGGCGATCCAGTCGGCGAGCAGGGCCGGATCGACCGGCCGGTTCGACGTGATGCGCCAGACGATCCGCTCCGCGTCGGCGTGCCGCTGCCACTGCAAGGCGCAGCGCAGCAGCGCCGCGTAGCTGCGCGGCTGAATGCGCTCATGCAAGGCGCCATGGGGACGCATGCCGCCGTTGACGAGGATGCAGGCTTCCACTTCGGCGGGATGGCGATGCGCCCATTCCGCCGCCACCATGCCGCCCAGTCCCAGTCCCAGCACCGTGAACGGCGGCGTGCCGGCGCGCGCGCGTACGCTGGCCAGCATCTCGGCCACGTGCAATGGACTGGGCACGGCGTAGAGGATGCCGTTGCCGGGCAGATCGATGCCGCGGATGCGCGCCGGCGGCACGCGCTCCGCGAGTTCGCGCGGAAAGTCGCCCCAATGGCGCGCTTCGCGTGCAGGGCCGCGCAGCAGGATCCAGGTGCTCATGCCGGCGCCGAAGGTATGGCCGCGTCACGGCAGCCGGGCGCCAGCGATTGCACTCGGCAGGAAGAATCCGTTGCAGCGAGAGACATCATGATGAGCCGTCGGCATCGACGTGCCGATACGACAGGAGCCGCAGGATGACCTTGCCTTGCCGCCGGCTCTGGTGGTTGGATGCGACTGCGCCTACACTCGGAGCATCGGGCACATTGCGTGCCTCGGCACAACCGGAGAAGACCATGACCATGCTCGTGCTCGGCCTCGTGTTGTTTCTCGGCATTCACCTCGTCCCCGCCGTGCCGTCCCTGCGCCGCACGGTGGCCGCCGGCCTCGGCGAGAACCGCTACAAGCGCGCCTTCACCATCGTCTCCTTCCTCGGACTCATCCTGATCGTCGTCGGCTACATGCGGGCGCCGTCGGAGCCCTATGTGTTTGCGCCCTTCGTCGGCGCCATCCATGCCGCACCGCTCGTCATGCCGGTGAGCTTCGTCCTGCTGGCGGCGGCCAACATGAAGACCCGCATCCGCGCCTCGCTCAAGCACCCGATGCTGATTGGCGTCGGCCTGTGGGCGCTGGTGCACCTGCTGGCCAACGGCGAGTTGAAGGCCACGGTGCTGTTCGGCAGCTTTCTGGCCTACGCCGTGCTCGACTTCCTCTCCGCCGCCAGCCGGCATGCGGTCAAGCCGTTCGCGCCGGTGGCGCGGCAGGACATGATTGCCGTCGCCTCCGGCGTCGTGCTCGCGCTGCTGGTCATGACCTTTCACCGCTGGATCTTCGGCGTGAAGGTCGTGCCCTGGGGCGTCTAGGCGCGCACGCAGGAGGGGCAGTCCGATCAGCGCGACGTGCCGCTGGAGGCCGCGCCGCCCTGCGAGGCATTGCGGCTGCCCGAGCTGCGGTTCGACTTGGTGTCGCTGCTGCTGCCCTTGTCGCTGCTGCCGCTGCTGGAGCCGGAGCTGCCCGAGCTGGCGGCCGATGACGAGCTTCCCTTGCCGGCCGTCTTCGTGCCGGATGTGCCCGACATGGACTTGCCGTTCACCGTCAGCCCCGCATCCGACATCTTGGACGCGTTCTTCGCGCCGATGCCCTTCACCCGCTTCTCGAAGTCGTCCCAGTCCTTGAAGCTGCCGTTCTTGTCGCGCTCGTCGACGATGGCCTTGGAGATCTTCGGTCCGATGCCCTTGACGCTGTCGAGCTGTGCCTGGTCCGCCTTGTTCACCTCGACGTCGGCGAAGGCCAGGCCGATCGACATCCAGAGTCCTGCAATGATCAACAGCAATTTCTTCAGCATGATGTCCTCCATCGGAAACAGGGAAATTGAACTGCCCATGGCAGGCCCATCCCGCCATCCTGCTGAGACCGGCCGGCTGCCCATGAAATCCGGAACGACATTGCTCTAACGCAGACACGCAGAACTTTGCGGTCCATGGCGGCGGTCGAACCCGGATGCACCTTTCCCTCTTTACTTAGGCCTGCCCATGAGCACGACGCAGCGCGACATCCTCAACCTCGCCTTTGCCGCCGCCGTCGCCGTGCTGGCCGCCGTGGTGACGCATCGTTTCTTCGTGCCGCTGCTCTGGGCCGGCGTGCTGTGCATCGCCACCTGGCCGCTGTATCGGCGCATGGTCGGGTTCTGCGGCGGGCGCCCGGTGATCGCCGCCGCTGCCATGACGGCGCTGATCGTGCTGGTGTTCATGATTCCGGTGGGATTCGGTTTGCTGCAAGCCGGCCGCGAAGCGCCGGTGCTGGCGCACTTCATCGCCGAGGGCAATACCGCGGGCATTCCGGCGCCCGGCTGGCTGCATCGCATTCCGGTGGTAGGCGCCGATGCGGTGCAGTGGTGGACGGCCACATTGGGGCAGCCGCACGGCCTCGCACATCTCATCGCGGGCCGGCCGCTGGGGCGGCTGGTGTCGCCCGACGAAGTGCTGCGCGTGCTCGGCACGCAGGTCACGCATCGCCTGGTCGACATCGGCTTCAGTTTCCTGTGCCTGTTCTTTTTCTTCAAGGATGGCGACCGCCTGGCGCGCAGCATCGCGCGCAACACCATTCGCGCGCTCGGGGCCGAGACCTGGGAACGCTATGCCGATGCGGTGCCCGTGGCGATCCGGGCGACGGTGAACGGGCTCGTGCTGGTCGGGCTGGGCGAGGGCGTGCTGATCGGGGTGGCGTACTTCTTCACTCGCTTGCCGTCACCGGTGCTCTGGGCTGCGGCGACCGGCGCGCTGGCCATTGTGCCGTTCGGCGCGCCGGTGGTGTATGTCGCGGCGGCGCTGGTGCTGGCGGCAAGCGGCAATACCGGCGGGGCGGCTGCCGTGGCGGTGTGGGGAACGGTGGTGCTGTTCGTGGCGGATCACTTCGTGCGGCCGAATTTGATCGGCTCGGCGACGCGGTTGCCGTTTTTGGCGGTGTTGTTCGGGATTCTGGGGGGAGTGGAGACGTTGGGGTTGGTGGGGTTGTTTATTGGGCCGGCGTTGATGGCGTTGTTTGTGACGTTGTGGAATGGGAGGGAGGGGGGCGTTAGGGACGAGGGTCTCTAGCCTACGCCTGCCACCACCGCCGTCATTCCGGCGGACGCCGGAATCCAGTGTCTTGCTTGCGTGCCGCTCTTCGGTGTAACAGTGCCTGCGTCACTCCGTAAGACGCTTTTTGCCGGGGGCGGCCCGGCAAGCGTCGGAGCAGTGCTCCGACCTTCTTTTGCTT
>SPQI01000513.1 GCA_004570315.1 Oxalobacteraceae bacterium OM1 | reverse complement strand
GAATTGGGAAAGCTTGAGCATATCGATGCAAAGAATAGCGGCATCATGAGCGTGGCTGGTTTTGAAAATCTAAACAAATTAAAGCATTTGAATATCTGGGGGACCAAAGTTCGGGATCTTTACCCCTTGCGTGGGCATATCGAGAAAGGTTTGCCGATACATTTGGCAGAGCATAAAGCTATCTTCGTGCGCGATAAGGATGGTGTAGTTGTGTTTGGAGAATCGGAAGAAATAGGAGAGAAAGTTCGGCGAGTTGTGCAAGGAATTCTTGTAGGCCGCGGCCAACTGATTAGCCCCCCGCCAGAGATTGTTGGCCAAGGCAATTCTGCTATATTGAATTTCTTTAAAGAACTGGCTTCAGACGAAAAGGATTACCTGTATGAGGCGAAACTCTTAATATTGGGGGAGGGTGGGGCTGGTAAAACAAGCCTTTTCCGACGCCTGTTTCAGCCAGGTCTTCCTCTTCCAAAAGAGGACGAAACCACCCGGGGGATATCTATATATCGGCATGAATTCACATTGCGCAATGGCCGGTTGTTTAGATTAAATGTTTGGGATTTTGGTGGGCAAGAAATATACCATGCAACTCATCAATTTTTCTTGACACAGCGCTCATTGTACCTATTGCTCGACGACACAAGAAAGGATGATAAGTCAGTTTCGGACCCTGGCTTTAGGTATTGGCTCGACATGATTGATATATTGAGCAGCCATAGCCCTGTTTTGATTTTTCAAAACGAAAAAAGTGGAAGAAGTAAGATAATTGATTTTGCGGGGATTAAAAAGCAATACGATAATGTGAAAGAAAGGTACGCTGGTAACTTGGAGCATGCTAACTCTGTGGATAAATTTCGCGAGGGCGTGGAGTTCTATGCAAGCAACTTGGAACACATAGGGGAGGAATTGCCCGCACGATGGATCCGCGTACGATCTGAAATCGAGGCGCGCGCAGAGGAGGTTCCGTATATTAGTTCAAAGGAGTACTTTGAAATATATAGGAGGCATATCCTATTTGATCGCGAGAAAGCTCTGCATTTGAGTCATTATCTGCACGATCTAGGTGTATTTTTACATTTTCAGAACGATGAGCTTCTGAGTCGCATAATTATTTTGCAGAATGCATGGGCTACTGAGGCTGTCTTTAGGGTGCTTGACGATGAAATAATTAAGTCAAACCTTGGCAGGTTTGGATTAGACGATTGTGAACGCTTGTGGCATGACGGAAAATACGCAGAAATGCATCCCGAACTGATGGCATTAATGCAGCGTTTCGAACTATGCTATTTGCTTCCCGATAGCAGCCCAAAGAAGTGGCTTGCACCGCAGTTATTGCCACCTGCTCGGCCGAAGATTCTCGCAGAGTGGGGGCAGCCAGGTGATCTTGTCGTTCGTTATCTTTACGATTTCATGCCGAAGGGCCTTATTAGCCGCCTGACAGTAAGGCTGCATCGCTTTGTAAGGCACCCAGACTACGCTTACGTTACTGGTGTTTTATTTGAACAGGGTGCCACTAGGGCTTTCGTCGAACTACTTTCAAACGGCAGGGAGATCGAGATTCGGGCTCGGGGTATAGAATGCAAAGCTTTACTAAGCGTTATCTCGGCCGATTTGGAAGCGCTTAACGCGTCTTTTCAAGGCTTAGAGACAAAGGTGGAGAAAAGGATACCATGCATCTGTGCTGTTTGTGCAAGGAGTTCTTTACCCGAGTTGTTTTCTCATCGTAATTTATTAAAGCGCCTTGAAGACAAGCGCCTAACTGTAGAATGCCAAAACAGCTACGAGCAGATCGAGGTGCAAGCATTGCTTGATGGGGTTAAGGGAGATATTCCGCAAGGTTGGACATTAAAGCAAGTGAAGCCAAGATTGAAGCGAATAAAAATTTTTCTTGCGTCTTCTTCAGAATTGAAGGCTGAACGAGATGAATTTGATCTTTTCTTTCGGCAACATAATGACTTGCTTATAAACGACGGCGTCTACTTGGAAATTGTTCGTTGGGAAAATTTTCTGGACGCGATGTCAGAAACACGACTTCAGGATGAGTATAACGAAACGATTCGAACCTCTGATATTTTCGTTAGCTTGTTTTTTACAAAAACTGGAAAATTCACGGAAGAAGAGTTTGATACTGCGCATGAACAGTTTAACAGAGCAGGCAGGCCATATATTTATACATTTTTTAAGAACGCGGAAATAACAACAGGGTCGGCTATTCAAAACGACTTAAATTCTCTCTGGTTGTTTCAAAAGAAATTGGATGAATTGGGGCATTTTTATACTTGTTTTAAGAATGTTGACGACCTTAAACTTCAATTTCAACAACAGCTCAGGAAACTCCTGGAAGACCGTCTATAGAGCGCCTTAAAAAAAACTCAGGTGTAACATGCTGCGATGTGGCAACTTCGTCTACTACTTGAGATGACTGCGATCGAGTGTATTTGTTGTTTAGGAACGCGAAGTCAAACCGACCAAGCTGGACGGCGCGTCGCAAGTGCTTTACAGGCGCAGTTACCTTGATGCACTGGCCGAGGTTTGCCCGCGACGCCTAGAGCTATCACTTGTGTTGGCATCGTTCGCCACTTGCCATTAAGCTTTTGTCACGGGGCTTGACGATTCAAGTCCCACTTCCCTAGCAGATTCCAGCGCAGCGTGCTGGGTATCGCGCGCTTGTTTGATCTGGATTAACGGCCACTCGCATTTGGACACGATTGCAACTATCATGGTCCATGTGCGCTTCACTACAAGGTAGAGACCATGCGCCCGATCGTAATCGTTCCCGCCTGCACCCGTGACTTCGGTGAGCATCCGTATCACGCGGCCCAGTACAAGTACGTCGACGCCGTCGTGCTCGGGGCCGATTGCGCGCCCATGATCCTGCCGTCGCTTGGCTCGGTGCTCGACCTGGAGACGATGTTCGGGTTGATCGACGGCATCATGCTCACCGGCTCGGCGTCCAACGTCCATCCCAGCTATTACTCGCAAGAAGTACTCGACCCGTCGCTGCCGCAGGACCGTGCGCGCGACGAGACCACGCTGCCCCTGATCCGCGAAGCGGTCCGGCGCGGCGTGCCGCTGATGGCGATCTGCCGTGGCTTCCAGGAAATGAACGTGGCGCTTGGCGGCAGCCTGCACCAGGCGGTGCAGCACGTGGCGGGCAAGATGGACCACCGCGAGAAACCCGAGCTGGGCATGGACGAGCAGTACGGTGACGCGCACAAGGTCGAAATCTGCCCGGGCGGCCGGCTCGAG
>SPQI01000430.1 GCA_004570315.1 Oxalobacteraceae bacterium OM1 | reverse complement strand
GACCGCCTCCGCGACCGCGCCGGTGACTTCTTCTCCGACCGAGCAGGCCAAGGCAGCGACCGGCGGCGACAAGGCCGGTGGCGCGCAAGTGTCCGCTGACGCCGGCAAGAAGCTCTACGAATCCGCCTGCGTGGCTTGCCATGGCGCAGGCGTGGCCGGTGCACCGAAGTTCGGCGACAAGGCTGCCTGGGCGCCGCGCATCCAGCAAGGCAAGCCCACCCTGTACGAACACGCCATCAAGGGCTTCCAGGGCAAGAACGGCATGATGCCGCCGAAGGGCGGCTCCGCAGCTTCGGAAGACGAAGTCAAGGCAGCGGTGGATTACATGGCGAGCGCAGCGAAATAAGCGCCTGCCGCCTGCAAGAAGAAGCCGACCTGCGGGTCGGCTTTTTTTTCGCCTCGGGGCGACGAAGCTGACGGTTCAGGCTTTACCGAACCAGCGACCGGCGCGCATCCTGGTGCGTCTTGACACAGCCTTGCGTGCCCGCAACGGGCACAGCCTGCCCGACCAAGCGAAACTGCATCGTCCGATATACTGCTCGTTGCTCAATCCTCAACGCCCCGCGAAGGGCAACGACAGCATGGATGCATCCACGGTTCCAGCACTGGCATTTCTGGCCGACGGCGGAGAAACAGGCGCCTTGATGCGTGCGCACGACTGGTCACAGTCGCCGCTTGGGTCGCCCGAGTCCTGGCCGCAGTCCTTGCGGTCGATCGTCGGCTTGCTGCTGAACTCGAAGTTTCCGATGTTCGTGGCCTGGGGGTCGGAGCTGGGTTTTCTCTACAACGATCGCTACGCGGAGATTCTGGGTGCAAAGCATCCGGCGGCGATCGGAAGACGTTTCGACGACATCTGGGCCGAGATCTGGGATGACATCCATCCCATCATCGTGCAGGCCATGCAGGGCAACGCGTCTTACCACGAGAACCTGCCCTTGACGATGAATCGAAAAGGGTACGACGAACAGACCTGGTTCACCTTTTCCTATTCGCCGGTACGCGATGAAAGCGGCCAGGTTGCGGGCATGTTCTGCGCCGTCACCGAAACGACGGAACAGGTGCTGGCCGAGCGCCACCGCGCTGAGGAGCTGGAACGCCTGCGCCATCTGTTCCAGCAGGCGCCGGGCATCATTGCCGTCCTGCGCGAGCCCGACCATGTCTTCGAAATTGCCAACGAGGCCTATCTGCAGCTCGTCGGACATCGCGACATTCTCGGCAAACCGGTACGCGACGCACTGCCCGAGATAACGGGCCAAGGGTTTTTCGAGCTGCTGGACCGCGTTTATGAGACGGGCGAACCGTATATCGGCCGCGAGCTGCCGGTACGGCTGCGCCTGCATCCGGACGGGCCGCTGGAGAAACGTTTCGTCAGCTTCGTCTATCAGCCCACGCTCGATCACCGCGGCAAGATCAATGGCATTTTTGTCGAGGGCAGCGATGTCACGGAATCGGTCAAGGCGCACCAGGCGCTGCGGGAAAGCGAAAACGAATTGAAGGCGGCCAATCGCCGCAAGGACGAATTTCTCGCGATGCTGGCGCATGAATTGCGCAATCCGCTGGCGCCCATCGCCACGGCGGCCGAACTGCTCAAGCTGGCCACGCTCGACAAGGACCGGGTCCGCAAGACGAGCGACGTCATTGCGCGGCAAGTCGCCCACATGACCGAACTGGTCGACGACTTGCTGGACGTCTCGCGCGTGACGCGGGGCCTCGTGACGCTGCAGGAAGAGGCACTGAGCATCAGCGGCCTGCTCGCAGACGCTGCCGAGCAGGTGCGTTCATTGATGGAGGCGAAGCGGCATCATTTCACCGTGCAGGTGCCGGACGAGCAGTATCTCGTCCGCGGCGACCGCACACGCCTGGTCCAGGTCTTTTCCAACATCCTGAACAATGCGGCGAAGTACACGCCGCCGAACGGCCACATCACCTTGCGCGTCCGTGCCGACGACACCGAGGTGGAGGTCGCCGTGGAAGACGACGGGATCGGCATCGCACCGACCCTGCTGCCCCACATCTTCGATCTGTTCACGCAGGCGGAGCGATCGCCGGACCGCTCGCAAGGCGGCCTGGGGCTCGGTCTGGCGCTGGTGAAGAGCTTGCTCGAGTTGCAGGGCGGGCATGTGTCGGCCTACAGTGCGGGAGCGGGGAAAGGGAGCCGGTTTACCGTGCGGCTGCCGCGCGTGATGGCGGCCGATTCGCGGCCGGAGCACGACCACGACAACCACGCACAGTCGAACGCCGCCAGGCTGCGCGTGCTGGTCGTGGACGACAACAAGGACGCAGCGGAAATGCTGCAGTTCCTGCTGGAGGCAAATGGCCATGAGGTCATCACCGCCTTCACCGCGCAGGATGGCTTGACGGTTGCGCGGCGCATCTCGCCGGCCATCCTGTTCCTCGATATCGGCCTGCCCGATATGGACGGCTACGCACTGGCGCGCCGGCTGCGCAGCCTCCCGGAAACGGCGGACGCCACGCTCATTGCACTCACTGGGTATGGACAGCCGCAAGACAAGGAGCGCGCCAGAGAGGCCGGCTTCGATCATCACCTCGTCAAGCCGGTGAAGCTCGGCGATGTGCTCGCTCTGCTTCCCGGCATGGAAGGCTGAGGTCAACGCCGGCAGGTCACGCCGGCGTTGCGTGGCTTAGCTGTGTGCTTAGTTGCGTGGCTTAGTTACGTGGCTTATCGACCCGATGCCGGGTACGCGCCCGGTGCAACCGGAACACCTGGAGCACCGGGTGCGCCCATGGCGGCCGGCGCTGCGCTTGCGCTCGTCTGCGGTTCGGCGACGAAGATCTCGACACGCCGGTTGCGCGCCCGGTCGGCGGGATTGTCGTTGGCGACAATGGGCTCATGGGAGCCGCGCCCCTCGACCCTGACGCGGCTCGACGAGATGCCGCGGTCGGCGAGGTAGTCGCGTGCATGGGACGCGCGGCTCAGCGACAACGGATCGTTGATCGCGTCGCTGCCGGTGTTGTCGGTGTGGCCGATGATGGTGACGTTGGTGTAGGGATTCTCTTTCAGGCTCGTCGCGAACTTGTCGAGCACCGGCCGGAAGTCGGGCTTGATGTCGGCGCGATTCGTGTCGAAGGAGATGTCGCTCGGAATGTCGAGCTTGAGCTGGTTGTCGCTGGTCTGCGTGACCTTGATGCCGGTGCCCTGCGTCGCCTGCTCCATCGCCTGCTTCTGCCGCTCCATGCGGGCGGACCAGATATTGCCGATCACCGCGCCCGCCGCCGCGCCCATCGCCGCGCCGGTGGCCGTACGC
>SPQI01000496.1 GCA_004570315.1 Oxalobacteraceae bacterium OM1 | reverse complement strand
GGCGCCGACGCGCCGGTGCAAGGCAGCAGCGCGACGAACCGGCTGGCTGCCCCGCAGACGGCGGCTGTGGCAGGCGCTGCTGCAGTCCCGCGATCGCTCGTACTGCAGACGCGGGATGACGGTGGCGGCATCCGGCACGTGCCGAGGCCCGACGCCGCGCCTGTTCCGGATGACACATCGTCCGCCGCACCCGCCACACCGGCCGCCGAGCCGCCCGCGTGTCCGAAGCCGGTGCAGGCCATGAACCTCTGCCGATAAGCACCGCCTTCCACGCAAATACCATCCACGATCCGCATCATGAAGACGCTTCGTCTTGCTGCATGCCTGCTGCTCCTGCTGCCGTGTCTTGCGATGGCGCGCTCCGAGTTCAAGATCGTCACGGCGTCGGAGCGCGGCACCTATATCCAGATCGGCCGCGACCTGTCCACGATGGTGGCCGAGTCCGCCGACGTGAGCCTCGAAGTCCTGCCCTCCAAGGGTTCCGCCGAAAACGTGCAGCGGCTGCGCTTCGAACCGGGCGTGAAGCTCGCGCTGGTGCAGTCGGACGTCTACCAGGCGTATATCGACCGCGCCGCGGCGGGCGACCGCCAGGCCGGGCGCATCATCAAGCCGCTGCGCGTCATCCTGCCGCTCTACAACGAAGAGATCTATTTCGTCACGCGCGCCGATTCGCCGCTGAAGTACATCCATGAAATCAAGGGCAAGCGCATCAACGTCGGCCCTGTCGGCAGCGGCACCGCGCTGTCCGGCACGACGCTGTACCGGCTGATGTTCGGCGAGGCGCTGCCGGAGTCGAACGCGAGCTATCTGTCGAACGAAGAAGCCTTGTCCAAGCTCGCCACCGACAAGTCGCTCGACGTCGTCATGGTCGTCGCCGGCCAGCCCGCCAAGCTCTTCACCGACATGAAGCCGGAAGCGCGCGACTACATCAAGTTCCTGCGGCTCGATCCGGCAGCGAAGGAAAGCGCGAAGGCGGTGCGCACCTACTTCCCGGCCACCATCCGCAGCAGCAGCTATCCGAACTGGCTGAACGAAGACGTGCCGACGCTCACGGTGAAGGCCTTCCTGGTCACCTACGACTACGAGCTGCAGAAGACGCAAGGCGCGCTGACGCAATTCGCCGACGCGCTGTGCGGGCGCTTCGACGCCCTGCAGAGCCAGGGCCATCCGAAATGGAAGGAAGTGAAGATGGAATTGCCGCCGCTCGGCAAACGCTGGAAATACTACCCGCCGATGGAACGCGTGCTGCGCTCCTGCGCGGCGAAATACCAGCCGGTCGCGCGGATGAACGACGGCCCCGAGGCGCGCGCCTGCAGCCAGGCCGACAAGGTGCTGGGACTATGCTCCTCGCGGCCCTGATGCCCCAGATCCGTGGCGGCATCGCAGAGCGTGGCGCGTCAGGCGCGGGCCAGCAGCCAGATTCCGCCGCAGATCAGCACGATGCCGGCCAGCTTCTGCATGCCGAGGGCCTCGCCGAGCAGCACCCAGCTGAGCAGCGTGATCAGGCCGAAGGTGGCGCCGGCCATGGCGGGCGACGCCACCGACAGCGGGTTCACCGCGAGCACGCGCACCGTGAGCAGGAAGCTGACGCCGTACAGCGCCACGGACGACAGCAGCCAGGGCGACAGATACGCCGGCAGGACGCTATCCGCGGTTGACGCCTTGCTCGAGAGCTTCATGGTGAGCTGCGCGCCGACGTTGCACAGCACGGCGACCAGCGCCAACAGTGGTTGATTCATGATGTCGTCTTGAGGTGGGCTTCAACAGGTAGGCGGGCCGTCCCTTGATCTCGTCGTAGAGCCGGCCCATGTAGTGTCCGATGATACCGAGGCTGAGCAGGATCGCCCCGCCGATCACGATGATCAGCAGGTTGACCGTCGTGAAGCCGTCGATGGCGCGCCCCTGCAGTTTCTGCACGAGGCTGAGCGCGCCAATGGCGGCGCCGAATGCCAGCGTCCCGGCGCCGAGATACGACACCATCTTGAGCGGGACGCTCGAAAAGCTGGTCAGGTTGCCGATCGCGTAGCGCAGCAGCTTGAACTTGCTCCAGCGGCTCGGACTCCGGTCGGCGCGTTCCGCTACTTCAAAGGGAAGCTGCGCGCTGGGATAGCCAGCCCAGCCGATCAGGCCGCGGAAGAAGCGATGCCGTTCCGGGAAGACGACATAGGCGTCCACCACCGAACGGTCGAGCAGCTTGAAGTCCGAGTGGCCTTCGAGATCGAGCGCGGCGAGCGCCCGGAACAGGAAGTAGAAGCCGCGTGCAAACCACTTGCTCGCCAGGGATTCCTCGCCGCGATGCGTCTTCACCGATTCAACGACCAGGACGCCCTGCTGCCATAGCGCCACCATCCGCGGGATGAGTTCCGGCGGGTGCTGCAGGTCGCCGTCGAGCACGACCACGGCATCGCCCTCGGCATGGCGCAGGCCGGCGAGGATGGCGGCTTCCTTGCCGAAGTTGCGGGTGAAGCAGACCGGACGTATGCGGGCGTCGGCGGCAGCCGCCCGCGCGATTTCGGCGGCGGTGCCGTCGCGCGAGCCGTCGTCGACCGCGATGAGTTCCAGCTGGTAGCTTCCTTCCGCCAGCGCGAGGATCTGCGCGAGGTTGGCCGCTGCGCATCGCTCCTCGTTGTACAAGGGGACGACCAGACTGATGAGCGGTTGTTGAAGTGCGATGATGTTCATGATTGTTATTGTTGGTTGACCGGCATGCGTTCCATGGAGACCTGCCTGACTGCGAGACTGCCTGTGCCGTTGAAGCGCGTCCGGATTTCGATGAGCGCGGTCGGCGTCGTCACGTCGAAGGTCCCGTGCACTGCCCCGCCCGTGCTGCCGGTGGCGGGCAATGCGCCGCCGGCCAGCTGCACGAGCCCGCCGGACATGTCTGGGTGGACGATGACATCCCACTGCGCCGACGCGCCGTCCGCGGCGGCATAGTCCACGCTGAATCGATAGCGTCCCTCGCCGACGCGCACGTAAGGCCCGTAGGTGAGGAAACCGGCTGCGTCCGGCTCCGCTGCGAGGCGCGCGCCCTGCACGACCTTGCCCGTGGTGCCGGGCAGTTCGGCACCCGACCACTGCGCGCCTGCCCGCGCCAGGCGGTCCGCGGCCCCCTGCTGCGCAAGACCGAGCGCGGACCAGTTCACGGCCAGTCCCGGTGCGCACACCGCGAGATCGCCGCTCACGCCGCATTCGCCGCGCGCGGCGGCCTGCTGGAAGCCTTCCGGCAGATCGAGCGGGCGTGCGCCCAGGCTGACGGCGGCATAGAGCGTGCCGCGCTCGAAC
>SPQI01000348.1 GCA_004570315.1 Oxalobacteraceae bacterium OM1 | reverse complement strand
GCGCTCTCCGTTGCCTTCGCTGCCAGCCTGGCGTCCTCCGCTTTGCCCGATGCCGGGGCGGCGGACTTCTTTTCGCTCGCCGCAGCGGCGGAAGCTGAAGCGGCGATTTGTGCAATCGGATCGGTCTCGCCCGTGGACGACGCGGCTACCGCCGGGTGTTGAGTGGGCGTTGCATCGGCCGCATGCGGCTGTTCCGGCGCGCGGCTGCTCCAGGACCACACGGCCCCGGCGAGCGTCAACGCACCGATGCCCGCCGCAATGAGGCCTGCGCGCGATGCCTTCGCGCCGGTCGCCAACCCCTTGACGGCTGCTTTGCCGGCGGACTTCGGCGCCGTCGGCACATCGGCTTCGTTGGCGCGGGCGCGCGAACGGTCGCGCAGCTTGTCGGCCAGGCCGGCATTGCCGTCGACCGGGCCGAATCGGTACACCTCATGCTCACGCACATGCTTGTCCTGACGCGTGCCCTCGTAGACGAAGAGCTGCGCATAGTCGTGCGAGAAGCGCGAAATGATGTCGAAGTAGGAGTGCGAGACCATCACCTGGCCCGCGTCGGCGAAGCTCATCACGCGCTGTGCGTCGTTGACGCCGTCGCCGATCATGTTGGTGTGCCCGTTGATGTCGCGCACGATCTTCAGCGGGCCGAGGTTGATGCCCATACGCACGAAGCCCGCCTCGCCCACGGCGGCGGCGCGGCCGGCGTCGATCGCATCGCGCAACGAGAGTGCGGCGAACAGGGCATCCTCGGGATCGCCGAGGAAGGCGATGGCCGCGCCGTCGCCGGTGTCGACCATGATGCGGTCGGCGGGTGCGACGTTCTGCACGGCGTCCTGCAGCAGCGTATTGAACAGCTCCTTCATCTCGAGCTGCTCCGGCACCGTGCGGCGCGAGTAGCCGACGATGTCGATGAACAGCACGCTTCCGATGAAGGTGCGGTTCAGCTGCCTGAGGGAGAGGGCGTCGGTCATTGCTCTGCGGTAAGACGGTAGAGTCTGAATTCTAACCGTTCGCAGAGAATTTATTGACTACAGGATAGTTTTTTGTCGGTCTGAACCGACATGGCAAATCGTCAATTGCCGCTTTGAAAAGTACGCGTGCCCTATGCGGCCTTCGTCGGGTCGGGCACGGCTTCGAGTGTGCGCATCGGCACGCGGCCCGTCTGCACGAGCGGCGCGGCGCGGTCGCAATGTCCTGGCTGGTCGTCGAAGAAGATATGCGGCTTGAAGGCAGCGAGCACGTCCGACTTGCCGACGCCGCCCATGAAGAAGGTCTCGTCGATCGCTACGTTCCACGCGCGCAGGGTGCGAATCACCCGCTCATGCGCCGGCGAGGAGCGGGCGGTGACGAGCGCCGTGCGGATCGGCGCTGACCGGCCGTCGGCGCTCTTGAAGTTGTTCTGGATATAGGACAGCGCTTTGAGCAATCGCGCGAACGGCCCTTCCGGCAGCGGCTTGAGCGCATTCTCGCGCTCGTGGTTTTCGAAGGCTTCGATGCCTTGGGTCTGGAAGATGCGCTCCGATTCGTCGGAGAAGATGACGGCATCGCCGTCGAAGGCGATGCGGATCTGGTCGAGTTCTTCGAAGGCATTGCTCGGCTTCTGGTACAGGAGCGCGGCGGCCACGCCGGAATCGATGGCCGCCTGCACGTCGTCCTCGTGCAGGGACAGGAAGAGGCTGACGTTGAACGCCCGCAGATAGGGAGCCAGCGGCGCGCCGCCGGACAACACGGCGCGCGTGATGTCGAGGCCGTAGTGCTTGATCGAATTGAAGATGCGCATCGACGTTTCCGACGAATTGCGCGACATGATCACCACTTCGACGAAGCGCTGATTGTGCGTGAGCAAGTTGAGCTTGAGCAGCGCGCGCACGAGGGCGAAGCCGGAGCCGAGCTTCAGGATCTCGTTTTCGTTCTCGAGTTGGTGGCGGCGATAGGCTTCGAGGCCTTGCGTGCGAAAGATTGTTTCCTCGGTTTCGAGGTCAAACAAGGCGCGGGAAGAAATACCGACGACGAGGAGGTTATCGAGGGAAACTGGCATGGGTGGCTCAAGGGCGATGCCGGGATGCCGTGACCGCAGTCAAGGGCGGAATACGGACCGGACAGTAAGATGAGCCGATTATAGGGGAGTGGCGGACCACGGTAGAAGCGCAGCAGGACCAAGAGCAACACGGTCGCTGCGTTGCGAGGCGCGATGCAGCGCGCACGTGCAGAAATGAAAAACGCACCGAAGCCGGTGCGTCTGTTTTGTCATTACTCGTGCGTTGCTGTTGCGTTGCTGGTGCCGAGAGCCGGAATCGAACCGGCACGCTGTTTCCAGCGCGGGATTTTGAGTCCCGTGCGTCTACCTGTTCCGCCATCCCGGCGACGCCCCCGCATTATCCTCGATTTGGATTGCTCGGGCAACAGTTTCCCGGCAGAGGGAACACGGCAGTGTCCGCCAGCCGCGTTAAAGCGTATCATCCCGGATTCCCCAGAAACAGAGCCGTCCCCGGACGGCGGACACAATGAAGAACAAGAAGATTCGCGAACTAATCCTCGGCAAGGCGCTCGACCCCCTGAAAAGCGAGACCCGCCACTCGATGGCGCTGGTGGCCTTTTTGGCCTGGGTCGGTCTGGGAGCCGACGGCCTGTCGTCGTCGTCCTATGGCCCCGAAGAGACCTTCCGCGCCCTCGGCACCCACACCCACCTTGGCCTGTACATGGCGATCGCCACCGCCCTCACGGTGTTTGTCATCGCGCTTGCATACAACCAGGTGATCGAGCTGTTCCCCACCGGCGGTGGCGGCTACCGCGTCGCGACCAAGCTGGTCGGACCTTACCTGGGCCTGATTTCCGGCTGCGCCCTGATCCTCGACTATGTGCTGACGATCGCGATCTCGATTGCGTCCGGGGTCGACGCGCTCGCATCCTTCCTGCCGCTCGGGTTCCAGCCATACAAGCTATGGGCCGAGGCCTTCTTCATCGCCACGCTGATCGTGATGAACCTGCGCGGGCTGAAGGAGGCGATCCAGATCCTGCTGCCGATCTTCGCCGGGTTCGTGGCCACCCACCTGGTGCTGATCGTGTACGGCATCGTCTCCCATGCCTCCCACCTGCCGCAGCTCGTGCCCAGCACAATCGCCGAAACGCGCGAGCTGGCCGGCAGCATCGGCTGGGCCGGCGTGGCCGGGATGCTGATGCTGGCCTATTCGCAGGGCGGCGGTACCTACACCGGACTGGAGGCGGTATCGAACAACGTCAACCTGCTGGCCGAGCCGCGCGTGCGCACCGGGAAGATGACCATGCTGTACAT
>SPQI01000465.1 GCA_004570315.1 Oxalobacteraceae bacterium OM1 | reverse complement strand
CCACTGGCACAGGCACTACCGGAACGGCAACCAACGGCACAGGCACCACCGGCACTGGCACGACCGGCACGGCAACGACCGGCACGGGCACGAGCGGAAGCGGCACCACCGGCACCGGAACCACGGGCACCACCACGGCATCGGCGGCGGCACAGTTCCTCACCCAGTCGTATCAGAGCGGCCTCACCGAAATCGCCGCGTCGCAGGACGCCGCGCAGAAGGCGACGACCGACGACGTGCGCCGCTTCGCCGACATGATGGTCGCCGACCATACCAATGCGAACGCGCAGATCAGCCTGCTGGCCAAAGCCGCGAATGTCACATTGCCTGGCAGCGGCACATCGACCACGACGGGCACGAGCACCGGCACCTCGGGCACGGGCACGACTGGCACCACCGGGACCACCGGGGCCACTGGCACGTCGGGTACGGGCACCACCACCGGCAGCACGACCGGCACCAGCGGCACGACGACCGGCACCAGCACCGGCAGCACCACCGGTACGACAGGCACGACAGGCACGACCACAGGCACCGGCACCACCACAGGCACGACCACCGGTACGAGCGGTACCACTGGTACGAGCGGCTCGACTGCAACGTCGGGCACGGGTGCGGCGACGACCACCCAGACCGGCACGCAGACTCAGCCTGCCGCACCGACCGGCATCGATTACGACCGGACCTACATGACGCAGGCAGTCGCTCTGCATGACGCGACCGTTGCTGCCTTCCTGTCCCGTGCCGACGCGACCGACGACACCGCCACGCGCGACTTCGCCAAGAACATCCTGCCGCTGCTCGCCACGCATCTCGCGATGGCGGAAGAAATCAGCGCGAGCATCGATCCGGCGGCCTACATCTCCATTGCCTATCGCCATGGCTTGAAGGAAATCGCCCTCGGCACCGTTGCGCAGACGAAGGCGACGGATGCCGCGGTGAAAACCTATGCCGCACGCATGGTCAAGGAGCACACGGCCGCCAACCAGCTGCTCACCTCACTGGCGCAGGCGAAGAAGATCACCCTGCCGTCCTTGTCCGCCGCGGACCAGGCCATGCAGGCCGATCTGAACCGCCTCAGCGGCAAGGACTTCGACAAGGCCTACATGAGCATGAACGTCATCGTGCATGTCGGCGACGTCGCCGCCACCCAGGCGCAGGCCGATTCGGGTACCGACGCCGAGGTGAAGAGCTTCGCCGCGGATAACGTCGATACGCTGCAGTCACATCTGAACGAAGCCAAGACCTTGTACGACAGCCTGCAGCCCTCGTTCCCGGTGGCCGCCGCGGCCAGCAATGCCGGCGAACAGCTGCTTGCCTATCGTGCAATCCAGCTCGGTACGAACGATGCCGTCAAAAAGTTCGCGCTCGAGATGATCGCCGATCACTCGAAGGCAGCCGGCACGCTGTTCACGCTCGCCGCGCAGCAGAACATCCCGCTGCCGAACGTGCCGCCGGCCGAGTTCTTCCTGCAGCATCGTGAGCTGTCGATGCTGACGGGCGACGAGTTCGATCGCCGCTATGCAACGTTCAATGTGAGCGCACACCAGACTGCGGTCGCCTTGTTCACCACCGCGAGCCAGAGCGAGACCAACTCGGCGTTCAAGGACTATGCCGCGACCAACCTGACGGTCCTGCAGAAGCACCTGACGGAGGCGCAGCAACTCGTGTCCAGCCTGCCGGCCGCAACGGGCGGCTCGTCCACGACGGGTGACACCACGACCGGTGGCACCACCACTGGCGGCACGACCGGCAGCACGACCGGCAGCGATACGAGTGGCACGACCACCGGCGGTTCCAGCACAGGCGGTGATACGACCGGCGGCTCCACGACCGGCGACACCACCACGGGCGGCACCACCACCGGAGGCACCACCACCGGAGGCACCACCACCGGTGACACGACGACGGGCGGCTCCACCACGGCCGACCCGCCGGCATCGACCACCACCACGGCAGCCACGACGATGTAATCCGCATCGTCTCGGGCCGAGTTTCGGCGCGGCCTGCTTATCCTTCCGCCGCAATCGGAATCCTGCGGGCCGCGCCTCCCAAGGCACGCGCCCGCAGTTGTCCGCAGCCGCCGTCCACCTCCTGGGCGGCGGAGTCACGCAGCTTGGCCAGAATCCCGCGCCGGTGCAGCAGCCGGATCATCTCGCGCGAGCGCTCATCCGCCGGCCGGCGGTACGCCAGCTCGGGCACGGTGTTGTAGGGAATGAGGTTCAGCACCGCGTATTTCCCCTTCAGCAGTTCCACGATGCCGTCGATCTCGTCGTCGCCGTCGTTCACGCCTTCCAGCAAGGTCCACTGGTACTGGATGGGGTAGGCCGTGGCGCGCGCATAGTCCTCGCCGAGGGCGACGAGATCCTGCGGCGTCAGGCGCGGCGCATTCGGCAGCAGCTGCGCGCGCAGCTCCGCCTTGGTGGTGTGCAGCGAGAGCGCGAGCGCCGGCTTCACCGCCGCCTGCGGCAGCCGCTCGAAGACGCGCGGATCGCCGACGGTGGAAAACACCAGGCTCTTGTGGCCGATGTTGCCCTCGGTGCCGAGCAGCTCGATGGCGTCGAGCACGTTCTGCAGATTGTGCGCAGGTTCGCCCATGCCCATGAACACGACCTTCTTCACCTTGCGCCGCTGCCGCGCGAGCGCCACCTGCGCAAGCATCTCGCCGCTGGTGAGCTGGCGCAGGAGACCGCTCTTGCCCGTCATGCAGAAGCGGCAAGCCACCGCACAACCGACCTGGCTGGAGATGCATACGCCGTCGCGCGGCAGCAGCACGCTCTCGACCATCTGGCCGTCGGCCAGGCCGACCAGCAGGCGCGCCGAGCCGTCGGGGGTCTCGTGCGCGGACATCACGCGCGCGATGGCGGCGAACTCCGCATCGAGTGCGGGCAGGGCAGTGGCGAGAGGCTTGGGAAAGAACAGCGAAGCGGGGCGCCGGCCGCGCTCGTGGGAACGCGCCTGCAGCCAGTCGCGCAGGATGCGCTGCTCGTGTACGGGTTGGGCGCCGTGCGCGCGCAGGCGCTGGCGGAGGGTATCGATCTGCATGGGAAGGGCGAAGGCAAGGTGCAGCACACGATTGTAAGCGCGGCAGGGCGTCCGTGCCGCCATGCGCACGATGGTTGCCGCCTGATTGTTGCAGCCTTGTCATAACTGCGTCATGGGGCCGTCACCTTGGCTGCGCATACTGCCGCCGTTTTCATTTCAACGCGCACTACCAAAAAAGGATTTCCCCATGAGCCAGCCCATCACGCAGCCCATCACGCAGCCCATCACGCAGCCCATCACGCAGCCCATCGA
>SPQI01000061.1 GCA_004570315.1 Oxalobacteraceae bacterium OM1 | reverse complement strand
GATGCTCACGGCCAGCATCGGACTGCGCTTGCGCGTCATGTCTTCGTAGAAGCGCATCACGCTCGGCGTGCGCTGGTTGCGGTCGAAGGCGAGCGCCGCGCGCAGCGCGCGCCACTGGCGGTTGTGCAGTCCTTCGGGCCGCTCCGGCTTCATACCCTGGCTGCGCGCCTGCGTGGCGGCCAGCCGGTTGAACGGGTGCTTGCCGGTCAGCAGCTCGTAGGTGATGCAGGCGAGCGCGTAGAGATCGTCGCGCGGGTCGGGCACGAGGTGCTCGATCATCTCCGGGCTGGCATAGGCGGGCGTGAGGCCGCCGAGACTGCCGGCGTCGAACACCGTCGCCTCGGAATCCTCATCCGGTTTGCGGAAGACGCGGGCGATGCCGAAGTCGATCACCTTCACGTCGCCACGATGCGTGACGAACACGTTCGCCGGTTTCAGGTCGCAGTGCACGAAGCCGCGTTCGTGCGCATAGGCCAGTGCGCGGGCGATGCCGCCGACGATGTGCAGGGCCTTGTCGACCGGCATGCCGGTAAAGTCCGGCGAACGCAGCAGGCGGCTCAGTGGTTCGCCCGCGAGGTACTCCATGGTGAGGTAGACCATGGGACCGTCGCGGTCGAAGTCGTAGACCGTCACGATGTTGGGATGCGCGAGCGTCTGCGCCTTCTTCGCTTCGCGCTGCAGGGCGATCAGCGACTGCGGGTGCGCGCTGAATTGCGCGTTCAGCACCTTGATGGCGATATAGGGCTTGCGGTCCGAGGCTTCGAGCTTGCGCAGGTCGAGCGCCTTGTAGACGGTGCCCATGCCGCCGAAGCCGATGCACTCCTCCAGCACGAAGCGGTTGTTGAGCGTGTCGCCCACGCCCTTGATACGCCCCGACTGTTCCGGCCGGAAAGGCAGGAACCCGCCCGATCCCTCCGTAGGGTGCGCATGCGCACCCGGCCGCGTCTGCAGCTGCACGTCGCCGAGCCCGGCCTTGGAAATGGTGAGATGCGCAATCCGCCGCTGCAGCTCGGTGATGACGTCCGGCGGCAGCATCACGCGCGTGTGCTCTTCGCTCAGCAGATCGCGCAGCTGGCCGGTGACGGACTCGTCGTCGGCGATCGCGGCATCGAGCTGGGCAAAGAATTCTCGGGGCGACAGGCGTCCGTTCTGTAAACCCTGTATTGCTTGCGCAAGACTGGCCATAGCGTCCCCGGCAGGTGCTCTAACAGCATTGTAGTGCGGCGAGTTGATCTTTCTACCACGCGACTCGCGCGTCCGTCTTGCGCGCAATCTGCATGCCCGTTTGGGCGCGCGCATGCCTCGCAGCGCGGCCGCTCGCCGCTTCAGCGCAGGGTGTCGGCGCTGGTCCAACACTTCATCGCAAGGTGTCGGCGGCGGCCCGTCTGCCGCGTGGTCCGGCACCGTGGCAAAACCCGCAACGGTTCGCCACCCCTTCAAAAAATCCTTTTTATTTTCAATGAGTTGGAAAGTGCCGCCGTCGCCGCGCACGGCCTGGCACACCCCCTGCTATATCCCTGTCGAGCCCAACACAAAACGCTCAACCCCAAACCACCACACCACCACTGAAGGAGATTGACCATGAAAGCACTGCACCTCAAAGACCTGTCCGTCACCGCGGAACTCGACACCAAAGCCATGGCCCGCGTGCGCGGCGGCTATGCCTGGAAGATGCCCGCCAGCCTGGAAGGGTTCGCCCTGCCGGCAGCGCCCGGTTCGACCGTCACCACCACGGTGTCGCTCGCGCAGATGAACAACCAGTTCCAGGCCAATGCCACCGGCAACGGCTCCGCTGTGTTCGGCGGCGAGATCTACGCCAACAACAACCAGCAAGGCTTCAACCACATCGGCTAAACCCATTTCATTCAACACGCATCCATTCATCGACACCAGGAGATCATCATGAAAGCACTCGTCAAAGACCTGTCCCGTTCCAAAGAACTCGGCGCCAAGGAAATGTCCGCTGTCCGCGGCGGCTTCTGTGGCATGCCCAAGATGCCCGTCTGCGGCTATCCGACATGGGAAGTGAAGCTGCCCCCGAGCACCGTCACCACGACCGTCGACCTCGCGCAAGCCAACAACCAGTTCCAGAGCAATGCGACGGGCAACGGCTCAGCCGTCTTCGGCGGCAGCATCTCGGCTTGCAACAACCAGCAAGGCTTCAACTCGATCGGCTGATTTTTCATTCACTCATTTTTTCGATTCACGAATCCATTCAAGGAGATACATCATGAAAGCACTCATCAAAGACCTGTCCCGTGCCGAGACCCTGGCTGCCAAAGAGATGTCCGCTGTCCGCGGCGGTTTCTGCGGCATGCCGAAGATGCCGGTCTGCAGCTATCCGTCGTGGGAAGTAAAGTCCTCGCAGCCGAGCACCGTCACCACCACCGTCGACATCGCGCAGGCCAACAACCAGTTCCAGAGCAACGCGACGGGCAACTGCTCCGCCGTCTTCGGCGGCAGCATCTACGCCAACAACAACCAGCAAGGCTACAACTCGATCGGCTGATCGTCACCGCGGTGGAGGTCCGCCTCCACCGCCGTCCTACTCAAGAAGAAAGGAAATCATCATGTCCGCTCTCGCCATTCGCGACCTCGCCCCGGCTGCGCTCGATACGAAAGCCATGTCGGCAGTGCGCGGCGGCACCGGTCTCGGCAGCCCGTCGGTGAACGTCTACGTGCCGATCAACATCGCCCAGACCAACAACCTGATGCAAAGCACCAACGTGCTCAACAACAGCATCGTCGGCGCGCCGGGCCTGAACCTCGACGTCAATCCGACCCAATGGGCCGCCAACAACATCGGCCTGCCGCCGGGCCTGCTCGCCGGCCTGCCGGGACGTCCGGCGTAATCGCATCGCCACCGCATCGGAGACCGCCATGTCCCTCGCCATCCACGACCTGCCCGCCAGCCGCTCGCTCGACCGGCATGCCATGAAAGCCGTCCGCGGCGGCGGTGCGCCCTGGGTGTTCGGCGCCTTCACGCCCTACGTGCCGGAATCCATGCGGCAATCGCCCTCGATGAACTTCTTCCAGATCAACAACTACTACGCGGACCAGATGAACAACCAGATTCAGGTCGTGGACATCAAGAACTCGGCGGCGAATGCGAACATCAGCGTCGCGCTCGACCAGCTCGGCAACAACCTGAAACCTTGAACGTTCGCATTGCAGGCTGTACCGCGGCGCTTTGCGCACTATGATGGAAGAGAGCCTGTCCGTGCCCGGCGGGCGCCGCAACGTGGAGGCGCATGTGACGCAGCCAAGCCTATTCCGCTGGACGTCTGCCGCAAGGACCCATGCGGGTCTGGTGCGCGAGATCAACGA
>SPQI01000244.1 GCA_004570315.1 Oxalobacteraceae bacterium OM1 | reverse complement strand
GCATGACCTGCGCGGCGGGGGCAATGGCAGTGACTGCCAGGGGAAGCGCGGCACCGGCGGCGAAGCTGGCGGCCGATGCCGCGGCAGCTTGCAGCGGGCGCGCCGTGGACAGCTCGGAGATGCCCAGCTCGTCGCGCGCATGCGCACCCAGCGCATCGTGTGCCATCAGCTTGGCGGCGACCTGTCCGGCAAGCGGGTGATCGAGGCCGCGGCGCATGTAGATGCCGGTGAGCTCGCGGTGCTCCGCATGGTAGTCGTTCTCCAGTTCGGATTGCTCCTGGGCGAGCGCGGCTTTCTCGGTGTCCGCCTGCGACGACACCGACACATATTCGCCGGTCGCCATGGACATGGAACCGGCGGCCAGTCCTGCCAGCCCGGTCAGCAGCAGGCTTTGGTGCGAAGCGTGTGCCGCGGCCACGCCAAGGATCAGGCTGGCCGTCGACACGATGCCATCGTTGGCTCCCAGGACGGCGGCACGCAGCCAGCCGATCTGCGCGATGCTGTGCGATTCCCTATGCTTCATGTGCCTTCCCGTTCAGCCGCAAAAGCCTGAGTATGCCTCCGGTTTGGAGGGTGGGGCGGCAAAAAGTTCTCCTGCGCCCGGAATGCCGCTGGCCCGGGAATGCGAATGAAAACGGCTCGGCGCGACGGTATGGATCTTGCGTGTCCAGACGGCATCCGCCACTCCCAAGAGACCGCCATGCGTCCCGAACAACATCCCTTGCTCCACAGCGCGACGCGAATTGCGGCCGGCGACGACCGTACCCGTTACGACACCTTCTCGATTTCGCTCCATTGGCTGACGGCACTGCTGGTCATCGTGCAGTTTGTGCTGGCCGTGACCTGGGGCGATTTCCCGCGGCCGACCCGCCACCTGATGATCGTGGCCCACATGTCGCTGGGCATCGTGTTGACGGCCGTCATCGCGATCCGGATCGTATGGCGCCTGACGCCCGGCCATGCCGTCCCGGCCGCCACCACCGGGTGGGTCGAGCTTGCTTCCAAGGCGGTCCACTACCTGCTCTATGCCATGCTGGCCGCCGAGGCGGTGCTGGGCTTCGTCCTGCGCTGGTCCGGGAACGAATCCATGAGCTTCTTTGGATTGCTGATGACTCCGCCCATGGAGCCGTTCTCCAAGCCGATGCATCGGCTGATGGGGGAGATCCACGAATGGAATGGATGGGCCATCGTCATCCTTGCCGCCGGGCATGCCGCTGCGGCGCTCTATCACCACTACGTATTGCGCGATGGCGTCCTGGGGCGGATGCTGCCGTCCATTCGGAAGCGCGGCCTGCCATGAACCGTTCCATGCAGGCCTTTGCCAGCGCGTCGATGCATGCGCCAGTTCACGCTTTCCTCCTGCCGAACAGACGCGGAATCAGAGCCGGCACCCGCTTGCTGTAGCTCGCATACTCCCGGCCCAGCTGGTCATGCAGGTCGCGCTCTTCGAGGTGAAGTGTCGCCAGTACGCTGTAGGCCGTCAGGAAGGCCGCGAGCAGCGCATGCCCTGCCGTCATGTGAGGCGTCGCCCAGAACGCCAGGATCAGACCGGCCTGGATGGGGTGACGCACGAAGCGATAGGGGCCGCGCATCGAGAAAGCGGGCTCCGCCTGCTGTTTGGAAAATGCCTGCCTCAGCCCGAACATATGCCAGGGGTCGATGGCAAAGGTGGCGACGAACAGCAGGAGCCATCCGAACAGGAAGATGGCGTGCGCGAGGCCGATGCCGAGCGCCGAATCGAAGCGCCACAGCGTGCCGGGCATCGGCGTCCAGAACGCCATGAGCAAGCCCAGCTGCACGCCGGCGACGAGGTTGTAGACACTGCGGCTCATTCTGGCGTTGAGCGTGCCGAACAGCATGCGTTTGACGGCCGGGCGCGCGAGTGCGCTGTGGCCAATGCCGAACGCCAGCAGCAGGACCACATTCATCGCCACGCCGCCGCCGCGGAAGACAAAGGGCGTATCGATGCCTTTCGGTGTCCAGTTCTGCAGGAATCCGGAGAACACCATCAATGCCGAGGCGGCGACCAGCGAAGACAGCAGAGAGAAGATGCGAATGAACATGGGAATTCTCCATATGAAAGGTCCAGTCGTGCCAGCATGCGGGGAGAGCGTTCCTCCGGCGTTCCCTCGCGCCTTCGTCATTGACGCAAGGCATGCCGGTCGCGCGCCGGTGCTGCGCCGCAAGCCATGCAAGGCGGTCATCTTTTCTGGCATCCTTGATCGATCCGGCCCGTCACCAGCCGATCGCATTCCATCCCATCGCATCCCATGCCGCATGAACTCCGGCTCTTCGGCCAACCGGGCATCGTCCGCGACGGCCGTTTCGAAGCGATACGCCTGAAGCGTTGCGCGCTGCTGCTGGCCTTGGTCGCGGCCGAGCCGCGCGGGATGCTCAAGGAGACATTGGCCGAGCGTCTTTGGGCCGAAGGGACTGACGCCGCGCGCAGGAGCCGCTTGCGCCGCCTCGTGTATGAGGCGCGCCTGCAGCTGGGTGACAGCGCCGTCGTCGAGGACGGCGGCTTGCTGCGGCTGGCGGCGGAGTGGCTCGAACAGTGCGACCTGGATGCCTTTCTCGCCGCTCACGCCGCCGTCGTGCAGCGCGGTGAAAAGGGTGGCTACAAGGGCGGCTACAAGAGTGGCAACAAGAGTGGCGACGAGGGTGATGCCCAGGCCGCTGCGCGTATCGTCGCAGCGGCGCGCCAGCCCTTGCTGGGCGCGCTGCACTTCGACGAGGCCAGTCCTGCGGCCGCATGGCTCGACTACCAGCGCGTGGCGCAATCCGGCATGTGCCGGCGCCTGCGCAACGGCATCGTCAGCGCCTGGATCGAAGCAGGCAATCCCGCACAAGCGCTGGCGCTCCTGCTTGCCGATCTGCCGACCGATCCGCTCGACGAGGCCGGCGCGGAGCAGGCCGCCGCGCTGCTGTATCGCGACGGGCGCTTCGCCGAATGCATGACGCTGTTCCAGACCCTGCGGCGCAACCTGGCGGATGAACTCGGGCTGGATGCCGCGCCATCTTTCCATCGCCTGGCTGCCGAGGCCGCCGCACGTTCGACGACGGCCGGCGTATGGGGCGACATGCGGCCGGAGACTCGCTATGTCTGCAGCGAAGGCGTGTATCTCGCCTATCAAGTGTTCGGGTCCGGCGCACGGGACCTGCTGTTCATCCCCGGCTTCATCTCTTCCGTGGAAATGGTATGGGAGCTGCCGCAGCTATCCGCCTTCCTGGCCGGCCTCGCCCGGCATTTCCGCATCATCCTGTTCGATCGGCGCGGCGTCGGCCTGTCGGACCGTGTGCTGCACCGGCATGCCGGCGACCGGACCGTTCCCGAT
>SPQI01000455.1 GCA_004570315.1 Oxalobacteraceae bacterium OM1 | reverse complement strand
CGCCAAGGACGCCGGCAGCTGGGAGCTGCGCCGCCGCCACGGCGTGCGCGCCGACGTACTCGACGCCGCGGGCATTCGCGAACTGGAGCCGTCGGCCGGACCGCAGTATCGCGTCGGCGTGTTCATGCCGGAACAGGGCGCGGTCACCGAACCCTTCCGCTACGCGAGCGCATTGACGCAGGTGCTGCTGCAACAGGGCGCGAGCTTCGCGAAGGAACGCGTGCGCGGCCTCACGCCGCGCGCCGGCGGCTGGGACGTGCATGGCGAGACGCGCAGCCGGCATGTGAAGCACGTAGTGATCGCGGCGGGCATCCGCTCGTCGTCGCTGCTGGCCCCGCTCGGTTGGAAGGTGCCGCTGGAAAGCCAGCGCGGTTATCACCTGCATCTCGCGCGGCCCAACCTGACGGTGAGCCGGCCGGTGGTGCTGGCCGACCGCAAGGTCTTCATCGTACCGATGGAGACTGGCCTGCGCGTGTCCGGCACGGTGGAATTCGGTGGATTGTCGATGCCGCCGACGCCGCGGCGCGCCCACATGCTGGGCGTGGCGGCGCAGGAAGGCTTGCCGGGACTGCAGCTCGACGGCCAGGCCTCGACCTGGATGGGACATCGTCCCTGCCTGCCGGATTCACTGCCGGTCATCGGGCCGGTGCCGCGGCGCGAGGGCCTGTGGTGCGCATTCGGACACGGCCATCTCGGCGTGACGGGCTCGATCAATACCGGACGGATTCTTTCCGCAGCCCTGCGCGGGGAAGCCGACACGCAACACTTGGCGGCCTTCTCGGTCGCGCGCTTCGGCGGGGCTTAATCCGGCTCATAAGCAGAGCGCGCGCGGCGCGCATACTGTGGCGATCATCTGCCATGCACGGAGTGCGCCATGTCCTACGCGCTTTACTACTGGCCCGGCATCCAGGGTCGCGGGGAATTCGTTCGTCTTGCGCTGGAGGAAGCCGGCGCCGACTATGTCGACGTCGCGCGCGAGAAAGGTAAGGGCAAGGGCATGCAGGCCATGCTGCGGCTCATGGAAGACCCTGCGCTCGCGCAGCTGCCGTTTGCGCCGCCCTTCCTGCGCAGCGGCGAACAGGTCATCGGCCAGACCGCCAATATCCTGCTGTTCCTCGGCGCGCGTCATCAGCTGGCGCCGCAGGATGAGGCCGGCCGGCTCTGGGTGCACCAGCTGCAGCTCACGATCGCCGACCTCGTGACCGAGGTGCACGACACGCATCATCCGATTGCGAGCAGCCTGTACTACGAAGAGCAGCGCGACGAGGCCTTGCGGCGCGCGACCGATTTCACGCAGACGCGCCTGCCGAAATTCTTCGCTTACTTCGAGGCGGTGCTCGCGCGCCAGCCGCGGGAGGCATGGCTGGCGGGCGCAGCGATCTCCTATGCCGATCTCTCGCTGTTCCAGATGGTCGAGGGCATGCGCTACGCGTTCCCGGACACCATGCATGCATTGCAGGACGCCTATCCGCGCATCCATGCGATTCACGCCCGCGTGCTGGAGCGGCCGCGCATCGCCGCCTATCTCGCCTCGTCGCGGCGCATCCCGTTCAACGACGAGGGCATCTTCCGCGCCTATCCCGAACTCGATCTGGGCGCCGAATAAAAAAAGCCCCGCGCCTTGCGGTCGCGGGGACAAAATCCAACTCTTGGAGAGTGGGAGGAGACAGGGTCAAGCGGGCGGCGGCTCCACAATGCCGCCGCGAGGGGCAGCTTAGCCGCCGATCAGGTGCTCGTTGTTGCGGGCGGAACGCACGGCTTCGGCGCGCACTTCTTCACGGGTGCGGGTGGAAGCGACGTTGCTGAAGTCGACGTACTGGTTGCCGCGGGCGAGGGTTTCGGTCGGCGCCGCGTTATTCAGCTCGGCACGGACTTCGGCGCGGGTCTTGCCGGAGGTGGCGACGTTGCTGAAGTCGACGACCTGGTTGCCACGGGCCAGCGTTTCGGTCGGGGCGGCGTTATTCAGTTCGGCGCGCACTTCGGCGCGGGTCTTGGTGCCGACGAAGCGGCTGTGGTCGACGTACTGCTCGGGCGCGTCGGCGAATGCAGCGCCGGCGGCGGCGAAGACGGTAGCGGCAAGGATCAGTTGTTTGGTGTTCATGTTGTTTCTCCACTAGGTGATGTTGATGACTCCGGGCTCGGACATGCCGCGTAGTCGTCGCGGTTTCCGGGTCCTGCCTTCGTGAGTCGCACGTCGTTGGTGTTGTGTGCTCATCGATGGAAGGAGTGTAGGCCTCGCGTGCGTGGAGAAAAACAGCGTTTGTTGCAATGCGGTATTTCGGGATCGGAAATAATTGCGGGATGTGGGATGGGGACGAGTAGTAGTGCGTAGATCGCTTGGAAACGCCCTGCTGCCTCGTCACCGCGCGGCTTCATGCAGGCTTGATGCCGGCTTCACGCCGGCTTCGTGCCCTTGCGGTGCGGCTTCGGCTTCGTCCTTGTCCCTTCGGCCACCTGCTTGCCAGAACCGGGTTTCGGCTTGAGCGGCTTCCTGTCGGTGAAGGTCGATTCCCCTTGCGCCGGACCGGCTGCGCGACTGATGCGCAGCGGTTGCCCGGACACCGCTACGGTCTGCAGCTGTTTGAACACCTCCTTGGGCATGCCTTCCGGGAGATCGAGCGTGCTGTAGTCGTCATGGATGTCGATACGGCCGATGTATTTCGCCTCGAGCCCCGCTTCGTTCGCGATCGCGCCCACGATATTGGCCGGCTTGACGCCATGCACATGGCCTACCTCGATGCGATACGTCTGCATGGCCGGCGTGTTGCGCGAGACATGGTGCTCGCCCTTGTGTGCCGCCGGTCGTTCCGCCTGCTCGTGGCGTTCGGATGGCCGCTTGCGTGACACGGCGTCGGTGCGCGTGCCGCTGTTTTCGGAGCCTGGCGTGCGGCTCGGCCTGCTTGTCACATCGCGCGCCGCGGCCGGCTCGCCTTCGCGGCTGATGTGCAACTGCCGGCCGGCGACCCACACCGTTTTCAGATGGCTGAGGAGATCGTCGGGCAAGCTTGCCGGCAAATCTAGCGTGCTGTAGTCGTCGTAGATTTCGATGCGGCCGATATGCTTCGCATTGAGTCCGGCTTCGTTGGCAATGGCGCCGACGATGTTGCCCGGCTTGACGCCGTGGACGTACCCGACTTCGATGCGGAAACTTTGCATGCCGGCCTCCGGCGCGCGCTCCACCCGCTCCTTCCTGGGAAACGCAGACCGCTCCGTCGCGTCCCCTCGTTCCGGCCGGTCGGTCCGTTCGAAGCTGCGGTTGCCGAAGTCCCTGCGTCCTGGGCGATCCATCCCTTCCCTCGAAACATGCCGGTGATCGGATCGCGCGCGTTCCTCGAGCGGCTCGCGGC
>SPQI01000408.1 GCA_004570315.1 Oxalobacteraceae bacterium OM1 | reverse complement strand
GTGCACGGCCTGACCACTGAGTTCTTGAGCGACAAGCCCAAGTTCCACGAGATCGTCGAGGAATTGCGCGCGTACATCCAGGGCGCGGAAGTCATCATCCATAACGCGCCGTTCGACCTCGGGTTCCTGAACCACGAATTCGAGCGGCTCGGGCTGCCGCCGTTCATCGATCATTGCGCTGGCGTGATCGATACGCTGGTCAACGCGAAGGAAATGCATCCGGGTAAACGCAATTCGCTGGACGCGCTGTGCGACCGCTACGGCATCTCCAACGCGCACCGCACGTTGCACGGCGCATTGCTGGATTCGGAGCTGCTCGCCGAGGTCTATCTGGCAATGACGCGCGGCCAGAACAGCCTCACCATCGACCTCGCCGCGCCGGAAGTCGCGCAGGCCGATGCGTCCTTCATCGCCGCACCGCTGGGCGAGATCATGGTGCTCGCTGCAGCCGAAGAGGAACTCGCCGAGCACGAAGCCCTGCTCGACAAGCTCGACAAGGAGGTCAAGGGCTCCTGCGTCTGGCGGGCGGAGCCGGCGGTTTGATTCCCGGCGGGACTTGTGCCATAATTGCGAACTTTCCCGGACGGTTAGCTCAGGGGTAGAGCACTGCCTTCACACGGCAGGGGTCACTGGTTCGATCCCAGTACCGTCCACCAGAATCTCGAAAAGGACTTGAGCAGATTGCCAAGTCCTTTTTTCTTTGGTGCGTTCGTTGTTGCGGCAACCGATGCTTGCATCTTGCCGGCCGTTGTCCCGCGTTCGATGACGACCGAACGCGCGATGCCGGTCAATTCATATTTTCATTCTGTACGTCCGGTCTTGACGCGGCTCGGATCGAGCGCCAGCGTGTTGGCGAGCGCGGCCTTGTCGTGCACGTCGAGCTTCGCGTAGGCGTGTGCGATATGGCTGCGGGCCGTGTTCTGCGAAACGCCCAGCCGTTCGGAGATCTGGCGATGGTTCAATCCCGAGGCGAACAGGTTGGCGACGATGCGTTCGGCGGGCGTGAGCTTGACTGCGCAGCCGAGCGGCACAGCGGTACAGACGATGAATTCGCCGCACTCCTGCAGCGATATCTGCAGATGTTCCCCGACATAGGTGCTTCCGGCGCGCCAGCATTGGCGCACGCGCTCCGGCATGACGCCGTCGGCGACATCCAGCCGATCCGCGGCCAGCAGTGCACGGAAATCCGTATCCTGTGCTTCGAGCATGCCGCTGCGGTTCATCAATGCCGATGCGGCGCCGGCACGGCGTGCGACGTGCCTTTCCAGGTGCCGGCGTCGATTCGCCGTCAGTCCGCGCGACACGTGCGGCCACACTTCCTCCATGCGCGCGCGCTCGTTCCGCGTGAAGCCTGCGTCGACGCCGCGATACAGGGCGACCCATCGGCGCGGCAGCCGGCCTGCGGGCGGATCGCCGAAGAGCAGCACACGCGCAATCCGATGCCTCTGGTAGAAGCGTTTCACCTCTGCGCATTCCCGCGCCACATAGAACCGACGGCACTCACAGGTCACGGGGACGCGCAGGCCCAGCCGCAGACGACAGGCGAGCGGGTCGCTGCGATATACCTTGGCATAGTCACTGGGCAGCAGTGGGCTTCGATGGAAGATGCGAGCGTGTTCCATGGCATCCAGACCGCATCCGAGCAGCGCGCCGTCGAATGAGATCAGGCGATGCATCACTGCCATCACGACCGCCGGGTATTCGTTCGGCGCAACATCTTCGGCGGCGTCATACAGGTCGATCAATGTTCGGGACAACACATGCATGGCGAAAGCTTGAAACGAAGCATGAAGGCGCGAGGCGGACCGAAGGGCGGGGCGCGTTCATGCATGGCCGGTGTGTCAGCATCGGTCGTGACGGCGCATGCGTCTTGATCTGCGTCAGCCCGGCGGCCGCGGTGTCACCCAAATGCATGATGCGGTTTGTCGGCCGGCACGATTAGGCTAGGACCTGCATGCCGTCACTGCGCCTATGCACCGATCATGGGTGGCAGCAGACAACACGAGACTTGTCGGACCGGCTGGACAGGGAGCATTTCAACGCTCAAGGTAAGCCATGAAGCTGCCAACGAAGAAAGAATTGCCCTCCCGCCGTACCTTGTTGGCCAGTCTCCTGAGCGTTGCTCTGGCGACGAATGGGATGCCGGTCGCTGCACAGCAGACCGATGCTCCGGCGCCTACACCTGCCCCGACGCCTGCACCTGCCCCAACGCCTGCCCCTGCACCGGGGCCGGGGCCTGCGTCCGGACCGGCGCCTGCACCCGCACCGGCACCAATACCTGCGCCTGCGCCCGGACCGACACCGGGTAGCGCACAAGGGCCAGCACCAGTACCGGGTCCTGCACCAGAACCTGCACCGACACCTGCACCAGCGCCTGCACCCATACCCGCGCCTGCACCAGCACCTGCACCTGCACCGTTACCCGCGCCTGCGCCTGCACCAGCACCGACGCCAACCCCAGCTCCAACCCCAGCTCCAGCCCCAACCCCAGCCCCGATCCCATTCCCCTCGGACATGACGGTACGAGCAACCGATGTCGTAGCGAGCGCATCCGGACTGGACGTGATCTTCTCCATCCGCGTGACGTACAACCCGTCCTCGGCCAAATTAGTCACGCCGCCCAGCGTGCCGCCCACCGGCACTGTCAGCGTCTCGGTGCAAGGCAAGCAATGCGTGGCGTCGATCGTGGCGCTCGATCCCAGGGTCAGTCTTGCGGAAGCCGTGTGCCTGATCCGCGGGCTGAGTGCAGGCAATGCGATCCCCGCATCGGCCAGCTATGTGGGCGATGCGAACTATCAACCGACCGTCAGAGAGTTCACGCTGAGCCTGCAGGCGCCGGCGGGCGGCGCTCCGGCACCGGCACCGGCACCGGCGGCGCCCACCGTGCATGTGACGATCGGCCGGGTCGAGGTGCGCGCGCTGCCGGCGGCGCAGGTGACGCGTCCTCGGCCAGCCACTTTGAGCCTGGAGCAGTTCCTCGCCCAGCAAGGCTCGCGAGGCAAGCGATGAGTGACGCGCGCGCCATTGCCGCCGTCACGGCCACCATGCGTCACCTGCTGACCAAGCCGGTGCAGGACCTGCTCGGCAACCTGAGCGACCTGCTCGTGTCGAGCCAGCCGCTCGACCTGGCGCGCAAGGGCGAGACCAGGCCGGCCCAGATCAACATCTTCCTGTACCAGCACATGGTCAATGCGGCCTGGCGAAACAACGACATGCCGCGCCAGGCCCTGCCCGGCGAAACGGCTTTCCCGCCATTGGCCTTGAACCTGCACTACCTGGTCACCGCTTACGGGCGCGGCGACAATGACAATGACGACTCGGCCGCGAGCCAGCTCCTGATCGGCGGCGCCATGAG
>SPQI01000253.1 GCA_004570315.1 Oxalobacteraceae bacterium OM1 | reverse complement strand
GACTTCGCTGCCGACGTTGATGAGCGCGCCGCCCTGGCTGCGCAGGCGCCGCAGCGCGACCAGCGAGCCGTTCACCACGCCCCAGAAATTGGTGTCGAACAGGCGCCGGTTGTCTTCTTCCGAGACCTCGTCCAGGCGGCCGTAGATGGAAACGCCGGCGTCGTTGACCCAGGTGTCGATGCGGCCGAAGCGCTGGATCGCGGCATCGGCGATGCGCTCGACCTGGCTGCGGTCCGCGACGTCGGCCGCCACGTAGATGGCATCGCCGCCCGTGGCGTTGATGTCGTCGGCGATGCGCGCCAGCGTGTCCTCGCTGCGCGCGGCGAGCACGAGTTTCGCGCCCTGGTCCGCGGCGGCCTGCGCGGTCGCGAGACCGATGCCGCTCGAGGCGCCGGTGATGACGATGACCTGTTCGTTCAGGGGTCGGAATGCAAACGATGCCATGGCATGCTCCAGATGAAATGGGTTGCGGGAGGTGCGGGTTCAGCCGCCGTCTTCCGGCTCGGGTCCGCGCACCGGCCCGGAGGGCGGCGCGAGTTTCACCGTGCGTCCTTCCCGGGCCGACTGGTAGATCGCTTCGATGATGCGCATGTCCTGCAGGCCTTCCTCGCCCGGCGTATGCGGCTGGCGGTTGGCCTTGATGCATTGCGCCATGTGGTCGAGTTCCTTGGCGAACTGGTCGCCGGTGTCGATGCCGATTTCCTGCACGGCGTCGTGGCCATCGACCAGCCGTCCCACGCGCAGGCGCAGGCCGGTATAGGCATAGGCCGGATCGAGCTCGGCCCAGGCGTCGCTGCCGACCAGCCGCAAAAATTTGGCGTTGTGGCCGCTGTAGCTGCTGCTGCAGGTGGCGGTGAAGCCGCTTGGAAAACGCAGGATGAATTGCACCGCTTCTTCCACTTCGCGAAAGCGCGGGTCGTTGGGGTTGGTCCAGGCGTGACCGATCACTTCGACCGGCTCTTCGCCGGAGAGAAACCGCGCCGCGTTCAAGCAGTAGATGCCGACGTCGGGCAAGGGGCCGCCGCCCGCCATGGCGCGCTTCAGGCGCCACTGGTTCGGGTCGCCCTGGTTCTGGATGTTGCTTGAGATGAATTCGCGCAGCGTGCCGAGCTGTTTCGCGCGCACCATCTTCACGATGGCACGATCATTGGGTTCGTACTGGCTGCGGTAGGCGATCATGAGGCGGCGCTGCGCCTTGGCGCAGGCATCGATCATCTGCCGGCATTCGGCCACGCTGTTGGCCATCGGCTTTTCGCACAGCACATGCTTGCCGGCCTGCGCGGCGCGCACCGTGTATTCCGCGTGCATGTTGTTGGGCAGCGCGATGTAGACCGCCTGCGTGGGCTGGTGGTCGGCCAGCCGGTCGTAGCTGCGGTAGTCGAACACCGCCTGCTCCGCAATGCCGTACTGGCGGGCAATCTTGAGTGCCTTGTCGCGATCGCCGCTGACCAGTGCGACGGCACGCGCATGCTTGCATTTGGCGAAGGCCGGCAACACCTGGTTCACCGCAATGCGGCCGAGGCCGACGATGGCGAAGCCGATGCGCTCGCCCGGCGCATCGTACTGCTCTGTCTTCTCCGGCTTTTCGCTCTGCGCCTGGACGGGCGGGAACTGCACATCGTTGCCGGACGATGCGGCATGGGCGCCGGCAACCCAGGGGGCGGCCAGCGCTCCGGTCGTCAGACGCAGGAAGCCGCGACGCGTGAGGCCGGCCGCGTCGGCGGAAATCGATGGGAGGGTCATGCGCTGCTCGCGAAAATGTATCGTTCGACAACGCCGCGCCCAATGGTTCCGCCCGGTTCCGCCCGCGTTGCATGTGCGCTTGCAGCAGGACGGCACCATCGGCAAATTTTTCACGCATGCGGTCTTTCTTCCCTGCCTGGCCGGAGCGAGACAGGGACGACGCGCCGCCGTGACGCGTGCTGCGCTAGCGCATGAACGAGCCGGCCTGCTCGCGCACGCTGCGGCTCACCTCGGCCGACAGGCCGCGGGCGCGGTCGGCGAGTTGCTTCGACTGCGAATCGAGCGTGTCGCGCGCGGAACTTGCTGCGCTCGTCAGCTTGTCGCGTACCAGCGCACGCCGACGCGTGCCGCGGTCGGGGTCGAGCATGTACATGGCCAGCGCGCCGAGCGCGAAGCCGCCGAACATCCACAACATGAGCGACACGGTGTCGGTGCTGTCACCGGTTTCTCCGTAGTACTCGTCCATACGCGTTCTCCTTTTCCGGGAACCGCCGGCACGCAAGCGGCGCCGGTCATGACGCGGGTAAGCAATGCGCGCGCCAGCGCGCTTCGCCGGGTTTCCGCACACGCCGGAAGCCGGTGGCCCCGGACACATCGGCGCCATGCATGTCATGCGGCATGACCGCTTGGCGCAACCATGCGCCGGGGAACTGGCGGCACGGGAGGAAGTCGCAGCTTGGAGCGCTTTGCGCTGCAACAGGCGCACCGCCGCTTCCCATGACACAAGGTACAAGGCCGGCCGCATGCCGGAACATCGATGACTTCAATTCAGCCAGGCGTGGTCGCCATCCATGCCTGCTCGCCGCGCCACCCCGAGGGCCACGAACATCTGTCGCACGTCGAGCTGGCGCGGCGCATTGCCGCGCTCAAGGGCTATGACTTCGCCGGCCGCTTCGATCCCGCTTACCGCTACGACGGCCCGGTGTACCTCGTGCCGAGCGATACGCTGATCGGCACCGCCACCGCGCAGGCCTTCGGCGTCGCGAACGAGCACGATCTCTTCGGCGGCGTCGCGCCCTACGCGTTCATCTCCACCAAGGCGATCACGCACGGCCTGCCGCAGGGCCACACCGCGGCACCGGCCGGCTGGTCGACGGCGTTTTCGAAATGGGTGGACGAGGTGGTGCTGCCCGGTTATTCCGCCTTCAGCCATGCGGACGCGCGCAGCGGCGGCATGGCGCTGCTCCAGTACGGCAAGGTGCGCGTGAAGAAGACCAGCGGCATCGGCGGTCTCGGCCAATGGGTCGTGACCAGCGAAGCGGAACTCGACGACTGCCTGGCCAGCCTCGATGCGGAAGCGGCATGGGACGATGGCATCACGCTGGAAGCGAACCTTTCCGACGTCGTCACCTACAGCGTCGGCCAGGCGCGCATCGGCGACTTGGTGGTGAGCTACTGGGGCACCCAGGGCACGACGCCCAATCACCACGGCGAGGAGGTCTACGGCGGTTCGCGGCTGGTGGTGGTGCGCGGCGACTTCGATACGCTGCTGCAGCTCGATCTCGACGAGGAGGTGCGCACCGCCGTGCGGCAGCCAACGCCGAAACACGCCCCGGCGAACGCATCCTTTCCCGCCTTATACGCCTCGCGGGCCAACTATGACTTGGCGCCCGCCTTCGACGACGTCG
>SPQI01000449.1 GCA_004570315.1 Oxalobacteraceae bacterium OM1 | reverse complement strand
AGCGCGTTTCTTAATCCGCCTGCCTCGCCACTTATTTGGCGTCTGCACAGGGGAAACTGCTTTAAACCCATCCCCACCCCAGCCCTCCCCTTGAAGGGGAGGGAGCCGACGGAGGTGCCTCGGACAGTACTGGTCAAGTCCTCGGTATTCCCTCCCCTTCAAGGGGAGGGTTAGGGTGGGGATGGGTTCCGGAATTGGATCAGGCCGCGTGCGGCAATCCAGCCTCAGCCGCCGCAAACTTCTCCCGTAGCACCTTCAACTCGGCGTGATACTGCTCCACTGCCTTGTCCTTCACATGCCCGAACCCGCGCACTTTCTCTGGCAGCGAAGCAATCTCCACCGCCAGCGCATAGTTGTCCTTCGACAGCTTGCCCAGCAGCGCGAGCACCGCCTCACGATACTCGCCGATCAGCGCGCGTTCCATCTTGCGCTCCGCCGAATACCCGAACACGTCCAGCGCTGAGCCGCGCAGCGTCTTTAGCTTGGCCAGGACCTTGAAGCCGGTCCACACCCACGAACCGTACTCGGCCTTCACCAGATGACCCTTCGCATCCTTCTTCGCCAGCAGCGGCGGTGCCAGGTTGAACTTGAGCGTGAAGTCGCCTTCGAATTGCTGCTTCAGCTTCTCGACGAACTTGCCGTCGGTGTAGAGGCGCGCGACTTCGTACTCGTCCTTGTAGGCCATCAGCTTGAAGTAGCTCTTCGCCACCGCGCGCGACAGTTTGTCGCCCAAGCCGCGTTCCGCCTCGACGGCGCGCACGTTGTTCACCAGCTCTTCGTAACGCGCGGCATAGGCGGCGTCCTGGTAATCCGTGAGGAAGGCGACGCGGCGTTTGATCAGGCCGGGCAGGCTTTCCGGCAGCTGCATGACCACGGGCGTACCGGGGATGGCGATACGCTCGACGTTCGAAAGATCGACCGCAGCGCGACGGCCCCACAGGAAGCTCTTCTTGTTCGAGTCGATCGCTACGCCATTGAGCTCGATGGCGCGCAGCAGCGCAGCCTCGCTCACCGGCAAGGCGCCCTTCTGGTAGGCGAAGCCGAGCATGAAGAGATTGGTCGCGATGGAGTCGCCCATCAGCGCCGTCGCCAGACGCGTCGCGTCGACATAGTCGGAACGGTTGGCCACCGATTCGTCGATCAACGCACGCACTTCATCCGCCGGGAAGGCCCACTCCGGGTTCTTCGCGAAATGGCCGGTCGGCTGCTGGTGCGTGTTCACGACCGCACGCGTACGGCCCGGACGCATCTTGGCGATGGCGTCCGCCGCGCCGGCGGTCAGCATGTCGCAGCCGAGCACCAGATCCGCTTCGCCGGTGGCGATGCGCTGGGCGCGGATGCGCTGCGGGTCGTTGGCGATGCGCACGTGCGAGGTCACCGAACCGTTCTTCTGCGACATGCCGGTCATGTCCAGTACCGACGCGCCTTTGCCTTCGAGGTGCGCGGCCATGCCGAGCAGCGCGCCGACGGTGATCACGCCGGTGCCGCCGATACCGTTGATGAGGATGTTGTACGGGTTGTCACAGCTGGCGACCACCGGTTCCGGCAGCGTGCCGAAGTCGTCGGTCTTCGCGGTGCCGGTCTTGGACTTCTTCAGCTTGCCGCCTTCCACCGTCACGAAGCTCGGGCAGAAGCCTTTCACGCACGAGTAATCCTTGTTGCAGGAGGACTGGTCGATGGCGCGCTTGCGGCCGAACTCGGTTTCCAGCGGCAGGATGGAGGTGCAGTTCGATTGCACGCCGCAATCGCCGCAGCCTTCGCACACCGCGTCGTTGATGAACAAACGCTTGTTCGGATCCGGGTACTCGTTCTTCTTGCGGCGGCGGCGTTTCTCGGCGGCGCAGGTCTGGTCATAGATCAGCACCGAGACGCCCGACACTTCACGCAGCTCGCGCTGCACCGCGTCCATGTCTTTGCGGTCATGCAGCGAGACGATGGCAGGCAGCGACGATCGGTCGGTGTAGCGCGACAAATCTTCCGTCACCAGCGCGATGCGTTTCACGCCTTCGGCCGCCATCTGCTGCGCAATCATCGGTACCGAGATCGTGCCGTCCACCGGCTGGCCGCCAGTCATGGCGACCGCGTCGTTGTAGAGGATCTTGTAGGTCATGTTGACCTTGGCCGCCACGGCCGCGCGGATCGCGAGATAGCCGGAGTGGAAGTAGGTGCCGTCGCCGAGGTTTTGGAACACGTGCGGCACTTGCGAGAACGCCGCCTGGCCGATCCAGGGCGCGCCTTCGCCGCCCATGTGCGTCGTCAGCTTGTTGAACTCGGGGTAGATCGCGGTTGCCATCACGTGGCAGCCAATGCCGGCCAGCGCAAAGCTGCCTTCCGGGACCTTGGTCGAGGTGTTGTGCGGGCAGCCGGAGCAGTAATAGGCCGGGCGCGGCGGCGTGTTCACTGCCTTGGTCAGCACCTGGTCCTTCGCTTCGAGGAAAGCCAGGCGCGCCTTGATCAGGTCGCTGGTGTGGAAGCGGGCGATGCGCTGCGCGATCACGCGGGCAATCTGCGCGATGGAGAAGTCGGCCTTCGGCGGCAGCAGCCATTCGCCGCGCGGATGCACCCATTCGCCTTTCTCGTCGAACTTGCCGATCACGCGCGGCCGCACGTCGTCGCGCCAGTTGTAGAGCTGTTCCTTGAGCTGGTACTCGACCATCTGGCGCTTTTCTTCCACGACGAGAATTTCGTCGAGGCCTTGCGCGAATTCGCGCACGCCGTCCGGCTCCAGCGGCCAGGGCATCGCGACCTTGAAGACGCGGATGCCGATGTCCGCCGCCATGGTCTCGTCGATGCCGAGTTCTTCCAGTGCTTCCAGCACGTCGAGGTAGGACTTGCCTGAAGCGATGATGCCGAGCTTGGCGTTCGGGCTATCGATCGTGGTGTGGTTGAGCTTGTTGGCGCGGGCGTAGGCGAGGGCGGCGTAGATCTTGTAGTCCTGCATCAGCGCTTCCTGCTTGCGCGCCTGGATGCCGAGCGTGTCGGTGGACAGCCGTGCGTTGAGGCCGCCTTCCGGCATGGTGAAGTCTTCGGGATATTTAATCTCAAGACGAAACGGATCGGCGTCGACCGAAGCGGTGGACTCGACGGTATCGGCCAGCGCCTTGAAGGCCACCGCGCAACCCGAGTAGCGCGACATCGCCCAGGCATGCAGGCCGAGGTCGAGGTATTCCTGCACGTTGCAGGGATACAGCATCGGGATCATGCAGGCGGAGAAGATGTGGTCGGACTGGTGCGGCAGCGTGGAGGAATACGCGCCGTGGTCGTCGCCGGCCACGAGCAGCACGCCGCCGTGCTTGGACGTGCCGGCATGGTTCATGTGCTTGAAGACGTCGCCGCAGCGGTCCACGCCCGGGCCCTTGCCGTACCACATG
>SPQI01000101.1 GCA_004570315.1 Oxalobacteraceae bacterium OM1 | reverse complement strand
GAATGGCATCGCAAGTTCGCTCGATGTGCTGGACGCGCAGCGCGAGCTGTTCAACGCCCAGCAGTCGCTGGTGCAGGCGCGTCTGCTGCGTCTGACGAATGCCATCGATCTGTATCGTGCATTGGGTGGCGGCATCAACGAGACGACCGTCGCGCAGAACCAGGCGGCGACGCCGAAGTAAGTCTCAGTCGAGGAAGGGACGCAGCAGCGCCAGCGTGCGCTGCGTCGCGCCCCGGTGCTGGGCGGCGAACGCGCGGGCGCGCTGCGCCATGGCAGCGCGGGCTTCGTCGTCTTCCAGCAAGGCGAAGGCGGCATCCAGCATGCCGGAGGCGTCCGGCACGCGCTGCGCTACGCCCGCCGTCACAGCATCTTCGCTGACGGCGGCGAAGTTGAAGGTGTGCGGGCCGATCAGCACCGGCGTGCCGACCGCGCAGGCTTCGATCAGGTTCTGCCCGCCGAGCGGCAAGAGGCTGCCGCCAATGAAGGCGACGTCGGCAGCCGCGTAGTACGCAAACATTTCTCCCATCGAATCTCCCAACAGCACTTGCACCGCAGGCGCCACGGCGCCGTCGCCCAGAAGGGAGCGCCGCTCCAGCCGCAAGCCGCGCGCCGCGATGGCCGCTGCAACTTCGTCGAAGCGCTGGGGATGGCGCGGCACGATGACGACGAGCGTGCTGCCCGGCCCACGTGCCGCGAGGGTATCCAGAATCAGGTTTTCCTCGCCTTCACGCGTGCTCGCGCACAGCAGGACACGGCGCGCGCCGAAGCGTCGTCGCAAGTCGGCGCCGCGCTCCAGCATGGCGTCTGGAGGCGTCACATCGAACTTTACGCTGCCCGTCACTGTCACCTGCTCCGCCCCGAGCGCGCGGATACGTGCCGCATCGTCTTCCGTTTGCGCCGCGACGCAGGCGATGCCCTGCGCCGCCTCGCGCATAAGCGCGCCGAGACGCAGACCCTTGCGCAGCGAACGATCCGACAGCCGGGCATTTACCAACGCTACCGGCACGCCGGCACGGCGGCATTCGGCGATGGCGTTCGGCCACACTTCGGTTTCCATCAGCACGCACAGCTTCGGGCGGAAGTGGCGCAGGAAGGCGCGCACCATCGGGCCGGTGTCATAGGGAAGAAATGCCTGGACGACACGCTCGCCGTGCTTGGCGAACAAGGCCTTGCCGGTGGCGCGTCCGGTGGCCGTCATGTGGGTGAGGAGAATGCCGTGCCCGGGATAGGTGTCGAGCAAGGCCTGCACCAGCGGTTCGGCGGCACGGGTCTCGCCGACGGAGACGGCATGCACCCAGATCAGCGGCGCATCGCCCTTGCGCACGCCGTAGAAGCCGAGCCGCTCGGCGACGTGCTCGCGATAGCCCGGCTCCTTGCGGCCGCGCCACCAGAGGCGGCCCAGCACCAGCGGGAGGGCAACCCACCACGCCGCGGAATACAGTTTGCGCATCAGACGAGCGTACGGCCGGTGAGCCGGGTGAGGATGGCAAGGGGACTGGCTTGCGAATCGTACTGCTTGCCGGCGGGCAGATGCAGCGTCTGCTCCATCATGAACTGCCCGGCCATGACCGCATGCGAAGTCTGGTCCGAAAAGCAGACCCACACCGAACCCGGCGGGAACGGCATGGTGAGCTGAGGCGAATCCTTCTGGTAGCTCATGTCGGACTTCATGCCGTCATGCAGCTGCAGCATGAGATGGTCGTATTCGCTGCGGAAGGACTTGGTCACGTGCAGCGCCTGCAGCGCCTTGGCTTGCCAGCGGCTATAGGGTGTGGCGCGCGGCAGGAAGCGGCGGGCTACCGTCTCGAAGGGCTCGCCGACGCGCCAGACGCGGGGCGTTCCATTCGGATTGACGTTGGTGAACACGCGCAGAATGCGCTCGCCGTAATTGGGCCGCGAGGGGAAGGCGTCGACATGCAGTCTTCGGTCGTCGGCACGCCAGGATTGCGCACGCGTCTCGACCTGCGACGGCCGATAACTCGTGGGCGCCATGCGCAGGGCGGCGCTGTAGTGCGGCAGCAGGGAATCGATCAGGGCTCTGGCCTGGCTCCGGAAGCGGCCGATCATGGCGGCGAGTTCCTGCTGGGACGCGGCATCGCCGACAGCGCCCTTCAACCTGCCACTGGCGTCGAGGCTGATGTTGCGCGTCTTGGGATCGCGGATGTCGGGCGTGAGAAAGCGCCGCTCGGCGTCAGACAAACGGAACGCCAGGCGCGGAAAGTACAGGACCTTGCCGGCTTCCACCGCGGCGATCCATTCGTCGCGCGGCGCGGCGACCTGCCAGGCATCACTGTCGATCGTGAGGATTTGCTGTTCCATGGGCGTATTATGCCCCGCCCTGCTCCAGCAGGCGTGCGACGGCGGCCTGCGCGTCCGGGATCGTCGGTGGCTGTCCGGCATCGCCCAAATTGATGATGCGCGGCGACCAGTTGCCTTCGGTTTTCCAGCGCGGCGAATCGCAATACAGCTCGACCGTCGGGCGCACGTACGCGGCGGCAATATGCGTGAGGCCGGTATCGACGCCGACCGCGAGCGCCGCGCGCTGCGCCAGCAGCACCGCTTCCATCGTGGACAGGCGCGGCAGTACGACCGCATTCGGCACGGTCGCTGCCAGGCGCTTGGCCGCTTCCTTTTCCTTGTCGTTTCCCCATGGCAGCAGGATCGGCATGCCGCGCAGCTGCGGCATCGCCGCGATGGCCGCCCAGCCGGCCTCGCTCCAGCGCTTGGCATCGCGGGCCGTGGCATGGAAGAAGGCTGCGTAGGGACCGGTCGGCAGCCATGCGGGCAGCGCGAGCGGCGGCGGCTGGAGATTGAAATCGGCCGGCGTATCGATGCGGTAGCCGAGCGCTTCGGCAGCCACCATGCGGGCGCGCAGCACGGCGTGGCAGCGGCGGTCCACCTTCACGCTTTGGGTATGGAAGACGCGCGAAATCGGCTCGTAGCCCGAGCCTTCGGTCGCATTCGCGAGTCCGACGCGCTTGCCGCCGGGCGCGAGTTGCGCGAGTCGCATCACGAGGCCGGTCTTGAACAAGCCTTGGGTGTCGAACACGACGTCGTACGACTCGTTGCGCAGCGCATCGCGGAAGGCGCCCATTTCGGCGCGCGTACGTGCCGTTAACAAGGTCCGCCGCCAGCGCCGCAAGGCGAACGGGATGATCTTGCGCACGCCGCGATTGAGGCGCACGAGGTCCGCATACGCCTCCTCGACCACCCAATCGATCTGTGCGCCGGGATGATGCTTCAGGATGTCCGCGACCATCGGCATGTTGTGCACGACGTCGCCCAGCGAGGAGACGCGGACGATGAGGATCTTCACGTTCAAAACGGCAGTGTCGCGTCGGGCTTCAGCGCCAGGATCGCCTGCTTGAACTGGGCCTGGATGCGGGCCA
>SPQI01000136.1 GCA_004570315.1 Oxalobacteraceae bacterium OM1 | reverse complement strand
ACTTTCTTTGGCGAAGCAAAGAAAGTGAGCGGCTGCCGGGCCGCTCCCGGCAAAGGTTCTTACGGAGTGACGGATGCACTGCAGCACCGAAGAGACGCACGCAGAAAGACACTGGATTCCGGCGTTCGCCGGAATGACGGCGGTTTAAGCAAACGCACTCCAATCATCAACTGATCACTGAATCCAAACAAAGGCCCACCATCATGATCCCCACCTTAATCAGCCACCCCCTCTGCCCCTACGTCCAACGCGCCGTCATCGCGCTAAAGGAAAAACACACCTCCTACGAACGCATCGACATCGACCTCTCCAACAAACCCGACTGGTTCAAGCAAATCTCCCCACTGGGCAAGACCCCGGTCCTCCGCGTAGGCGAACACGCCATCTTCGAATCCGCCGTCATCTGCGAATACCTCGACGACACCGTCGAACCGAAACTCCACCCGCAAGACCCGTTGCAGCGCGCCCAGCACCGCGCCTGGATCGAATACGCCTCCGCCACCTTGAACGCCATCTGGACCTTCTACACCGCCCCCGACGAGCCCGCCTACGCAACCGCAGCAAGCGCGTTGTCGGAGCGCTTCGCCACGCTGGAGCAAGCCCTCGGCAAAGGCCCCTACTTCGACAACGAACGATTCACCCTCGTCGACGCCGCCTTCGCCCCGGTCTTCCGCTACTTCGACGTCTTCGACAAGGCCAGCGGCATCGACTTCTTCTCTGCAATACCGAAGCTGCGCGCATGGCGCAAGGCGCTGGCCGCGCGAGCCTCGGTACGCGAAGCCGTCGGCGCCGAGTATCCGCAACTGCTGCGCGACTTCGTCATCGCCCGCAACGGTGAACTGGGACGCCGCCTGGCCGTCGCCTAACGATCCGCCTGCCAACCGCCGGCGTCCCGCACGAACACCTGCGTCTCGCCGGCGGCAAAGCGGCGCCCGCCAGTGTCATAGACATGCGCCGTCACCTCGATGCGCGCCACCGCACCTTCCCCGCGCACCACCCGCATCGCATGAAAGGAGTTCGGCGCCCCCTGCCGCACTCTGTGCGAAAACGTCGTCCCCGCCCCGCACAGCACGAACGGCCGCGGCAGCTCCGGAAAATCCGCCAACGTCGTGCGCAGCAGCGGGTAGTGCACATGCCCGCTCAATGCCGCGTCGACGCCCAGCTCGGCAAACAGCCGCGCAGCCTCGGGCGCATTCATCAACACTTCGTCGGCATCTTCCGGCTGCGCGGTGACAAACGGCTGGTGAATGACGGCGATGAGCACGCCGTCCGGCCCGATGCGCTTGCGGGCCTGTTCCGCCATGGCGCGAAAGGCCGGCACCGGCACGCGCCCGCGCGTATGCCGGAACGGCGTGGTGGTGTTGAGCGCGACCACCGCCGTCATGCGGTCGTTCCAGACGCCTTCCGGCGCGCCCAGCGTGCGCACGTAGCCGGCATACGGCCGCAGCACGCGTGCCGGCAGGTTCAGCAGCGGGATGTCGTGGTTGCCGGGAATGACGAGCTTGGCGCGGCCGGGCAGCAGATCGAGGAAGGTCTTCGCGGCGAGATACTCGCGCTGGCGCGCGCGCTGCGTGATGTCGCCCGACACCACAATGACGTCCGGTTGAATCCGGCGCGCGGCCAGCAGCGCGGCATCGCGCGCGGCGACGATCTCGGTGCCGAAGTGCAGGTCGGAGAAATGCAGGACGGTGGTGCTGGCGTTCATGCGTCTCCCGGCGTCATCACCCATAGCGCCTGGCGGGCGGCATGGAATTCCAGCGGCGCGTCGCAGCGCACCAGTTCGCCGTCGACCACCACGTCGATGTCGCGCCGGCGGCTGTCGATGCGCATGCGCTCGGCGCAAAACATTTCGATGCGATCGGCGCTGCGCAGGTTCTTCAGCAGCCCGTGCATAAGCAGCTCGGCCATCTTCAGGCGGGTGGTGGGCTTGACCACGACCACCGCGAGGCGGTCGCGTGCCGCGCATTGCGCCAGCCCGGGATCGAGCCGCGCGAGCTGCATGCTGTTGTTGCCGACGAAGACCATTTCGCTTCGATAGATCCGTTTCTCGCCGTCGCGTTCCACATGGATGGCGAAGGGTTTCTGGCCGCGGAACAGCGTCCGCAACAGGGCCAGCAGCGCGACCGGCCGGAAGCGGCCGAAGCGCGCCTTCACCCGCTCGCGTTCGCGGATGACATGCGTGTAGCGGCCGAAGCTGGCGTTGTTGAGAAAGGGATGGCCGTTGACGTAGCCGACGCCGACGGCGCGCAGCCGTCCATGCAGGAGCACACGGGCCGCGCTCTCGGGCTCGAGCGGAATGCCGATGTCGCGCGCGAAATAGTTGAAGGTGCCGGCCGGGAGCACGCCGCAGGGTATGCCGTCCTGCAGGCATTGCGCCGCCACCCGGTTCACCGTGCCGTCGCCGCCCACGGCGACCACCAGCGCGCCGTCCTTGCGCGCCTGCTCGATCCAGCGGCGCAGGGTACCGCCGTCGCGGCCGGGCGATATGTCGCCAAGGCGGACGGCGCGGCCGGCGCCAGCCAGTATGGGCAGTACGCTGTCGATCAGCTCATTGGCGTCGCCGGCACCGCTGCGGCGATTGGCAAGCAGCAACAGCGGCGGGTCGGGACGGAGGCAAGGCGCTTGCATGGCCGGCACGGCAAGAGGACACCCGCCATTGATGCCATGCCGGCCGGGCCCGCATATTGTGCGAGCCCAAAGTCAGGCGAGGCGCTTGACCTCGCGATGCCGGAAGCAGCCGGTGTGGTGGTCGTTCACGAGGCCCGAGGCTTGCAGGTAGGCATAGATGATGGTGGAGCCGACGAACTTGAAGCCGCGCTTCGAGAGGTCCTTGGAAATGCGGTCCGACAAGTCGGTCTTTGCCGGACAGCGTTCATGCGGCGCCCAGGCGTTCTGTACCGGCGTGTTGCCGACGAAGCCCCACAGGTAGGGCGCGAGGCCGCCGACTTCGTCGCGCAGGCGCAGGTAGGCATGCGCGTTGGCGATGGCGGCATGGACCTTCAACTTGTTGCGGATGATGCCGGGATTGGCGAGCAGCTCGGCGACCTTCTCCTCGCCGTAGCGGGCGATCTTCTCCGGGTCCCAGTCGTCGAAGGCGGCGCGGTAGTTGTCGCGCTTGTTGAGGACGGTTTCCCACGACAGGCCGGCCTGCGCGCCTTCGAGGCAGAGCATCTCGAACAGGCGACGCTCGTCGCGGCAGGGCACGCCCCACTCTTCGTCGTGATAGGCGAGGTAGCGCGGGTTGGCCGGGTTGGCCCAGGAGCAGCGGGTGATGGAGCTGGCGGTCATGGCGGCACGCGAAATGGACGGTGCCGGAATTCTATTACGTGCAACAGAGCGCGTGCATCACCGCAGGAACTTCCTCCGGAATCTCGCCGGCGAGATAGCCGAGCGTCCCGTGCCGCTGCGCCAGCCGT
>SPQI01000097.1 GCA_004570315.1 Oxalobacteraceae bacterium OM1 | reverse complement strand
CCTTCACGTCGCGCTGCAGGCGCAGCAGGTTCTGCTCGATGTTCGGCAGCGACTTGATGTGCTCGTTCATCGAGTTGATCTCGCCGTTGAGCTCGCGGATCTGGCTGTCGATGCCCTGGACCAGCGGATGCTCGGTGGTGTACTTGGCGAGCAGCTCGGTGCGCTTCTGCAGCAGGTCCATTTTCTTCAGCTTGGCAGTCGACGACTGCTGCAGGCTGAGCTTGGACTCTTCCGACAGATCCACCGTGCCGTTCTTGTTGCGGAACTCGTTGTACTTCGCCTCAGCCTGCTCCAGCGTCGTCTTGATTTCCGGCAGCTGCTTGTTCAGGTAGGCCAGCGACTTTTCGGCTTCCTCGGTCTTGCGCGAGGTGTTCTGCTTCATGTACTCCTTGCCGACTTCGCCCAGCACGGAGCTCACGACGGCCGGGTCGGTGCCTTGCAGCGTGACGTTCACGACGCCCGACTGCTTGCCGCCGAGCTCCTCGGTCTTCATCGCGTTCTGGAAGCTCTCGATGGTCGCCAGGCGGGAGGCGCGGGACAGCTTGAATTCAGCGCCCGGCTTGCCTTCGAGCTTGTCGACCCGCAGTTCGATCAGGCCCTTCGGCGTCTCGAGTTCGACCTGCTCGCCGACGCGGCCCTTGAACGCAATGCCCTGGTCCTCCTGCGCAATGCGATAGTTGCCGTTGCCTTCGGCGGTCAGGATGAATTCCTTGCCGAGCAGCGTGTCGGGTACGTTGAAGGTCGAGACATCGATCTTCTCGGTACCGTGGACCCAGCCGCCGTAGCCGAACACGCCAGGCGTGGACAACGACTTGCTGTGCTTGGCCAGCCAGCTGCCGACCACCGGCAGGTATTGCGGCTGCGCGCTGATGTACAGGCGCAGGTTGTCGATGGCGCGCGACACCACGAGGCGCGAGTGGAGCAGCTCCATCTCGGCCAGCGCGGAGGTCTTCACGTCGAACATCGAGTTCAGGTCGCCGACGATGTTCTTGGATTCCTTCTGCCCTTCCTCCTGCACGTGGATGAGCATGTTGGACTGATACACCGGCGTCGAGAGGAAGGCATAGGCGATGCCGGCGAGCGCGAAGAGGAACGTAATCGTCGCGATCAGCCAGCGGCTTTCCCACAGGATGTCGAAGTAGGTCGCGAGTTCGACCTCTTCCTCCTGCTGGTGGTACACAGGTGCGGGTCCGGGCAGCTGCGGAATGGATTGATTCATCATAGGTTTGTTCATTCTTGGTTGGACATGCATAAGACCGGCCGGGCCCCGCGGCCCGGCCAACGCATCACGGCTTTCCGGTCATCGGCGTCACGGCGCCGACTGCGCCGGACAGCGCGCTCGGGAAGATCAGGCTGATCGCCCGGTGCCAGTTCGCCAGCGGCGTGGCCGCGACGAACACGACATCCTTGGGCGCCAGCTCGAAGCCTTCGGCCATGGCCAGCGCGCCGGGCGAGCGGCCGTCCAGCTGGTACACCACCTGCTCCGGCCCCTTGTTGCGCACGACGTAGATCTGGCTGCCGTCGCCGCTGGTGGGGTTGATGCCGCCGGATTCGCCGAGCGCTTCGTTGAGCGTCAGGCGGCCGTTGTACATCGGCAGCGCGCGTGGCGCGACCACCTCGCCGGAGACGAAGACCTTGCTCTCGTCGCGCGAACGCACACGCACCGTGTCGCCGTTCTGCAAAACGATGTTGGAGGGATTCACGCCGCGCTGAACCAGCTGCGGCAGGTTGATCTGGTAATTGGTGCCGGCGCGGTTCACCACGATCTGGCTCTGGTCGCCGGTCGGCAAGACGCCGCCCGCGCGGTTAAGCGCCTCGGTGAGCGTCATCGTGATGTCGTTGATCGCCTGCAGGCCCGGCGTCTTCACTTCGCCGTCTACATACACGCGCTTGCTGCGATAGGACTGCACGCGCACCGTGAGCTTCGGATTCTTCAGGTACTTCGCGAGCTTGCTGGCCAGCGCATTGCGCGCCTGGTCCTGCGTCAAGCCCGCGACTTTGACCGAACCGGCATACGGAAACTGGATCATGCCTTCGTGGTCAACAATGAAGCCGGCCGGCGGTGCAGTCGTGGCGGCGGTCGAGGCGTCGGCGCCGGTGTTCACGCCACCCTGCTGCGCGACGGTGGCTGCATTGGTCAGTTCGGGATAATCCCAGACGACGATCGACAGCACGTCGCCGTTGTCGATGGTGTATACCGCCGGTTTACCCATGAGCGCACTGATGTCCTGGGTGACCTGCTTTTCGCGGGCCACGCGTTCAGTCTTCACCAGCTCCGGCGTAATGGGCTTGAGCACGGCGTTGGTGGCCTCGTCCTTGCCGGCGACGCCGTCGCTGCTGGTCGTGCTCAAGCCGGAAGACGAGGTGCGATTGAAGTGCATGCCGGGTGCGGCTGAACTGCAGGCACCCAGCACGAGAGGCACGGCCACGGCCGCGCTCCAGGTTGCAAGGAATGCTTTGCGAGAGAAGACCATACGATTACCCCACGTGATTGGTACGAGACGCCGGCATCGCCGCCGGCGTTGGCGGTGTTGAAGAAAGCTGTTCCGTGAAACGGCACATGTTCGTTGCTGCCGGTGTTCTGATTGAAGGGCCATGCCCGGCTCATGCAGCCCATGTTCGCCTTCGGTCGGCGTCGCACTCGTGTTTGCGAGTTGCTTCGCGACGACTCGCGGCTTATCTGATCTACAACTCTACGTATGCCGTCACTGCTGTTTTTGACACGTATCAACGCGTCCCGTGATTCGAATTTCCCTCTCAACACGCTGTTGTTTTGCGTCGAGAGCGTGACCATTCGTAACAGCGTCACGGGTACGTGAACATGCAAAACATCACGTTACGGCTCGAGGATAGATGCGCGGAAAGTGGGCGGCATTGCGTAATCACACGCGCATGCCGTGGCGGGTTTAACGTGGATTAAGCGCAGGTCGAGGCCGTGCGCGGGAAGGGAACCAAAAAGGAACTTCAGGCGCCGCGCAAGGAGTGCAACGGCGGGTGATTCAGCACATTGCGCAAGCCCAGCCAGCCGCCGCCGAAGGCGCACAGCGCGCCCGCGACGAGTCCGGCGAGCCACACGACCGGATTGAAGCTCCAGTCGAAGTGGAAGATCTGCCGTGCAAGGATCCAGCCCGCCGCCGCTGCGCCGGTCGCTGCAAGCACGCCGGCGAGTCCGCCGACCAGCAGGAACTCGATCCATTGCGATCGCGAAAGTTGACGCCGCGTTGCGCCGAGCGCACGCAGCAGGCTGGACTCGCGGATGCGCTCATCCTGCGAGCCCACCAGCGCGGCATACAGGACCAGCACGCCGGAAGCGAGCGTGAACACGAAGAGGAATTGCACGGCGGCGATGACCTGGTCGATCACGGCCTGCACCTGCCGCAACACGCTGCCGACGTCGACGATGGTGAGATTGGGATAGTCGCGCG
>SPQI01000063.1 GCA_004570315.1 Oxalobacteraceae bacterium OM1 | reverse complement strand
ATTTTCTGCAGTGCAAGCGGAATTTCCAGCGCGCCCGGAACGGTCACGACGAGGATGTCTTCGTCCGCTACGGCGAGCCGCTTCAGCTCCGCCAGGCAGGACGCCAGCAGTCCGTGGCAGACGTCTTCGTTGAAGCGAGCCTGAACGATGCCGACGCGCAGGCCTTCGCCGCTGAGATTGGTTTCGTAGGTTCCTACTGTCATGCGATTTCCTTCATGCGCTGGCGCGCCGATGTGAGAGGTCCGGATGCGCATCCGGGAGCGAAGCGTTTGCAAGCCCGACGGGCCGTTTGACCTGTCGGGATGTCGTTCAGTTTTCGGGCTTGGCCTGGTAGCCGGTCACTTCGAGGTCGAAGCCAGTCATCGACGGCATCTTCCGCGGGTTGGCCAGCAGCTTCATCTTGCCCACGCCGAGATCCTTCAAGATCTGGGCGCCGATGCCGTAGGTACGCAGGTCCATGCGGGACGCACGCGGCTCGGCCCTGGTCTCGGGCGTATTCAGCGCCGAAAACTGGGCAAAGATCTGTTCGCCCGATTCCTCGCAGTTCAGCAGCACCATGGTGCCGCGCTCGGCCGCCTTGATGGCCGCCATCGCCGAAGCAATGTTCCAGCTGTGGGTCGTGGCCTTGGTTTCGAGCAGGTCGAGCACCGACACCGGCTGATGCACGCGCACCAGTGTTTCGAGATCGTGCTGCAGTTCGCCGTGCACCAGCGCAAGGTGCGCCCCGCCGCTATGGCGGTCGCGATAGGCAACGGTGCGGAACGGCCCGTGGGCCGTCTGCATCGTGCGTTCGGCGACGCGCTCGACGATGCTTTCGTTCTGGCTGCGATAGTGGATGAGATCGGCAATGGTGCCGATCTTCAGTCCGTGCTCGCGTGCAAATTCAATCAAGTCGGGCAGGCGGGCCATGGTGCCGTCGTCCTTCATGATCTCGCAGATCACAGAGGCCGGCGTCAGGCCGGCCATCTCGGCAAGGTCGCAACCGGCCTCGGTGTGCCCGGCGCGCACCAGCACGCCGCCTTTCTGGGCCTTCAGCGGGAAGATATGGCCCGGCTGAACGATGTCGGACGGCTTCGCATTGCGGGCCACGGCGACCTGCACGGTGCGGGCGCGATCGGCTGCCGAAATGCCGGTGGTGACGCCTTCGGCTGCTTCGATCGAGACGGTGAAGTTGGTGCCGTACGAGGTGCCGTTCCGGGTGGTCATCATCGGCAGTTCGAGCTGCTTGCAGCGCTCTTCCGTGAGCGTCAGGCAGATGAGCCCGCGGCCGAATTTGGCCATGAAATTGATGGCTTCCGGCGTGACGAATTCGGCGGCGAGCACGAGGTCGCCTTCGTTTTCCCGGTCTTCCTCGTCGACCAGAATCACCATGCGCCCGGCACGCAGTTCGGCGACGATCTCTTGGGTTGTCGAAATGGACATGGCATGAATCCTTTGTAACAGCGTATTTTAAAGGATTTGGCCGCTGTCGAAGTTTCGCCGATGCAAGTCGGCATCGGCTGCGGCCTCAGGGCTGCAGGCTCAGCATGCGCTCCACGTAACGCGCGATGAGGTCGACTTCGAGATTGACCTTGGTTCCGGGCTGAAGATGTTTCAGCGTGGTGACGGCGACCGTGTGCGGAATCAGGTTAATGGAGAATTCGCAGCCCTGCTCCGTGTCGGCGACGCGATTGACCGTCAGCGACACGCCGTTCACCACGATCGAGCCCTTGTACGCCAGGTATTTGGCCATCTCCCGGGGCGCCTCGACCACGAGCTCCATCGATTCGCCGACCGGCGCGAACTTGCGCACCACGCCAAGGCCGTCGACATGACCGGACACCAGATGCCCGCCTAAGCGCTCTGCAAGCGTCAGGGCCTTTTCCAGATTAACTTCGCCGAGCGCATCCAGACCGGCCGTCCGGTTCAGGCTTTCGCGCGACACATCCACAGTGAACCTGTCCGCGGTCTTCGACACCACGGTCATGCAGGCACCGTTGATGGCGATGGAGTCGCCGAGTCCTACATCGCCCATGTCGAGCGCGCCCGCGTCGATATGCAAGCGCACGCCGGCGTCGGCGGTGCTGCCGAGCGGCGTCATTTCGGTAATCTTGCCAACGGCGGCGACGATTCCAGTAAACATGTCGATGTCCTCAATCGAAACGCGCAAGGATACGCAAATCCGGTCCGACACGCCGAACGTCGTGGAAGACGAGGCGGCGGGCGTTATCCAGCGACTCCAGCGCTGCCAGGTCGAACAGGCCCTGGGCGTCGCCGAGCAGCATGGGCGCCTGGTACAGCAGAAGCTCGTCCACGCAGTGTTCGCGAATCAGCGAACCGTTGAGTTTGACGCCGGCTTCCACATGTACCTCGTTGATGTGCCGCCGTCCGAGTTCGGCCATGACCTCCGGCAAGTCGACCTTGCCCCTGGCGTTCGGCAGCACGATGATCTCTGCCCCGGTCGCCTCCAGCCGGCTCCGTTTATCCGCGTCGGCCTGCGCCGCGAAGATCCAGGTTCCGCCTCCAACCAGCACACGTGCGTCGGGGTCAATTTCCAGTCGGCTGTCGATCACGATGCGCCGCGGTTGGCGCGGCGTGTCGACGGCCCTGACGTTCAACTGCGGGTCGTCCTCTTTCACCGTGCCAATGCCGGTCAGGATCGCACACGCGCGCGCGCGCCACCAATGACCGTCGTCGCGCGCTGCCTGCGAAGTGATCCATTGGCTGCGACCGTTGTGCAAGGCGGTCTTGCCGTCAAGGCTGGCGGCCGCCTTCATGCGAACCCACGGCAACCCTGTGCGCATGCGCTTCATGAAGCCGACGTTGAGCTCCGTCGCGTCGTCGGCCAGCAAACCAGCTTCGGTCTGGATGCCGGCCACCCGCAGCTTTTCCAAGCCTTGCCCAGCGACGAGCGGGTTCGGGTCCATCACTGCGGCAACGACGCGCGCAAGTCCGGCTCGAATCAGCGCGTCCGCACATGGCGGCGTGCGGCCGTAGTGACTGCACGGTTCGAGCGTGACGTAAGCCGTAGCGCCGCGCACATCGTGTCCGCGGGCAGCTGCGTCGCGCAGGGCCCGGATTTCGGCATGCGCGGACCCTGGCGGCTGCGTATGGCCTTCGCCGATGACGCGTCCATCCTTCACCAGCACGCATCCGACGCGCGGATTCGGCGAAGTGATGAACATGGCTTTCTCGGCCCACCGCAGGGCGAGCCGCATCGCGTCGATGTCGTTGGAAATCTGCACTGGAGGTCCGGAGAATGGAGAACTGCCTGAATCGAAACATTGTACCCGTGCCGTGTCGCTTCGTCGGCGAGGGCGAAGTCAGCAGCTGGACGGGTCTTTCTGCGGGTTGCAGATACGCGGCCGCCCCGCGAAATTCACCTTGATCTTGCGCTGCATGTCGTCGAGTACGACAGTGAAAGTGCCGGACTGCGGGATCGCAGGACC
>SPQI01000230.1 GCA_004570315.1 Oxalobacteraceae bacterium OM1 | reverse complement strand
GTGCCGGCGGGGGTCCACCCCCATCGGCGGTGGCGGCGGGGGGGCACGGTGGGGGGCATTGGCGCGGGTCCGGGGGCGGGGCTGATGGGGCGGCACGGAATCCACGGGCAGGGGACCTTGCGGCACGGCGACACCGGCAGCACGAAGAAGGCGGCAATGCCGGCCAGTGCCAGGCCGATGGTCAGCAGCACCGTGGCGACCGGGCGCCGGATGAAGGGCCGGGACAGGTTCACGCGGCGGCCTCCCGCCGGCGCGGCCAGCGTTGGCCGAGCCGATCGAAGGCGAGGTAGATGACCGGCGTGGTGAACAGCGTCAGCATCTGGCTGACGATGAGGCCGCCGAAGATCGCCAGGCCAAGGGGACGCCGCAGTTCCGCGCCCTCGCCCCAGCCGAACATCAGCGGGACGGCGGCGAACAGCGCCGCGAGCGTGGTCATCAGGATGGGCCGGAAGCGCAGCAGCGCCGCCTGATGAATCGCCTCGCGCGGCGACTTGCCCTCGTTGCGCTCGGCGTCGATGGCGAAGTCGATCATCATGATCGCGTTCTTCTTGACGATGCCGATCAACAGGATGATGCCGATGATGCCGATCACGCCGAGGTCATTGCCGCTGATCATCAAGGCCAGCAACGCGCCCACGCCGGCCGAGGGCAGCGTGGAGAGAATCGTCAGCGGATGGATGTAGCTTTCGTACAGCACGCCGAGCACGATGTACACGCAGACCACCGCGGCCAGGATCAGCCAGAGCTGGTTGGTCAGCGAGGCCTGATAGGCGCCGGCCGCGCCGAGGAAGCTCAGCGTCACGCTTTGCGGCAGGCCGACTTCCTGCGCCGCCTCGCGAATCGCGCTGACCGCGTCGCCGAGCGCCACGCCGGGCGCCGTGTCGAAGCCGAGCGTGGTGGCCGGATATTGCGCCACGCGGGTGATCTGCAGCGGCGCCTGCCGTTCGGTGATGCTGGCGATGGCCGAGAGCGGCGTCGTGCCGCCGGAGCCGGTGCGCAGCGGCAGCAGGCCGAGGTTGTCCGGCGTCGTCAGCAGGCCCGGACGGGCTTCGAGGATGACGCGGTACTGGTTGGTCTGCGTGAAGATGGTCGAGACGATGCGCTGGCCGAAGGCGCTGTAGAGCGCGTCGTCGATGGACGAGGCGCTGATCGACAGGCGCGCGGCGGTGTCGCGGTCGATGTTGACGAAGGCCGCCGGGCTGCTCGCGCCGGCATCCGACACCACGTTGCGCAGCTGCGCCTTGGCCTGCATGCGCTCGGCGAGACGGTTGGCCCATTGCACGACCGTGGCATTGTCCGCGCCTTCGATCGCGACGCGGTATTGCGTCGGTCCGGTCTCCGCGTCGATGGTCAGGTCCTGCGTCGGCTGCAGGTAGAGGTTGACGCCGGTGACCTGCTGCTGCACGCGCTGGCGCAGATGGTCCATCGTCTGTTGCAGGGAGCCGCTGCGGTCGCGCTTCAGGTTGATCAGCATGCTGCCGGTGTTCAGCATGGTGTTGCTGGCGGCATCGACGCCGACGATGGAGCTCAGCGTTGCCACGTCCGGATCCTCCAGAATCGCCTTGGCCGCCGCCTGCTGCAGCTCGCTCATCCGCGCGAAGGACACCGATTCGTTGGCCTCGATGCGTGCCTGCAGCTGGCCGGTGTCCTGCACCGGGAACAGGCCCTTGGGAATCACGACGTAGAGCAGCACCGTCAGCGCGAGCGTGATGCCGGCCACGATGAGGGTCAGACCCTGGCGGGCGAGCACCCATTGCAGCGCGGCATCGTAGCGCTCGATCACGCGGTCGAACACCCGCTGCACGCGGTCGCCGAAGCCGCCATGCGACGGCGCCGAACGCCAGCGGGCCGACATCATCGGCACCAGCGTGAGCGACACCACCGCCGAGATGAGGATGGTGATGGCCAGCGTGACGGCGAACTCGCGGAACAGGCGGCCCACCACGTCGCCCATGAAGAGCAAGGGAATCAGCACGGCGATCAGGGAGACGGTCAGCGAAATGATGGTGAAGCCGATCTGCGTCGCGCCCTTCAGCGCCGCCTCCATCGGCCGCTCGCCTTCCTCGATGTAGCGCGATATGTTTTCGATCATCACGATGGCGTCGTCGACCACGAAGCCGGTCGCGATGGTGAGCGCCATCAGGCTGAGGTTGTTGAGGCTGTAGCCGAGCAGGTACATCACGCCGAAGGTGCCGACCAGCGAGATCGGCACGGCGAGGCTGGCGATCAGCGTGGCGCGCAGGTCGTGCAGGAAGGCAAAGATCACCAGCACCACCAGCAGCACCGCCAGCACGAGTTCGATCTCCACGTGTTCCACCGAGGCGCGGATGCCGGTGGTGCGATCGCTCAGCACGTCGATGTGCATGGCGGCGGGCAAGCCGGCCTGCAGCTCGGGCAGGCGCGCCTTGATTGCGTCCACCGTCGCGATGACGTTGGCGCCCGGCTGCCGCTGCACGTTGAGGATGATGGCCGGCTTCATGCCGGACCAGGCGCCGAGGCGAACGTTTTCCGCGCTCTCCACCACGCGTGCGACGTTGTCGAGCCGCACCGGCGCGCCGTTGCGGTAGGCGACGATGAGGTTTTTGTAGTCGTCGGCGGTCAGCAGCTGGTCGTTGGCGTTGATGGAAAAGGAACGTGTCGGGCCGTCGAAGCTGCCCTTGGCGCTGTTGGCGTTGGCGGCGGTGATCGCGGTGCGGAGCGTGTCCAGGCCGAGGCCGTAGGAGGCGAGCAGCTGCGTATCGGCCTGGATGCGCACGGCCGGACGCTGGCCGCCGGAAAGCGTGACCAGGCCCACGCCCGGCACCTGGCTGATCTTCAGCGCCAGCCGCGTGTTGACGATGTTCTGCACGTCGGTGAGCGGCATGGCGTCGGAGGTGATGGCCAGCGTGAGCACCGGCGCATCGGCCGGGTTCACCTTGGCATACACCGGCGGCGCCGGCAGGTCGGCGGGCAGCAGCGTGCCGGCGGCGTTGATGGCCGCCTGGACTTCCTGCTCGGCGGCGTCGAGCGCTTCGCCTAGGCCGAACTGCAACGTGATCACGGAGACGCCGGCCGCGCTGGTCGAACTCATGCGCTCGAGGCCGGACATCTGGCCGAACTGGCGCTCCAGCGGCGCGGTGACGCTCTGGCCCATCACCTCCGGGCTGGCGCCGGGGTACAGGGTCTGCACCTGGATGGTGGGGAAATCGACTTGCGGCAGGGCCGACAGCGGCAAGAACTTGAAGCCGATCAGACCGGCCAGCACGATGGCCAGCATGAGCAGCGAGGTGGCGACCGGGCGCAGGATGAAGGGACGGGACGGGCTCATGGGTGGGGCTCCGTCGGGGTACGTTGGAACGCGGGCGCATGCTCACGGTCATCACGCCCCACCCCCCGTCGTCCCGGCGCACGCCGGGACCCAGCGTCTTTCGCCCAAAGTGCAAACTCCGA
>SPQI01000515.1 GCA_004570315.1 Oxalobacteraceae bacterium OM1 | reverse complement strand
GAATGCTGCCGTCGACGAAGAGGGGCAGAATCACGACGGCGCCGGGATGCCGAATGAATTCGCGCTTCGATTCGCTTCCGTCCGGCAGACGGATGCGGTCACGCTGAATTTTGATGAAGTGGCCTTCATAGGCCATTTCGCCGTCGATCTTCGTTTCCTTCAGATGCAAATCCATCCAATGCTCCTTTGCGGGTTGCCGACCATCTTATCGCGGCAAGCGGCACCTGCCTTACCCGGCATCAACCGTGGCGGCGGCGCAGGTAGCGGAAGACGAATCCGGGATACGCGAGAACCAGGAAGAGACAGGCGGTAATTGCATAGAATTCCCAGCCTTGCGGGAATACATTACCGGCCTGCGCCTCGAGCATGTAACCAGCGCCGCGGACCGCGAAATACAGTACCAGCAGCTCAAGCAGACGCAACCACAGCGGCTTCGTTTGCCGCGGCAGTGGAATGACGCCGAAAAGGCGCTCATTCACGAACGGAAGGTTGGCGGCGATTGCCGCCAACAGGATCACAAACCAGCTGGAAATGGAGACGTCCACGGGCCGGGCCGCGCCGTCAGGAAGTAAGTGTCTTGACGATTGCGGTGCCGCACAGGGTCATCAACGGGCCAGGCAGGATGCCGAGAAGGAGCACGGCAAGACCGTTCAAGCTCAGCGTAGCGCGCATGTCGCCGGTTGCAACGATCGGCGTGGTGTCGACCGGATCGTCGAAGTACATGAGCTTCACGACACGCAGGTAGTAAAAGGCACCGATCAGCGAGAGCAGTACCGAGAACACCGCCAGCCAAACCTGCCCCGTCCCAAGCACAGCCTGCAGCACGGCGAACTTCGCATAGAAGCCGACCGTCGGCGGGATGCCGGTGAGCGAGAACATCAGGATCAGCATTACGAATGCAAACCATGGGCTGCGCTGATTCAAGCCGCGGAAGTCCTCAAGCGACTCCGCTTCGAAGCCCGCACGAGCCAGCAGCAAGATGATGCCGAAGGTGCCGAGCGTCGTCAGCACATAGGTGATCGAGTAGAACAGTGCAGAACTGTAGGCGTTCGGCGCACCGGCAATGTTGCCGTTGGTGACGCCGGCCAGCAGACCCAGCAGCATGAAACCCATCTGCGAGATGGTCGAATAGGCCAGCATGCGCTTGATGTTCGTCTGCACGATGGCGGTGACGTTGCCGATCACCATCGACACGACGGCAAGCACTGTCAGCATTTGCTGCCAGTCGATCGCGAGCGGGAACAGACCTTCGACGAGCAGGCGGATGCAGATTGCAAATGCGGCCAGCTTCGGTGCTCCGCCCAGCAGCAGCGTTACGGCCGTCGGCGCGCCCTGGTACACGTCCGGCACCCACATGTGGAACGGTGCGGCACCCAGCTTGAACGCAAGACCGGCGACGATGAATACGACACCGAACACGAGGACCGTCTTGTTGACGGTGCCGGAAGCGGTGGCCTTGGCGACTTCGGTCAGGTCCAGCGAACCGGTGGCGCCGTACAGCATTGACATGCCGTACAGAAGAAAACCGGAGGACAACGCGCCGAGCACGAAATACTTCATCGCGGCCTCGGTAGAGACCGAGTTGTTGCGACGGAGTGCAACCAGCGCATAAAGCGACAGCGACATCAGCTCAAGACCGAGGTAGATGACGAGGAAGTTGTTCCCCGAGATCATGACCATCTGGCCCAGCAGCGAGAAGAGCGCGAGCACATAGAACTCGCCGCCGAGGGTCTCGCCCAGCATGCCGCGTTCGGTAGCGTACTTGCGGGAATACACCAAGGTCATGCCGATCGCGATGTAGGAGAAGATCTTCAGCAGACTCGCCATCGCATCGTTCACGAACATGTTGTTGAACGTGTATGCCGTCGGTGCATCGAAAGTGCTGATGCTCATGACGGTGCAGACGGCGAGCGTCAGCATTGTCAGGATGTAGGTCAGGTGGCGCTTGCTCTCCGCCACGAACATGTCGATCAGCAGGATCGCCGAGGTGGCGACCAGCAGGAAGATTTCCGGATATGCCGGTACCAGGTTCGTGCTATTCATTCTCAGTTCACTTTCGAGACGGCGACATGCTGGAGCAGGTCGGCAACGGAGGTCTGCATGACGTCCGTGAACGGCGCCGGATAGATGCCCATCGCAATGACGGCAATGGCGAGGATGCCGAGCATGAAGAATTCGCGTTTGTTCAAGTCCACGAGCTCGGCAACGTTCTGGTTCGCGACCGCCCCGAGCACCACGCGCTTCACCAACCAAAGCGAATAAGCGGCGCCGAAGATCAGTGCGGTCGCGGCCAGCAGGCCGATCCAGAAGTTGTACTTCACCGCGCCGAGGATGACCATGAACTCGCCCACGAAGCCCGACGTGGCCGGTAGGCCGCAATTGGCGAGCGAGAACAGCACGAAGAACGCGGCGAAGCGCGGCATGGTGTTGACCACGCCGCCGTAGTCGGCGATGGCGCGGGAGTGCATGCGGTCATACAGCACCCCGATGCACAGGAACATTGCGCCCGACACGAAACCGTGCGAAATCATCTGGACGATACCGCCCTGCACTGCCATGTCGTTGAAGACGAAGAAGCCGAGCGTCACGAAACCCATGTGGGCGATGGAGGAATACGCTACCAGCTTCTTCATGTCCGCCTGCACCAGCGCCACCAGGCCGATGTAGATCACGGCGATCAGCGACAGCGTAATGATGAAGCCGGAAAGATAATGGCTGGCGTCCGGGGTGATGGGCAGCGAGAACCGCAGGAAACCGTAGGCGCCCAGCTTCAGCATGATGGCCGCCAGCACGACAGAACCGCCGGTCGGCGCTTCGACGTGCGCATCGGGCAGCCAGGTGTGCACCGGCCACATCGGCACTTTCACAGCAAACGCCATGAAGAACGCAAAGAAAATGGCAATCTGCGCGTCGAGCGGGAGCGGCAGCTTGTGCCAGGTCTGGATGTCGAAGCTGCCGCCCGATTTGAAGTACAGGTAAAGCAGCGCGACCAGGGTCAGCAGCGAACCGAGGAAGGTGTACAGGAAGAACTTGAATGCCGCGTACACACGGTTCGGGCCGCCGAACACGCCGATGATGATGAACATCGGGATCAGGGTCGCTTCAAAGAAGAAGTAGAACAGCAGGCCGTCGAGCGAGGCGAACACGCCGATCATCAGGCCCGACAGCAGCAGGAACGAACCCATGTACTGGGCCACGCGCTCGGTGATCACCTCCCATGCCGAGATCACGACGATCACGGTGATGAAGGCGGTCAGCGGCACGAACCACAGCGACAGGCCGTCGACACCCAGGAAGTACTGGATGTTAAAGCGCGGGATCCACTCGAGCTTTTCCACGTACTGCGGAGCGTGCGTGGCATTGTTGAAGTTGGTAATCAGCGGAATCGTCGGCAGGAAGCTGACGATGGCGCCGATCAGCGACAGCACGCGGGTAAAGCC
>SPQI01000486.1 GCA_004570315.1 Oxalobacteraceae bacterium OM1 | reverse complement strand
GAGAGATTGATATTCTGCTCAGCGTGAAGTCGCCGCGGGTCGTCGTGGTGGGCAACCTGCTCAGTGACGAGGAATGCGACGCATTGGTCGCCTACGGCCAATCGCGCCTCGAGCGTTCGCCGGTGGTCGCCGACGGCGACGGCAAGACCGAGATCCACGCGGCGCGCACCAGCCGCGGCGCGATGCTGCAACGGGGCGAATCGGAACTGGTGGCGCGCTTCGAGGCGCGGCTGGCGGCGTTGACGCGCTGGCCGGTCGAGCGCGGCGAAGGCTTGCAGCTTCTGCATTACGGTCCCGGCAATGAATACCGCCCGCACTTCGACTGGTTCGACCCGACCACGCCCGGCCCGCGCAAGCATCTCGAGCGCGGCGGCCAGCGCGTCGGCACCATCGTCACCTACCTGAGCGACGTGGAGCAGGGCGGTGGGACGTCCTTCCCGAAGATCGGCCTGCAGGTGCAGCCGAAAAAAGGCAGCGCCGTGTTCTTCGCGAATACCGACACCTACGGGCGCGTCGACCAACTTACGCTGCATGCCGGCGAGCCGGTGGTGAAAGGCGTCAAGTACGTCGCCACCAAGTGGTTGCGGGAACGCGATTACGTCTGATTTCCTCACGGCTTGAAGTTTGCGCTGCTTCCAAGTGCGGGGCGGCGCTCTTTGCGTGTTATCAAATTGGCCATGCCGCCCGGCATAAGAATGATGTCTCCATGACAAGACAGGGAGACCGCCATGCCTGCACGCGAGCTAGATTGGAAAGCCAACGAAACGCGCCGCGAACGGGCGCGCCGCAAGAAAAACGAAGCCTTCCGCCGCAAGCTTGAACAGAACCGGCAATCGAAGGACCAGGTTCAGCGCGCACGCCTCGCGGTGTGGAGTGCCGGGCTCATCTGGTGCTACGTCGGCATCCAGTGGGCAATGCATCACTGAACGCCGCACGCGTTTTTGCATTGCCGCAAAGTAATTACTCCAGCTAAGATTCGGCACTATTTGCTTTCCTGCGCAGCGCGTGGAGGTGCTGCCGCATGCCGAATCTCTTGCACCGGATATCGCGGGCACTCTCTTCGCGCTGGCACGCCGCGCTCGCGGCGGCACTGCTGTGCGCGCTTGGCATCGAGCTCTTCGGCACACGCTTCCTCGCGACGACCGAATACCGGCTGATCGATGTCTACATGCGCCGGCATGCCGGCGAGATCGCGGCCGACCCGGGCATCGTGGTGGTCGACATCGACGATGCCAGCATGGCTGCCATGCAGGACATCGCCGGCCTCTGGGCTTGGCCGCGCGAGATCCACGCCGATCTGCTCGAAGCCCTGGCAGAGTTCAAGCCGCGCGCCGTCGTCTTCGACATCGCCTTTTCCGAGCGCGACCTCAAACGTCCCAAGAGCGACGCCCGGCTGTCCGAAGCGATCGGCGCGCTGCCCAACGTTTATCTTCCTGCCACACGCCTGCTGCCAGTGCTCGACACAGGCGGCCGACCCGTCGCCGACATCGGTGCGGCCTTCGGTCCGGTGAAAGCCGGCTTGCCGGTCGCGAAGGCCGCACTCGAACTGCCGTTCGCGGTGCAGCCGGACACATGGCGGCTCGGCCTGATCAACAGCCTCGAAGATGCCGACGGCATCCTGCGCCGTTACCGCTTGCAGCTCGACGTGCACGGCTGGCGTTTGCCGTCGCTGCCGGCCCGTGTCGCGCGTGACCTGGGGGCGGCAATCCCTGCGGGCAGCGAGTTCGTCATGCGCTGGCCGGCTGTTGGCAGCAAGCGTCTGCCGTATGCGGAGCTCTACCGAACGCTGACCGAACGACGTCCCGACATGAGCGATGCGGAGCTCGATCAGGCGAGGGCGCTGTTGGGCGACAAGATCCTCGTGATCGGTTCATCCGCCGCGAGCACCTTCGACCACCACACCACGCCGCTCGGCACCGGTTATCCCGGCGTCGACGTGCTGGCGCTCGCCATCGACAACCTCAAGAACGGCCACTCGGTGCGGATTGTTCCGCCGGTCGCTTCGCTCGCTCTGGGCGCGCTTCTGATCCTGGCGCTCGCCCTGCTTTTCGTGCGCCGGACCAATCCGCTGACGGCAGGCGCGCTGCTGATGGTGCTGTCATTCGCTGCGCTCGCCGCAGCCGATTTCGGCTTCACGCACAACGTGCTGCTCGAAACCGCCACGCCGCTCGTCTTTGCCTGGAGCTTTTTCCTGTGCGGCGCAGTCGGCGGCTATCTGCAGGAGCGCCGCACGCGCGAGCAGGCCGTGTCGCTGTTCCGCCGCTTCCTCAATCCCGGTGTCGTGCGCCAGATCGTCGACCAGGGCGAGACCGTGGAGAGCCTGTCCGGCCGCACGCGCGAAGTGACCGTGCTGTTCTCCGACATCCGCGGCTTCACCACACTGTCCGAAAGCCGCCCGCCGCAAGAAGTGGTCGCGCTGCTGAACCGCTACTTCGAACGCCAGGTGGAAGTCGTGTTCAAGCATGGCGGCACGCTCGACAAATTCATCGGCGACTGCATCATGGCCTTCTGGGGCGCGCCCGTGGATGACCAGCAGCACGCCGCGCACGCCGTCGCGGCAGCGCTGGAAATGCAGGACGTGCTGGTCGAGTTCAAGCGCGAACTCGACGCTGAAGGCTCGAATGTGAGCGACTTCGACGTGGGCATCGGCGTCCACTCTGGCCCCGCAGTGGTCGGCTTCATCGGCGCGCAGCGCAAGCTCGATTACACCGCCATCGGCGATACGGTAAATCTCGCCAGCCGTGTCGAAGGCCTCACCAAGGGCGTGGCCCGCGTGCTCGTCACGGCCGAAACCGTACAGGCATGCGGCGAGTCCGCCTTCCGATTCCAGCATCACGGCGCGTTCGCGGTGAAGGGCCGCAGCGCCGAAGTTCAACTCTACGAACCCATGAGGAGCACACCATGAAGCGAAGCAGCTTGCTCGCCTCGCTGCTGCTGGCCGGAGCGGCCGCAGCGGAGCCCGCCGTGACCAGCCGCCAGACGGAATTACAGGCCCAGCCCCAATCCGATGCGGCAACCGTGGCCACCCTCGCCGGGAACACTCGCGTCGACGTGCAGGTGCGCAAGGGCGCATGGAGCCAGGTGAAGACGGCGGCCGGGCAGAACGGCTGGGTTCGCATGCTCGCCCTCAAGTTCGACAGCGCGGCCGGTGCGCAATCCGCCGGCAGCGGCGGTGGCACCATGCTGGCCGGCCTGCTGACCGGCGGCCGCACCTCCAACAGCGCGACCGTGACCACCGGCGTGCGGGGCCTCAGCGAGGAAGACTTGCAAAACGCGCAGGCGAATCCCGGCGAGTTGCAGAAGCTCCAGCAGTTTGTCGTCGGACGCCAGCCGGCGCAGGCCTTCGCCGACCGTTCCAGACTCGCCGCGCAAAAGGTGGACTACCTGCGTGCGCCGTCCGCCGCCCAGGGAGGAAACTGAGATGCGCATCGTCAGCCACAG
>SPQI01000192.1 GCA_004570315.1 Oxalobacteraceae bacterium OM1 | reverse complement strand
GCCGCAGCTGAAGGAAACGCTGCGCGACCGCCTCGGCCCGGATGCCGACGCCAACGTCAGCGTCGTCCGCATCGAAGCCCTGCGCCTGCTCGACGGCTGGCAGCCCTTGACCGAAACCGAGGCGATGAAGAAGACGCTGCTCACGCTCGCCGTCGATGCCGACGTCGCACTCGACCTCCACTGCGATCACGAGGCCATGATGCACGTCTACACCGGCACGCCGCTGGTGGATCGCGCCAAGCCGTTGACGCAGCTGCTCGGCGCCCATGCCGTGCTCACTGCCCGCGAGTCCGGCGACGATCCCTTCGACGAAGCCTGCTCGCGCACCTGGTGGGAACTGGCCGAGCACTTCGGCCCGGCGTTTCCGATCCCCTGTGCCTGCTTCTCCGCCACGGTCGAATTGCGCGGCGAGCTCGACGTGCGCCATGACTATGCCGAGCGCGATGCCGATGCACTGCTTGGCTTTCTGACTCATGAAGGCTTCATCCGCGGCGAACCGCCGGCCTTGCCGGCGCCGCTGTGCGAAGCGACGCCGCTCGAAGGCGTCGAACCGATCGCCGTGCCGCACGGCGGGCTGCTGGTCTTCGTGCGCGACATCGGGGAGCAGGTCGACCGCGGCACCGTGATCGCCGAACTGATCGACCCGATCAGCGGTGAAGTCACGCCCTTGCGCACCACTGTCACCGGTATGTTCTTCGCCCGCACCCGCGCCCGCTTCGTGCAGCGCGGCATGCGCATCGCCAAGGTCGCCGGCGCGGTTCCATTCCGCACCGGCAAGCTCATGGGCGAATGAGCATGGACGCACTCGTCGTCAAGGACCTGCACAAGCGCTACGGCAGCAATGAAGTGCTGAAGGGCATCTCCGTCACCGCGAAAGCGGGCGACGTGGTGAGCATCATCGGCTCCAGCGGTTCGGGCAAGAGCACCTTCCTGCGCTGTATCAACCTGCTCGAAGCCCCGTACCAGGGCAGCATCGCCTTGAACGGCGAGGAACTGAAGCTGGTGCACGGCCGCGACGGCAACTTCGTCGCCGCCGATCCGCGGCAACTGCAGCGCTTCCGCTCGCGCATCGCGATGGTGTTCCAGCACTTCAACCTGTGGGGTCACATGACGGTGCTGGAAAACGTGATCGAGGCGCCGATCCACGTGCTCGGCAAGGATCGCGACGAGGCGATCGCCAAGGCGGAGGCCTATCTCAAGAAGGTCGGCGCGCTGCATCGCAAGGATTTCTATCCGGCCCACCTGTCGGGCGGCGAGCAGCAGCGCGTGGCGATCGCGCGGGCACTGGCGATGGAGCCGGACGTGATGCTGTTCGACGAACCGACCTCGGCGCTCGATCCGGAACTCGTCGGCGAAGTCTTGCGCGTGATGCAGGGGCTGGCCGAAGAGGGCCGCACGATGGTGGTCGTCACGCATGAAATGGGCTTTGCGCGCGAAGTGTCGAACCACCTCGTCTTCCTGCACCAGGGATTGATCGAAGAACAAGGACCGCCGCGCGACGTCTTGTCCAAACCGAAGAGCGAACGGCTGCGGCAGTTCCTCTCCGGTACGCTGAAATAGTCTCGGGAGACAGGACGATGCAGCCTTGGATGAAGTGGTTCTGCGCGGCGCTGACCATCGTGTCCGCCGGGACCGGCGCGACCGAGCCGCCGAAGGGATCGCTCGTGATCGCGGGCGGCGGCGTGCGCGTCGAGAACACGGTCGTGTGGGAGCGCATCGTGCAGCTCGCCGGCGGCAAGGGCGCGCGCATTGCGGTGTTGCCGTCCGCCTCAGGGAATCCCGGACGCGCCGGCCAGCATGCCGTGGACATGCTGAACAAGGCGGGCGCTCAAGCCTTCGTCGTGCCCGTGTCGGTAAAGCTGGACGCGCCGGAGTATCGCCAGGCCGTCGCGGACCCCGACCTGGTCGAGCAGGTCCGCGCCGCCGGCGGCGTGTACTTCACCGGCGGCGACCAGAGACGCATCACGCGCGCTCTGCGCGCCGAAGATGGCAGCAACACGCCGCTGCTCGACGCCGTCTGGGACATCTACCGCAAGGGCGGCGTGATTGCCGGCACCAGCGCCGGCGCGGCCATCATGAGCACCACCATGTTCTACGAGCCCAAGGCGGTGCTGCCGACTTTGAAGTTTGGCGTGCGCGACGGCAAGGAAATCGCAGCGGGCCTCGGCTTCATCGGACCCGACGTCTTCGTCGACCAGCACCTCCTGATCCGCGGCCGCTTTGCCCGCATGCTCCCGGTCATGCTGCACAAGCATTACAAGCTCGGCCTTGGCGTGGACGAAAATACCGCGATGGTCGTCACCGGCGGACGCCACCTCGAAGTGATCGGCTACAAGGGCGTGCTGGTGGTGGACGTGTCCGAGGCGAGCACCGACCGCAAGCTCAAGCACTTCAATGTGAAGAACGCGAAGCTGAGCTATCTGGATCGCGGCGACAGGTTCGACCTCGTCACGAGGGCGTTCACGCCGGCGAAGCAAAAGGAGGGTGGCCGGGTGGATGCGTCCAAACCGAGTTTCAATGCACCGCGCTACTTCACCGACATCCTCGCGAACTCCACGGTGGTCGACCTGATGCAGGACTTCATCGACAACAAGCAGACGGAAGTGATCGGCCTCGCCTTCGGCGATCCGGCGAGCGACATGCCCGAACTCGGCTTCGAATTCCGCTTCAGCAAGGGGCCGGATAGTGCGGGATACTTTACGAGCGCGTTCGGCGGCGAAGACTACTCCGTGCTGAACATCCGCCTCGACGTGCGACCGATCCGGATGCAGGTGCCGCTGTACCGCTACGAGGAGTAAGCGAAGGACCGTAGCGAGGACCGGCCCTCACCAGAGCGCCGTCGTTGTGGCGAACGCCGGAACCCAGTGTATTTCGACGCACGCAATGGGAACGGCACCGTCCGCGCAAGCCGACAGGAGACAAGCATGAACGAACCCTACGTCCTCGCCGTCCACGGCGGCGCCGGCACCATCTCGCCGGGCGTTTGCGCGCCCGAGGTCGAATCCCAATACCGCCGCGCGCTGCACAATGCCGTCGCGGCCGGCGAAGCGGTCCTCGTCGCGGGCGGCTCCGCGATCGACGCCGTCACCGCCTCGGTGGTGTTCCTGGAAAACTGTCCCTTGTTCAACGCCGGCCATGGCGCGGTCTTCACCGCCGAAGGCAAGCACGAGCTCGACGCCAGCATCATGGACGGCCGCACGCTGCGCGCCGGCGCGGCCTCCTGCGTGCGCACGGTGCGCAATCCGGTGCTCCTGGCGCGCGCCATCATGGAAGACTCCGGCAACGTGCTGCTCACCGCCGACGGCGCCGACGCCTACGCCCGCGAATGCGGCCTGGAACTAGTCGATCCCGCGTATCTCTCGACGCCCGAGCGCCATGCACAGCTGCTGCGCGCCCGCGAGGATGCGCGCGGCGCGCGGCTCGACCATGACGCTGCGACCGAGGCCACAC
>SPQI01000132.1 GCA_004570315.1 Oxalobacteraceae bacterium OM1 | reverse complement strand
TCAAGTCACGTTGGAAAGATCGAGCCCGATCGCATGGCTATTTATCAGCGACAGCGCCGGCATGCCGCCGATGGCGTTCCTGTCGGCCAAGGTGAAGCTGGTGATGGCCTGCGACAGGCTGCTGCCGAAGTCGAACACTATGCTGTACGAGCCAAAGGGTATCGTGTCGTTGTTGTAGACCGTCAGCATCCCGTCCTCGGCGAAATCGAAGCCGAACAGGAAGTCGCTGGTGAGAAATTCCACCGAGATATCCGACGGATCGAGTCCGGTGATGTTGCTGCCGGGCCCGCCGCTGTAGCCGCTGTCGAAGCCAAGCATGCCGGCGGCCGAACCGTTATAGGTCGCCGTGATCTTCGCACCCTGCAGCGGAAGCGGCGTTGCCTTTGCAGGGGAAGCGGCAAGTACCGCAGCTAAAACCAATGTCTCCAGAATAATTGTCTTTTTCATTTTTAATTAAAAGTGAAGAGTTATTACGGGAAAGCGTCGAGCAGGAGGCGAAGCGGAACCTACGGCGCAAGGCCGAGCGGGGGCGCGAACGTTTGAGGGGAATAATGCGGATCGAACCCGCATGCGGGGCTGGCGCTGGTGCTACGACGACTAGTCTGCATGAGGCTGTCTCCTGTCGAACGCTATTGACGGGCGCGGCTTGAGGCCGCGCCAGAGGCAGGCACCTCGCGTGCCCGGCGCCACCATGACGAGGGCCGGTTGCGCTGGCCGAGGTCGGAGTGGTCAATAACTTCCGCTGTGGAAGCAGCTTCAGTCGCAACCTGTATTGACAGGCTGGAAGTCAATGTTAGCACGAAGTAAACATATTTGGTCAGACCAATCGTGCGAGGTCTGACCAGTTTGCAACACCTTTGCCTTGGGGAAGGGGCTGTACCTGTCAGGCTCAATCGAGAGGGCTACGGGCGCGGAAACGACGTAGGGTGCGCACCCGTGCGCACGCGGTACGGTTGAGCAGAGTTTGCATCCGCGCGCCCCAGGTCCTCCGCCAGCCATGAATCCCCGAGGTCAATGCGTCAAATCGAAAGCCTGCTCACTGCAGGCGGATGCTAACGTCGAATATCCATGTGCGGCGAATTTCGACCACGTCGTACCGGCGCGCAAGGGCGGGCGGGAACGCACCATAGGGGGCCTGGCTGGCCACCACTTTACGTATCGCTTCGTCGATAGCAGCCACACCGCTGGAGACCACGAAAGTAACCTTCTCTACGGAGCCGTCGGCGCGCACAGCCACCGTCACTGTTGGCTGGACGTGAGGCTGCTTCACCACCTCGCGCACCATATCGAACGTCATATTCCTCTCGATCTTCCGGCTCATGGCGTCCGCATAAAGAACGAGATCGGCATCCGGGTCGACGCGGCCAAAAAGCCATCCGCGGCGCAGGCTGCTTTCACCAGGCAGTAAGGAGCGTGCAGGCCGAGTTGATGCTGCGTCGCGTTGGGCCGCTTCTTCGTTGAGTTGCCTGCCGATTGCGCGGAGACGCTCTTCGCGTTCTTCCTCTTGTTTAGCCCGGTCCCGCTGCGCTTGCTCTTTTTTTGCCTGTTCTTGGCGTGCTGCCTCTTGCTTTATTGCGTCTTGCCGCGCCTTTTCTTCTTGTCTTGCCTGCTCTTGTCGCAATACCTCTCGACGCCGGGCCTCTTGCCGCGCGAGCTCCTGGCGCCCAGCCTCCAGTCGTGCGACTTCGTCCCTGGCCGCTTGCTCAGCGCGTGCCGCCTCTTGTCGTTGCTGCTCTTGAAGAGCCGCTTCGCGCTGTGCGGCTGCAATCAGTTCCGCCTTTCGCAGCATTTCGGCGTTCTGCTTGTCCTGCTCGGGACTGGCCTGCCCTAGCGTTCGTTCTAGCGTTTTATGTTCGGTGTCTGGATCACTCGCGCTATCGGGTGCTGCGGGTGCCCTTAATGGTGGCGCATCGGGCGCGATCGGTAGGCTCACTTCGGGTCGCATCGCTGCCGCCATGACCGGCTTGCTGGGAGGCGCAGGATTCGGTGCTGGCGCTGGCACGGATGTTGTTGGTGAGGACAATACGGGAGGGGCCTGCACCAGAGGTGTCTCGTTACTCACATCTGCGAGCTTGTCCTCTGAGGTGGACCCCACATTGGGCATTTCTGACGGCGCCGACGCTGGCGCAAGCGGCGTGGGCTGAGACGGTGCAAGTGTGATGTGCAAGTTATTAGCTTCCAGGCGCCTTTCTATCCAGGGAAAGGCAAAGTCAGGAAGCCCGAATTTGTGGCCACCAAATGTGACGCTCAATAGCAGCGCATGAGCCAACAGGGAGAGCAATACTGCGGTGCTCAGTCGTTTAGGGTTGTCGCCGTCCTCAGACGTGAGAGTTTTTGTATGGGCTGCGCGGAGCGACCTCGCGCGCGACGCACGTGACACACTACTCAAAGCGATTATCCTCACAAGTATTGTTCATAGATCCGGCAGCACTACTCGAAAACTTTAATAGGCGTTCTTTTTCGAACTCATCGCCATTGGGAGAAATTCGCTGATACATCCAATATCTGCGCAATCGCCGGCGCAAACCATTGCCAAAATATCATGGCTTAGTATTCTAGCGCTAGATTCGGACAGTCCGAGCATGCGTCGGACCCGTCGAGAAAAAAACAATTCGGGTCTTTGTGACCCCTGGGGTTGCTCGCACTTTGTTAGCTGCTGTTTGGTAGCCGACTTGTTGACACTCCTCTGTCCAGAAATTTGATCTTTCGCAACTCTGCCAGCTGATCTCCAAGCGAAACTTATTCACTTAATGCAACTAATTGGAGGATTGCATGGCAATCGACGCATATCTGCTGATCGACGGCATCAAGGGCGAGTCTCAGGATTCTGCACATCAGGGCTGGATCGAATTGACTTCGGCGCAGTGGGGCATTGTCCAGCCCCGGAGCGTCACGGTATCAACTGGTGGCGGCCATACGTCCGAACGTTGTGAGCACCGGGCCCTGACGCTCACCAAACTCGCGGACCTGGCCTCGCCGATCCTGATGCAACACTGCTCGATGGGCAAAACCATCCCGAAAGCCAAACTGGAGTTCATGCGGGCCGACGGCCAGGGCAAGCCTGTGAAGTACTACCAGGTGGAACTGGAGAACGTCATGATCGCCAATATGGAACAGCAAGTCAGCCAAGGCAGCATCCTGCACGATAACATCGGCCTCCGGTTCTCGAAGATCAAGTGGACCTATACGCAGCAGAAGATCGGTGGCGGTGCTGGCGGAAGTACAGTCGGTGGCTGGGACCTCGCCGCAAACAAAATCGCGTGACGGAGGACCTGCCATGGCCGAATGGAGATACGAGGACGACGAAAGATGCCCCGATCCTCTGCGCCCGCGCCCGACCCAGGATACACGCGGCTACTTTATGCTGCCGCAGGCCCCGATGGACTCGGGCTACTACACCTACGGCATGCTCTACGCGAAACCAGACCTGGGGGCGTACCAGTATGCACACC
>SPQI01000066.1 GCA_004570315.1 Oxalobacteraceae bacterium OM1 | reverse complement strand
CGGTGGGCGAATCGGTGCCCATCGAGGCCGATGTCTTCACCGATGGCCACGACAAGCTCGCCGTCGTCGCACTCTGGCGCACGGCCGACCAGGAAGACTGGCACGAGGTGCCGATGCACCATGTGGAGAACGACCGCTGGCGCGCGATGCTGCCGTTGACGCGCGTCGGCCGCTACCTGTTCGCGGTGGAGGCGTGGCGCGACGGTTTCGCCACCTATCGCGACGAGTTGGAAAAGAAGACCGCCGCCGGCCTCAATGTCTCGCTGGAATTGGAAGAGGGCAGGCTGATGGTGGAAGGCGCAGCGTTCTATGCCGAAGAGCAGGGGCTGCGCGCGGCCAGCGCCGCATTGCAGCCGCTGCGCAAGGCGCTCAAGCCGGCGCAGGGTGGTAATGATGGCGACCGGATCGCGGCGCTGCTGTCGCAGCCGACGCTGGAAGCGATGCGGCTCGCCGATGCGCGACCCTTCCGCGTACGCACTGAGCCGCTGCGCATCGACGTCGAGCGGCGGGCGGCACGCTTTTCCAGCTGGTATGAATTGTTCCCGCGTTCGCAGAGCGGCGACCCGAACCGGCATGGCACCTTCGCCGATGTCGAGAAGCGCCTGCCGGCAATCCAGGCGATGGGCTTCGACACGCTGTACTTCACGCCCATCCATCCCATCGGCCGCAAGCACCGCAAGGGCCGCAACAACAGCCTGACGGCGGGGCCGGACGATCCGGGGAGCCCGTATGCGATCGGCGCGGAGGAGGGCGGGCACGACGCCATCCATCCGCAGCTTGGCACGATCGAGGACTTCCGCCGCCTGCGCGCGCGTGCCGCCGAGCATGGGCTGGAACTGGCGCTCGACTTCGCCATCCAGTGCTCGCCCGATCATCCCTGGCTGCAGCAGCATCCCGACTGGTTTGCATGGCGGCCGGACGGCTCGATCCGCTATGCGGAGAATCCGCCGAAGAAGTACCAGGACATCGTCAACGTAGATTTTTACGCGAAGGATGCAGTGCCGTCGCTCTGGATCGCCCTGCGCGACGCGGTGCAGTTCTGGGTCACCGAGGGCGTGCGCGTGTTCCGCGTGGACAATCCGCACACCAAGCCGCTGCCGTTCTGGGAATGGCTGATCGAGGACATCAAGAGCCGCCATCCCGACACCATCTTCCTCTCTGAAGCCTTCACGCGGCCGAAGATGATGTACCGCCTCGCGAAGGTCGGCTATTCGCAGTCCTACACCTACTTCACCTGGCGCCACACCAAGCAGGAATTCATCGACTACATGACCGAGCTGACGCAGACGCCGGTGCGCGAGTTCTTCCGCCCGCATTTCTTCGTCAACACGCCGGACATCAATCCAGTCTTCCTGCAGCGCTCGGGCCGCCCCGGCTTCCTGATCCGTGCGGCGCTGGCGACGATGCTGTCCGGCCTGTGGGGCATGTACAGCGGCTTCGAACTGTGCGAGGGCACGCCGGTGCCGGGCAAGGAGGAATACCTGGATTCGGAGAAGTACGAGATCCGCGCCTGGGACTGGAACCGGCCGGGCAACATCATCCACGAGATCACCCAGCTCAACGCCATCCGCAAGACCAACCCGGCGCTGCAGACGCATCTCAACGTGCGCTTCCTGCCGGCTTCGAACGAGAACATTTTGTTCTTTCTGAAGGCGACGCCGCCGGCGGATACCTGCGAACGCTTCGGCGACAACGTGGTGCTGGTCGCGATCAATCTCGATCCGTACCACGCGCACGAGGCGACGCTGGAGCTTCCGCTCTGGGAGTTCGGACTGCCGGATGACGGCAACCTGGAGCTGGACGACCTGCTGCAGCACCGCCACCTCACCTGGCACGGCAAGCACCAGCACCTGAGGCTGGACCCCTTCGTTTCTCCCTACGCCATCTGGCGCGTGCGCCGCAAGGAGCAATAAAAATGGATCGCCGCAAGGAGCCGAGACTTTCACCCGAGACGACGGCCGCCGCCAGCCGCGTGTCGAGCGACGATCCGCTGTGGTACAAGGACTCGGTCATCTACCAGGTGCACGTGAAGTCCTTCTTCGATGCCAACAACGACGGCATCGGCGACTTCGTCGGCCTCATCGCCAAGCTGGACTACATCGCCAGCCTCGGCGTGAACACCGTCTGGCTGCTGCCGTTCTATCCCTCGCCGCGCAAGGACGACGGCTACGACATCGCCGAGTACAAGGACGTGCATCCGGACTACGGCACGCTCGACGATGCCCGCCGCTTCATCGACGAGGCCCACAAGCGCGGCCTGCGCGTGATCACCGAACTGGTCATCAACCATACCTCCGACCAGCATCCCTGGTTTCAGCGCGCGCGCAAGGCGCCGCCGGGTTCGCCCGAGCGCAATTTCTACGTCTGGTCCGACAACGACCAGGCCTATGCCGGCACGCGCATCATCTTCTGCGATACGGAGAAATCCAACTGGACCTGGGACCCGGAAGCCAATGCCTTCTTCTGGCACCGCTTCTATTCGCACCAGCCCGACCTCAACTTCGACAATCCGGCGGTGCTCGACGCGGTGTTCGACATCATGGCCTTCTGGCTCGACCTCGGCGTGGATGCGCTGCGGCTCGACGCCGTGCCCTACCTGATCGAGCGCGAAGGCACGAGCAACGAGAACCTGCCCGAGACGCATGCGATCCTCAAGCGCATCCGCAGCGAGCTGGACCGCAAGTACGAGAATCGCATGCTGCTGGCCGAGGCCAACATGTGGCCGGAGGATGTGCTGCAATATTTCGGCGAGGGCGATGAATGCCACATGGCCTTCCACTTCCCGCTGATGCCGCGCATGTACATGGCGCTGGCCCAGGAAGACCGCTTTCCGATCACCGACATCCTGCGCCAGACGCCGTCGATTCCGCAGAACTGCCAGTGGGCCATCTTCCTGCGCAACCACGACGAGCTCACGCTGGAGATGGTGACCGACCGCGAGCGCGACTATCTCTGGAACCACTACGCGGCGGAAAAACGCGCCCGCATCAACCTCGGCATCCGCCGTCGCCTGCTGCCGCTGCTGGAACGCGACCGCCGCCGCGCCGAGCTGCTGAACAGCTTCCTGCTCTCCATGCCCGGCACCCCGGTGCTCTACTACGGCGACGAGATCGGCATGGGGGACAACATCCACCTCGGCGACCGCGACGGCGTGCGCACGCCGATGCAATGGGCGCCCGACCGCAACGGCGGCTTCTCGCGCGCCGACCCTGCGCGACTGGTGCTGCCGCCGATCATGGACCCGCTCTACGGCTACGAGGCGGTCAATGTGGAAGCGCAGAGCGCCGATCCGTATTCGCAGCTGAACTGGACGCGCCGCATGCTGGCCGTGCGCAAGCAGCATTGCGCCTTTAGCCGCGGCACGCTGACGCTGCTGTACCCGAACAACCGCCGCGTGCTCGCGTATCTGCGGGAGTTCGTCAGCCAGGACGGCGAGAGCAAGGAAACCGTGCTGTGCGTGGCCAACGTCTCGCGTTCGGCGCAGGCGGTGGAGCTCGACCTCGCCGAATA
>SPQI01000078.1 GCA_004570315.1 Oxalobacteraceae bacterium OM1 | reverse complement strand
CGCCGCCGAGCTGCGCGAGCGTGAGGCAGCTGCCGGTGCAGCTGCCGTCCCAGCGCTTGCCGCCGCCGGGGTCGGTGCGCGAATCGAGGATGCCGGCGGCGCCGCCGTCCACGCGCATGGAGCCGCTCAAGGTGTTGATGGTGAGCCCTACATCGCCGGCGATACTGTCGAAGCCGAAGCGCATGCCGACCACTTCGCGGGTCGCCGCATTGCCGGCATTGCGGTAGACAAACTCGATGTAGGGATTCGTGATCTGTACGGTGCGCAAGGCATCGCCGGCGTCGCTGCGTCCGAATTGCAGCAGCGGCATGTCGATGTCGGCGCCGGTGCCATTGCGCGCGGCATAGCTGTACTCGCCGAGGCGGATGTTGCGGAAGTTGGCATTGAGCGTCACGTCCGCGCCGAGCGCGATGCGCGTGAAGTCGAAGCCGTTCGCGCTGGTGTTGTTCAATACGAGCAGGCCGTCCTGGCCGGTCATGGCCGCGAGCTCGCTGTCGTCGAGCGGGCGCGGGGTGGCCTGCGCAGTGAGAGCGCAAGACAGGGCGAGGCCGACGACTGCGGCGAACTTGATTGGGATCATGAGGTGCGAGCCTTGAGACAGGGACGCCCCCCGGCGTCTGCCGGGGGCCGTTACCCTACGCCTTGTGGGACGGACTGGATTAGTGCGCCCAGATCCAGGCGGTGGTGCCGCGGAGGTCGATCTGGTTCATGGCGAAGGAACCGAAGGACGGGTTCAGGTTGTTGGCTGCCTGAACCAGGTCGGCGCCAGCGGCCGTGCTGTAGTTGCCGCCCATTTTGACAGCCGCGATCGACTGGCTCAGGAGGACGCGCTTGTCGGCCACGGTGATGTCGGCCGGGATCGCGATCTGGACCACATCCGACACGCCGTTGTACATGGCGCCGAGGTTGACGCCGACGCCAGCCAGGATGGCGTTATACGTGGTGGAGTTGATCACGTCCAGGGTTGCGGCGATCAGGCCGGTCGTCTTGATGTTGTAGAAGCTGATGGAACCGCCCGCAGCGTCCGTGTCGGTGTATTTGAATTCACCGATGTTGACATTGAGGTTGGCACCGATCGACACGCCGTCCTGGCCGCTGACTTGGGCGAGATTCTCGTCCTGCATCGGGGTCATCGCAAACGCACCGGCAGCAGCGGTGGACAGAGCAGCAGCCAGCAGGGTTTTCTTGAACAGTTTCATGTAGTGTCTCCTTGGTAGGTAACGGTAGAAAAAAGTGAAGTCCCATCCCGCCGGCATGTGCCTGTGTTCCCATCCGGGAACCGGTGCGCCGCCTGCCACTCCCTGGCAACACGCCGCCTCTCCCTTGAGCCACACACCGTGCGTTTCTTAACATTTCAGCAATATTAAGAGCCTTCATCTTACGAAAGAGACTCTGCGGAATGCAGGTGCAACAGGTGACCTGCGAGGCCAAATCCTTGGCATCGAAAGCCATTTGCGGCGCGGTGCTCAAACGCGCGTCAGGTCTTTGATTTTTTCGATGTGCGAATCGGTCTCAGAACGGGCCGCGGCGGCGCATTTGCCCGCAGCCGATACGGCCGTGGACCAGGGAAAAACGCACATTGCAGTGCACATCGCCGGCATGCCGCGAAATGCCTGGACATGCGCGACTTCACGGCACATTCCCCGCCGCAACGCAGCACAGATTAGGGGCACGCCTCTATTGCACGTCTGTCATGGGTGTGACATGTTGTGCATCCATCTCCCGAGCAACATGCGGGACCGCAACATTACGAGTGGAACCGTGCCGGCCCTTCCCCTGAACTCGCAGGACTTGCCGACCTTGTCGCGTTCTGCACCCACGAAGCTGACTCCGCCCGCGATGGGCGCGCCCTTCCTCGCGCGCGAGCGCCTGCTCGAGCGCGTGCGCCAGAGCCCGAGCGCCAAGCTCATCTGCGTGCAGGCGCCCGCCGGCTTCGGCAAGACGACGCTGCTGCGCCATCTGCACGATGTTGCCAAGACCGAGGGCTGGACCGTCGCGTGGCTCACGCTCGACGCCAACGACAACGACCTCGACCGCTTCATGACCTGCCTCGGCGAAGCCTTCGCGCGCCTCAGGCGCGTGGCCGCCGGCACGGGACGCGAGCTGCGCATCAGCCGCCGCCGCGAGTCGGAAGAGTTCGAACTCGCCAGCGCCATCGCCGCCACGCCGATGCCCTTCATGCTGGTGCTCGACGAATTCGAACACCTGCACAATCCCGCCGTGCTGTCGGTGGTGCAGCAGATGGTCGAGCTGTTCGGCCCGCAGCAGCGACTCGTGATCGGCAGCCGCGAACAACCTGCGCTCGCCCTCGCCCGCCTGCGCGCCCGGCAGCAGCTGCTCGACATCGACGCCGCGCAACTGCGCTTCAGCGCCGTGGAGACCGAGCAATTCCTGTGCGGCAAGCGCCATCTCGCGCTCGATGCGCAGGACGTGGAGCGCCTCTACGAACTCACCGGCGGCTGGGCCGCTGCGCTCTGGCTGTCCTCGCTGGCACTGGAAAGCAACGACAACCCCAAGCGCTTCATCCGCACCTTCTCCGGTACGCATACCGTCGTCGCCTCCTATCTCGCGGAAGACGTGCTCTCGCACCAGCCGCCCGAGCTGCAGGAGTTCATTCTCCAGACCAGCATCCTCCACAAATTCTGCGCGGACAGCTGCAATGCCGTCACCGGTCGCCACGACAGCGCCCGTCTCATCGCCGAGATCGAACGCTCCAACATGCTGGTTTCGGCACTCGACGACGAACACACCTGGTTCGGCTACCACCCGCTGTTCGCCGGCTTCCTGCGCAACCAGCTGGAACGCCAGCATGGGCAGCTGGTGCCCGAGCTGCACCGGCGCGCAGCACAGTGGTATGTGAGCCAGCGGCGTCCCACGCCGGCCATCGACCATGCGCTCGCGGCCGGCGACGAAGGCCTTGCATTGCATCTGCTGGAGCAGCACGCGGAAGCCCTCTTCCTGCAGGGCCGCGTGCGGCTGCTGGCGCGCTGGTTCGATGCGCTGGGCGCGGCGAAGCTGGCGCAGCATCCCAAGCTGATGTCGGTCTACACCTGGTCGCTCATCCACATCAACCGCAGCGCCGAGGCGCTCGGCCTGCTCGAAGCCTTCAACCTGCAGGCCGAGGCTTCGCCGCTGTCGCAGTCGACCTATCTCGTGCTGAAGACCTTCAGCCTCTTCATGCTCGACCGCATCGGCCAGACCGCGCCGCTGTGGGACGACCCGGCCGTCCTCGACAATACCGGCCAGCCGCCCTTGCTGCGCAGCATGCTGATGATCGCCAGCGCCTATTACCACGCCGTCGGCGGCCGCTATCAGCAGGCTCGCCTGCTGCTCGACAAGGCCACGCGCGAACACGGCGCCGTGGGGCCGTTGTTCAGCGTGGCCGTGGCCGGCTATCTGCACGGCATGCTGGATCTCGTCCAAGGCCAGCTGCGTGCGGCCGGCGCCCGTCTGCGCGCCGTCATCGGCGACGACGGCCCGGTGATCGTGCGCAGCGTCGCGCCGCGCATGCG
>SPQI01000448.1 GCA_004570315.1 Oxalobacteraceae bacterium OM1 | reverse complement strand
GTCGTGGTTCAGCCAGTCCGGGTCCGTCCTTGCGCTGCTGGCGCTGACGGCGGCCGCCATCCTGCTCGACGCCGGCGTGTCCGCCAACCTCGTCACCGGCCAGCGCGACATCTTCGGGCTCGGCGCGGAAATCCGCAGCCGCCTCAACGGCCTCTTCATGGCCATCTTCTTCATCGGCGGCGCCATCGGCTCGGGCGTGGGCGCGTGGGCCTATGCGCACGGCGGCTGGCCGCTCGCCTCGTCCATCGGTGCGGCGCTGCCGGTGCTTGCCTTGCTGTATCTCTGGACCGATCCGGCGCGCAAGCAGCCCGCTGCGGAACCCGAGCGCCGCCGTGCCTGACTAAGCTTGACCGGCATTTGCGCCGGGCAAGGAGAAAGCATGGAACTCGAACCCCACGAAGAACGCAGGCAACAAGGTTTCCCCAGCGACCAGCCGCTGGAAGCGCTGAAGGCAGATCACCGCTTCGTGCGCAAGATGTTCGGCGCATACCTCAACACCAACGATCCGGAAGTTCGCAGGCAGGCCGGTCCACGCATCCTTGAACTGCTGGAGATGCATACCGCGCTGGAAGAGACCATCTTTTATCCGCGCGTGCGCTCGGTCGATGCGCAGCTGGTCGATCAATGCGAGGATGAGCACCAGCATGCCAAGCAACTGATTTCCCAGTTGAAGGGCGCGGACCCCACCGATCCGCAATGCGAGAACACCTACCGCATGCTGTCGGAAGAAATCATTCGCCACATCGACGAAGAAGAACATCAACTCTTCCCCAAAGTGCAGCAGTCCCAGATCGACATGCAGGCGCTCGGCCTCGAAATGCAAGCCTTCGAAGCCAACATGGTCGCAAGCCAGGCGCAGCAGTCCGAACGCCCCGGCGCGCGCTGACCGCGCAGGCCTCTAACGGAAACGCGCAAGCGGCACCACGAAGCCGCTGAACAGCGACCACTCCGGCGACGCGCGGTTCAGGCCGCGCGTCATGCCGACGTCGATCGCCAGTTGCTTGCTGGGCTGGTAGACCAGGGCGGCCAGCAGCTGCGCCGTCGACGGCGCGCCACTCTGGCGCGTGCCCGACCATTCGGCAACGCCGCTCCAGCGCTCGGAGAATGGCGCGGAGAAGGCGGCCGACAGACCCGTCTGGACGCGTCCCGTTCCCGCATCGACCGCACCGATGCGTGTGGCGTTGAGATTGGCATCCATGTGCAGCTTGCCGAGGTCCTGGCTGAGGATGCCGTTGAGCGTGACATCGGTCTTGCCGCTGCCTGTGCCCAGTCCTTCCTTTGCCGTCGCGAACGTCGCGCCGAGTTCCAGGCCGAATGCCGTCGCATCGCTCATGGGGAATGCCCGTTTCAGCGTCACGGTGGTGTCGCCGATGCCGCGCCGGCGGCCTTCCTCATCACGCTGCGATACCAGCGCCTCGCCGCCCAGCAGTACGCCCCATTCCTCGGTGAACCCGAATTTCAGAAGATAGGGCAGGGAATCGCGTCGGTTGTCCCCATCCTTCACATGCAAGCCGCCGAGTTCGAGTTCAAGCTGTCCCGGCGCGGGCAGCTGCGCCGGATTGGAGACCGAAGGGCGATAGGGCGTGATGTCGGCAAAGTCGGCTGCAGCGCCGGCATGTGCGGCATGCAGGGCGCATGCGAGCGGCAGGGCAAGCAGGGCGGAAGGTCGGAGCATGGCGCTTGGTGCTTTCGATGACGGATCTCGAGTGTAGACGGCTGGTGCGCCGCCGTTCTGCGCGCGCGCAGAGGCGCGCGTTCGGCGACAATACCACCATGCAAGTCGAAGACCTACAGCGCCTCGTCACCTGGCAGATGCCCTACGGGAAGTACAAGGGCCGCCTCCTCGCCGATCTGCCCGGCCACTACCTCGACTGGTTCGCCCGCGAAGGATTTCCGGAAGGCGATCTCGGCCGCCTGCTGGAAATCATGTACGAACTCGATCACAACGCGCTGCGCCACCTGCTCGATCCGCTGCGGCGCTGAAGCATGCCGCTCGTTCCTTGATCTAGCGCAGCGCCGCCGCCGCGGTTCGATTGCGTGCCCTCCCGAAAAAAATATACTGAAACGACTTGCGGCCAAAGGAGGGACGCCATGAGACACCGGCTGTACTATCTGGTCCCCGACATCGAGAGCGCACGGCGCACGCGCGACGACATCTTGCTCAGTTGCATCGAGCGCCGGCATATCCACTTCTTCAGCAGGTCACCGTTGCCCGACGACTTGCCCCAGGCGAACTTCCTGCACACCACCGACATCATCCATGGCGCAGAGTCCGGCATGCTCGTCGGGGCGCTGCTCGGCTTCGCGGTCGGCGTGGTTATCGTGCTCTACTTCGACTTCAATGCCGCGTCGACGCAAGCCGCGGCAGTTGTCGCGGCAGCGCTCATCGGTCTCCTGTTCGGCGGTTGGGCAGCCAGCCTGGTGGCGGCCTCCCTGCCGAACAGCCGTCTGAAGTGCTTCGACGGCGACCTGGATGGCGGCAGGCTCCTGCTGATCGTGGACGTGCCGAACCAGCGCGTCGCCGAGATCGAAAAGCTGCTGCGCGAACGTCATCCCGAAGACGGCTTCAAGGGAGAGGAGCCGCACATTCCGGCCTTCCCGTAGCACGGTTGCCGGACCGGGCGCCGCCGCGTTCTGGCGGTCCTGTCGATGTGGTTGCGCGCGGCTTGGGCCGCGTACCGCGGCGCTGCACGCCCGCTGAGCGCGAGGTGCCGACATGGCTGTTGCTTTCATCCTTGCAGCGATCGTCCTGGCCTCGCTGGTGTTTCATGCCGTCTCGCCGTGGCGCGCCACGCCGCTGGCGTCCAACTGGAGCGCGATGGATGAGACCTACTTCATCACGCTCGCCGCCACCGGCCTGTTCTTCGTCGTCCTCAACGGCTTCGTCGTCTTCGCCGTCGCCCGCTACCGGCACACCGAGGGGCGGCGCGCCGCCTACCTGCCCAACGACCACCGGCTCGAGCGCCGGCTGATCGTCGCGACCGCGCTGGGCATCGTCGTCCTGCTGGCGCCGGGCCTGTTCGTGTACGCCAGCTACGTCCGCGCGCCGAGCGATGCCATCGTCATCGAAGCCCTGGCGCAGCAATGGCAATGGCGGTTCCGGCTTCCCGGCCCGGACGGCAAGCTGGCCAAGACGGACATCCGTTTCGTCAGCGCCACCAATCCGTTCGGCGTCGACCCGGGCGACCCCGCCGCACCGGGCAACGTGCTCGTGTCCGGCGGCGAACTGCACCTGCCCGTCAACAAGCCGGTGCGGATGCTGCTGCGCTCGAACGACGTGCTGCACGATTTCTACGTGCCGCAATTTCGCGGCCGCATGAACATCGTGCCCGGCATGGTGACCACCTTCTGGTTCACGCCGACGACAGCCGGCCGCTACGAGATCCTCTGCGCCCAGCTCTGCGGCATCGGCCACTTCAACATGCGCGGCCATGTCGTGGTCGAGGACGAGGCCGCCTTTGAAACATGGCGCAAGGGACAGCCGGTGTTCGCCACCGCTTCCGCGGCCGGCGGC
>SPQI01000304.1 GCA_004570315.1 Oxalobacteraceae bacterium OM1 | reverse complement strand
ACGTTGCATGTGTCGTCTCCGATGTTCAATATGAGTTCAGTGCGGATCGGCCTCGCCGTCCTTGCGCGGGATGGCGTCGGTCCAGATGGCGGTTTCGCGCGGCGTCATGTTCCCGAGCGGCATGACGCGCGCATCGCGATATCCCCATTCCTCGATGTCGATCAGATACTGCTCGCGCGAGAGCAGCGAGCCCTGGCAGATTTCGGGCGAGGTCGGCGGGCGGTCGGTTTCCTCGCGCAGCCGATCCATCAGGCCGTGCATGACCGGCGCCGGCACGAGGTCGCGATGACCGGGATAGGCAAAGCCGAACAGGACGAGATGGCTCAGCAGCACGCGCCAGTGCGGCTCGAAGCGGCGCTGCAGGCGCTCCCAGTCCATGCGGCTGCCATAGGCGCGGATCAGGTGCGCGATGTCGGCGCCGTCGAAGCGTTCGCGCTCCATGATGAAGGCCTTGGACCAGATCGATTCCTCGGCGGGGCAGATGCGCACCGGCAGGTCGAGCACCGTGCCTTCCTGCGCATGGGCAAACCATTCGTCGTCGACTTCGGCGATGCCGTTCCCCGAGCTGAAGATGACGTCCACGAAGTCGGCGCCGCTGTCGCTGTAGATCTTGGCCAGCCAGTGCGGGAAGGTCATTTCGGTTTCGTAGCCTTCCCTGCGCAATGCGGCGGCGGCGGCGGGAATGTCGCCGCGGCGCAGGAAGATGTCGAGGTCTTTCGTGGGCCGCGCGATGCCGGTGTAGTGCCGGAAGGCATAAGCGCCGCCGATGAGGGTGGCGATGCCTGCGGCGTGCAAGGTTTGCAGAACGTGCCGGTAAAACATGGAGGCGTCGTGTCCCGACATGTCGTCGGGCTCGACGGTGAGCGCTGCTGCAGGCATGGTTTTGCTCCACCAGAAAACTTGAATAGCAGAATCAGCAAAACTTATGCCACGCAATCATGGTCTGTCCTGAAAACAGGAAAGGAGCACAACGTGATGAGCGACAAGACGATCCGCCTGGCGGCGGTCGGCGATCTGCATTGCACCAAGTCTTCCTCCGGGCAACTGCGCGGCTTGTTCGCGCAGGCGGCCGAAGCGGCAGACATCCTGCTGCTGTGCGGCGACCTGACGGACTACGGCCTGCCGGAGGAGGCGCGCATCCTGGCGGACGAACTGACGGCGGCGCGGATTCCCATCGTGGCCGTGCTCGGCAACCACGATTTTGAGTCGGGCAAGCCGGATGAAGTCACGCGCATCCTCGGCGAAGCGGGCGTGACGGTGCTCGACGGGGAATCGTGCGAGATCAATGGTGTGGGCATCGCCGGCGTGAAAGGCTTCGCGGGCGGCTTCGGGCGCGGTGCGCTCGGGCCGTGGGGCGAGGGCATCATCAAGCACTTCGTCAACGAGGCGATCCAGGAATCGCTGAAGCTGGAATCGGCGCTCGCCAAGCTGCGCACCGATCATCGCGTGGCCTTGCTGCACTATGCGCCGATCGTGGCGACGGTGCAGGGCGAGCCGACGGAAATCTTTCCCTTCCTCGGCACCAGCCGGCTGGAGGAGCCGCTGATCCGCTATCCGGTGGACGTGGTCTTCCACGGACACGCGCATCGCGGCTGCCCGGAGGGCCATACGGTGAATGGCACTCCGGTCTATAACGTCGCGCGGCCATTGCTGCGCAAGACCTATCCGGAACAGCCGGCGTTCAGGATCGTCGAGCTATCGCGGGTGGAGCGCCCGGCCATCGATGAACGCCAGGCCGAGCGTCAATGAGGACGCTGTGACGGCTGTGCCGCCGGTTGCGAGATGTGCGCCAGCGCATCGGCAGCCTGCTGCTGCTGGTTCGCAATGTCGCCCAGGGAAATGATGCCGACCAGGCTCTTCTGGCGATCCAGCACGGCGAGGCGGCGGATCTGCTCGTCGCCCATGTTGTGCGCAATGTCGTTGATGTCGTCGTCCTCGTAGCAATACTTGATCTGCGGCGTCATCACATCGCGGATGCGCGCATCGGTGCGGCCTTGCGGGAGCGCGCGCACGACGATGTCGCGGTCGGTGACCATGCCGACCAGCCGGTCGTTGTCGCCGACCGGCAGCGCCCCGGCGTCGCACTCGGCCATCATGCGGGCCGCTTCCATGATGCTTTGGTCGGGACTGGCCAGGCGCACATCGCGGGTCATCACATCGGCTACTTTCATGATCGATCTCCTTCTCCAGTGCCGCGCGGATACGGACGGGAGCGCCGCATCGCTGCGGAAGAGGTTGGAAAAGCGGCGTCGGCACGAAGTTCCAGGCTGTTGCCATTGCTGGAACTTCGACCACGTCCATGTGCCCAACCATGCTCGACACGCAACACCGGTGCCCGGCCGCCGGGAATCGCTATGGCGGCGATTCAAATGATCGAATTCACATCGCCCGAGGCGGCGCCTATGCTGATCTGACATCGGACCTATTCAAGGAAGGAAGAGCAATGAGCGAAGAACGTTCCACCCTGACGACGCGCCAGGGGCATCCCGTGTACGACAACCAGTCCTTGCGCTCGGTCGGCGAACGCGGCCCGGCCACGCTGGAGAATTACCAGTTCATCGAGAAGATCACGCACTTCGACCGCGAGCGGATTCCCGAGCGCGTGGTGCATGCCCGCGGCACCGGCGCCCACGGCTATTTCGAGGCCTACGGCAAGATCGGCAAGGAGTCGGCGGGCAAATACACGCGCGCCAAGGTGCTGACGCAGACCGGTGTGCAGACGCCGGTCTTCGTGCGTTTCTCGACGGTGATCGGCGGCCGCGATTCGCCCGAGACGGCGCGCGATCCGCGCGGCTTCGCGGTGAAGTTCAAGACGGTGGACGGCAACTGGGACCTGGTCGGCAACAACCTGAAGATCTTCTTCATCCGCGACGCGATCAAGTTCCCGGACATGATCCACGCCTTCAAGCCCGATCCCGTCACCAACCAGCAGGAAGCTTGGCGCTTCTACGACTTCGTGGCCAACACGCCGGAAGCGTTGCACATGGTCACCTGGGTCAAGAGCCCATGGGGCATCCCTGCCAACTACCGCGAAATGAAAGGCTCGGGCGTGAACACCTACAAGCTGGTCAACGACCAGGGCGTGGCCCACCTCGTCAAGTTCCACTGGGAACCCAAGCAAGGCGTGCGCAACCTGACCAGCCAGCAGGCCGCCGAGATCCAGGCGCATGACACCGGCCACGCCACGCGCGACCTGTACGACGCGATCAAGCGCGGCGACTGTCCCGAATGGGAACTGCGGGTGCAGATCATGGCCGACGGCGACCATCCCGAACTCGACTTCGACCCGCTGGACGACACCAAGCGCTGGCCGGAGGACAAGTTCCCGCTGCTGCCCGTGGGCCGCATGGTGCTCAACAAAAATCCGGACAACGTGTTCGCCGAAACCGAGCAGTCCGCGTTCGGCACTGGCGTGCTGGTCGAGGGCATCGACTTTTCCGATGACAAGATGCTGCAGGGACGCACGCTCTCGTACTCGGACACCCAGCGCTACCGGCTGGGGGCGAACTACCTGCAG
>SPQI01000242.1 GCA_004570315.1 Oxalobacteraceae bacterium OM1 | reverse complement strand
GATGCTGGCGGCCGCACCCCGAATGAGCACTTCGCGCGGCCCGAGTTGCGGCACCGTTACAACGTGCATGCGCACGCCATCCGCGATGGTGCCGTAACCGACGATGCGCCAGGCTTTCATCAGAGTCGCTCGAACCCGGCGCCGACGCTCTTGCGGTACTGCGGCACCATGCGCAGGCGGGTAGCCTGCTCGAAGGCGTAGGCGTAGCGGATGAGCTTGTCTTCGGTAAAGGCACGACCGAAGAAAGAGAGTCCGACCGGCAGACCGGCAAGCTGACCGCCAGGCACGGTGATGTGCGGATAACCGGCCACGGCCGCCGGCGAGCTGAAGCCGCCGCCTTCATGGTCGCCGTTCACGTAATCGCTCAGCCACGGCAGGCTGCCGGTCGGCGCGACGATGGCGTCGAGCTTGTGCTCGTCCATTACCTTGTCGATGCCTTCGGCGCGGGAGTAGCGCTGGTTGTTGGCCAATGCGTCGCGATAGGCGGGCGTGTCGAGTCCGCCTTTCTCCTGAGCCTTGATGAACAGTTCTTGGTCGAAATACGGCATCTCGCGCGCACGGTTCTTTTCGTTGAATGCGATGACTTCAGCGAGCGAGCGCACCGGTGCGCCCTCCGCGAATTCGGCGAGGTAGGCGTTGAGGTCGGCCTTCAATTCGTAGAGCAGCACTTCCAGTTCGCTGTCGCCGTACTTGTCGGTATTGGGAATCTCGACCTCGACCACCGTTGCGCCCAGCGCCTGCAGTTTCTTCACCGCGTCATCCGTCACCGTCCAGATGCGGCGATTCGGCACGAGCGCGTTGCGCGCATAGCCGATACGCGCGCCGGCCAGGCCGTTGCGGTCGAGCGCCTTGGTGTAGTCGATCGGCTTGCGGCTGCCTTCGGTCGTGATCTTGTCGCGCGGGTCGGCACCGGCCATGGCGGTGAGCAGCAGCGCAGCGTCAGCGACGGTGCGCGCCATCGGCCCGGCGGTGTCTTGCGAATGGGCGATCGGAATGATGCCGTCGCGGCTGACGAGGCCGAGTGTGGGCTTGATGCCGACCAGGCTGCACATGGACGACGGCGAAACGATGGAGCCGTCGGTCTCCGTGCCGACCGCGATGGTGGCCAGGCTGGCGGCAATGGCGGCGCCGGAACCGGAACTGGAACCGCTGGTATTGCGGTCCAGCGCATACGGGTTGCGCGTGAGGCCGCCCCGCCCGCTCCAGCCGGAGGTGGAGCGCGTCGAGCGGATGTTGGCCCATTCGCTCAGGTTGGTCTTGCCGAGGATGACCGCGCCGGCGTCGCGCAGGCGCGTGACGAGATGCGCGTCGCGCGGCGCCTTCGCGCCCACCAGCGCCAGCGAGCCGGCGGTGGTCTGCATGCGGTCGCGCGTGGCGATGTTGTCCTTCAGGAGCACGGGAATGCCGTGCAGCGGTCCGCGCGCGCCCTTCTGCTTGCGCTCGCGGTCGAGGGCGGCGGCGATGTCGAGGGCGTCGGGATTGAGTTCGATGACGGCATTGATCGCCGGGCCGGACTTGTCGATCTGCTGGATGCGCTTGAGATAGGCCTGCGTCAATGCGACGGCGGTGAGCTTGCCCTGCGCCATCAACGCCTGCAGTTCGGCAGCCGACTTTTCCGCCACGTCGAAGTCAGCGCCTTTGGCGGTTGCCAGGCCGCTCGTGCCCGCCAGTGCCGCACCCGCTCCCGCGGTCGCGAGGAAGGTCCTGCGATCCATGCCCATCGTGTTGTCTCCTGATTGTTATGTCGCATGATTTAACCACAACGCAGGTGGCGCTGCGCTATGCTGCTGCTTTCCTTCGACGGAGACGGCCCGATGGTCGACCTGACGCTCACCGACGCAGTGCCCGCCAACCCGCCGCGTACCGCTGCGCGACTGCATTCCATCGATGCCATGCGCGGCCTCGTCATCGTGCTGATGGCGCTGGACCACGTGCGCGACTTCTTCCACGCAGACGCTTTCGTCTTCGGCGCGCTCGACGTGGACAAGACCAACGTCGCGCTCTACCTCACGCGCTGGATCACGCACTTCTGCGCGCCTACCTTCGTCTTCCTCGCCGGCGCCTCGGCCTTCCTGCACGGACGCAAACTGGACGACCGCATGGCGCTCTCGCGCTTCCTGTTCACGCGCGGCCTGTGGCTGGTTGTTTTGGAGTTCACCGTCATCGCGGCGGCGTGGAACTTCACGATGAGCGACGTCGGCCTGCAGGTGATCTGGGCGCTCGGCATTGCGATGATGACGCTGGCCGCGCTCGTCTGGCTGCCTTTCCCGGCCATCCTGGCGGTTGGCATGCTGCTGGTGCTCGGCCACAACGCGACCGACGGCATCAAGCCCGAGATGCTGGGCGAATGGGCACCGCTGTGGCGCTTCCTGCATGCCGGCGGCGGCGTGCGCTTCACCGACGACTATGGGGTGTGGGTGGTGTATCCGGTGCTGCCGTGGATCGGCCTGATGGCGCTCGGCTATGCGGCCGGGCCGGTGTTCCGGCAGGAACCGGAGACGCGGCGCAAGCTTTTCACGACGCTGGGCATCGTGCTGATCGCCGCGTTCTTTATCCTGCGCGGAACGGGCTGGTACGGCGATCCGCGCGCCTGGACCGAGCATGCGAATGTGCTCGCGACGCTGGGTGACTTCTTCAACGTCCGCAAGTATCCGCCGTCGCTGCTCTACCTCTGCATCACGATGGGACCGGTGCTGATCTTGCTGCCGCGCTTCGAGCAGCTGAAAGGCAAGTTCGTGGCGGTGCTGCTGACCTTCGGCCGCGTGCCGCTGTTCGTCTACGTGTTGCATCTCTACCTTGCGCACGTGCTGATGTTTCTCGTCAGCGTGGCGCTCGGCTTCCCGGCCGGCACGGCGGTGGGCTTGATGTCGAACGGGAAAGCCGTCGCCGCGCTCGGCTGGGGCTTTCCGCTGCCGGTGGTCTACCTGGTCTGGCTGCTGGTGCTGGCCATCCTGTATCCGGCGTGCCGCTGGTTCGGCGCGGTGAAGCGCCGGCGCAGCGACTGGTGGCTGAGTTACCTCTGACTTATGACTTCCACTTACCGCCCTGGGCGAGGCAGCTCGCCTTGGTGTCGGCGAGGTCCTTGGGATCGCGCTTGTAGTAATAGCTTTGCACCGGCTGTCCGAACATGCCGTCGCACACGCCCTGCGGGCTGGCCGGGCAGGCGTCGAGGTAGGTGATTTTCGGCGGCGCGCCCATCGCCGCGCCCATCTTGGCGATGCCCTTGCAGGTTTCCAGAAATTGCTCGGTCTTCACGCCGCCGTTCTGCATGCAATCCTTGATTTCGGTGACCTGCTTGCCGATCTTGAGGCTGCCTTCGAGCAGGCAGGCCTTGTCGGCGGCGTTCGCTGCGGCGGCGCACATCAGGGCGGCCAGCAGCACACTTGCTTTCTTGTTCATCTCGCGTCCTCGTCGTCGTTCACGGTCTTAAGGTCTGTTGCGCATAAGTCGCAGCGGGCGATTAGACCCGATCCCAATTTCGGGAACCATTCCATGTTCATGGGATTTCTGAACGCAGGGAACTGCCAA
>SPQI01000322.1 GCA_004570315.1 Oxalobacteraceae bacterium OM1 | reverse complement strand
AATGCTGCTTCCGGCGCTGACTGCCACGGCGCCGTGCTGGAACCATGCTTCGAGGTTCTCCAGCGTGACGCCGCCGCTGGGCATCAATGGCGCATAGGGCAGCGGCGCCAACAATGCCTTGAAGTATTGCGGCCCGAACGCCTCGCCCGGAAAAACTTTCACCAGGTCGGCGCCCGCTTCCATCGCTGAAACAATTTCGGTTGGCGTCGATGCGCCTGGAATCGACACCACCTGATAGCGATTGCAGGTACGGATGACGGCAGGTTCGACGTTGGGCGCGAGCATGAACCGGGCGCCCGCGAGGATGGCCATGCGTGCCGTTTCCGCATCGAGCACGGTACCCGCGCCGACCAGGATGCGATTGCCGTGCCGACCGACAAGGGTTCGGATGACTTCGAGCGTATCGGGTGTGGTAAAGGCAATCTCGAGCGCAACCGCGCCGCCCGCAATGCAGGCTTCCGCCGTCTGCAGCGCGACATCGGCGCTGCCGGCACGCACGATGGCGATCAGACGCTTCTCGGCAAGAAACTGCAGGATGCGCAGCTTGAACATGGCCGGCTCCAGGTTCCAGGCAGCGGGACCGCGGCGAAGATCGTCTGTCTTGCGCTGCCTTGGGTTATCGACCGGGCGGACCGGTGCGAGGTTCAATGCAACTGCAGAGGCGCCAGGGCGTCAGGTTGCTGCGACGCGATCTGCGTCACCGGCTGCGTTCTGTACCGCATACGCCGCCGCAAAGAATTCGAAGGTGCCGCCGCCGCGGCGCTTGGCCCGATACATGGCGATATCGGCGTTGCGCAGCAGGGTCCGGCAATCATGTCCGTCGTCCGGATAGACGCTGATGCCGATGCTGCAGTGGGCCGCAATTGCGTCCGGCCCGCCGCCGATGCTGCCGAGCAGCCGTTGCACCGTTGCCGCAATATCGGCCGGATCTTCGATATCCGCCAGGACCATGACGAACTCGTCGCCGCCGATCCGGGCCACCTGATCGACCGCCCGCAGCTGTCCTTTCAGGCGTGCGGCCAGCCCCATGATGGCCTGGTCGCCGCGCTCGTGCCCGTAGGTGTCGTTGATGTGCTTGAGCTTGTCCATGTCGACAAAGACGACGCCGACACGATTGCCGTTGCGGTCGGCACGGCCGATGGCCTTCGTCAGGTGATCATGCAGGCCCAGCCGGTTCGGTAGTCCCGTCATGGCGTCGTGTCCGGCGAGATACCGGATGCGCTGCTCGGCCTGCTTGCGCTCCGAGATATCCTCGACCATGCCGATGAAATACTGAGGGACGCCTGCGCCGTCGCGCGCCAAGGAGATCGTGACGTTGACCCATACATCGGTCCCGTCCTTGCGCACATAGCGCTTTTCGCGGGAGTAATGCGGCAGCGTCCGGTCGAGCAATGCCTTGTTGGCGGATTGATCGCTCTGCAAGTCGTCCTTGTGCGTGATCTGCCGCACTGTCATCGCCAGAAGCTCGGCCTCCTCGTACCCGGTCATGTCGAGGATGCGCTGATTCACCTTCAGCCATCGGCCATCAAGGCCGACGTGCGCCAATCCCATTGCCGCCTGCCCGAAGGTCACGCCGCAACGGCCGCTGGCGTCGCGCACTTCGCTCGCCATCTGCACGTGGGCGCTCATATCCTGCAGGACGACGATCAGCTTGCAGTGCGGGCCGGGAGACACGCCGTGCATGCTCACGCGCAGCGTCACGCCGGTGCCGTTCGGGCGGGTGTAGAGCACCTCGTGGATCGATGTGGCGCTGCCATCGGACGACGGCAATTGGCAGGACGATGGAACGTCGCCATGGATCCGCTTGCACAGCGCACCCAAGTTCAGTCGCAGGACTTCGCTGCGCGCGAGACCCAGCATGACCAGCGCGGTCGCGTTCGCATCTTCGACGCGCAAGGTGGCGCGATCGAGGACGAGCAGGCCTTCGGTAGCGGCATCGAAGGCAGCGCGCGTCGTCAACCAGGATTCCTCGAGGCGCATCTGGCTGGTGATGTCGCTGACGAACAGCATGATGCGCCCGCCGGCATCGATCGGCGACCGGGCCGCCTGCAGCGCCAGGTGACGCTTGCCGTGCGCTCCCGCGATACGCATCACGGCATGCGCCGGTTCCACGCTGCCCGCCGCACAAGCGACGCACGCTGCGAGGGCATCGTCACTCGCCAAGACCGCGAGCGGCTTGCCGACCAGAGGCTGGCCCGGCCGCTCGAACAGCGCGGCGACATCCTGGCTTGCAAACAGGATGGTCATGTCGGGTTCGAGCACCAGATAGCCGTTGCCGACGAGCGTCCGCAATGAGGCTTCGGCTGGATGGGCGAATGAAGGCGAGGCAATGGCGTTGACGAGCATGGTACGGCGGCAAACGGTGAGACAAGACAGGAAATCGCGTTCGGCGCAGGACAGGCGCGAAGGGTGGCCGACACGTTTCTGCAATCCATTCTGTGCATCTGTGCCATGGAAAGAAAGGCGCAGTTGGCTTCGGTTTTCGCAGTGCAGTTCGTACGGCTGTGGGCACGCTTGGCAAAAGGATATCGGCAGTCCGGAGGAGTGCGGGCGCACCGCAATGCGCCCTCCTCTGCATTTGCCTTACAGGTCGAGCGTTAGACCTTCGGTCGTGGCGCGCGACACGCAGATGCACATCATGCGGTCGGCGTCGTGCTGCCTCGCGGTCAGCGCGGTGTCGCGATGCTCGGGCGTCCCGTCCAGCACTTTCACCGCGCACATGCCGCAGTTGCCGACACGGCAAGACGATGTCGCTGCGACGCCCGCCGCTTCCACGGCATCGAGGATGCTCGTATCGGCGGCAACGGGGATCACTTTGCCGCTGCGCTTGAGCGTGACGACGACCGGCGCATTGCGGCTGCCCGGCGCAGGCGCTGCGAACCGTTCGCTTCGGATGCGCGACTCGTCGATACCGGCATCGTTGGCCGCGCTGCGCACCGCGTTCACGAGGCGTTCCGGACCGCAGACATACATGACGCCTTCATTCCCCGCTTCGGCGGCCACAGCTGCTGCGACCAGGCGCGTCCCTTCGTCGGCGCTGTACACATGAAGCCGGTCGCCGAACTCGGCCTGCAGTTGCTCCACGAACGGCGCATCGCTGCGCGAGCGCACGGCGTAGTGCAATGAGAACGGCCGTTGTTGCGCAGCCAGCGTGTGAGCCATCGCCTTGATGGGGGTGATGCCGATGCCGCCGGCGACGAGCACGGCCGGCGCGCTTCCCGAATTCAGCGCGAAATGATTGCGCGGCGCCGACACGTGCAGGACCAGGCCGAGGCGGTATTCGTCATGGATGAAGCTGGAGCCACTGCCGCCCTCTTCCCGTTGCACCGCGACCTCGATGGCGCGCGGATCGGACGGGTCCGACGCGATCGAATACGAACGCACCGCCTCGCTACCGTCCGCGAGCCGCACCGGCAAATCGAGATGGGCTCCGGCCTCGATGCCGGCCAGCGGCTGGCCATCCACACGGCGCAGCCGGTAGCCGCGCACACGCGGCGTCAGCTCACGGATCGCCGTGACCGCCAGCGTCAAGGGCCCGCTGCCGAGTTC
>SPQI01000296.1 GCA_004570315.1 Oxalobacteraceae bacterium OM1 | reverse complement strand
GAACAATGCGGCGCGGTCTTGCGCGATCAGCGCGCGCGCCTGCTCGTAGGCGGCCGCGGCGGCGGCCACGTTCTGGTTCGCCACTTCCACCGCTGAAGCAAGGTCGTTCAGCAAGGGATCGTTGAACAGCGTCCACCACGCGCCGCGGTCGATGGCGTCAGCCGGTGCCGCCGCCACCCAGCCCTGCGCTTCCTTGAATGCCGCGGGCGTGGCCACGGAGGGCTCATGGTAAGCCGGCGCGAGTGCGCAGCCGCCGAGCAGCAACGCGACAAGGGCTGTGACGGAAACGCGGGAAGGACGGGATATCGGCATCGTCGGGATTCAGGTGGCTTTAGGTTGGACGGGAAGATCGCCGGTGCGGGCGAGCTGGCGCTCGGTCGCGCCGCGGCGGCGCAGCTTGTCGAGCAGCAGGTACACGACCGGCGTGGTGAGCAGGGTCAGGAGCTGGCTGGCGATGAGGCCGCCGATGATCGCGATGCCGAGCGGCCGGCGGAGTTCGGCGCCTTCGCCGAAGCCGACCGCGAGCGGCAAGGCGCCGAGGGCGGCGGCCAGCGTGGTCATGAGGATGGGCCGGAAGCGCAGCAGGCAGGCTTCGCGCACCGCTTCGAGCGCACTCACGCCGCGCGAGCGTTCGGCTTCCAGCGCGAAATCGATGATCAGGATGGCGTTCTTCTTCACGATGCCGATCAGCAGGAAGACGCCGATCAGCGCGATGATGGAGAACTCCAGCCGGAACAGCAGGAGCGCCAGCACCGCGCCCACGCCGGCCGACGGCAGCGTCGAGAGCACAGTGACCGGATGCACGAGGCTCTCGTACAGCACGCCGAGCACGATGTAGATCACGATCAGCGCGGCGGCGATCAAGAGTGGCTGCTGGCCCTGCGATTCCTGGTAGGTGCGCGCGGTGCCCTGGAAGCTGCCGCGCACGTTGGCCGGCATGGCGATCTGCGCTTCGGCGTCGCGGATCGCCGCCTGGGCGTCGGACAGTGAATGGTCGGGCGCAAGGTTGAATGAAATGGTGGTCGCGAGCTCGGCATCCTGGTGGTTCACCGAACTCGGCGTGGCGTGCTCGGCGAAGCGGGCGAAGGCGCTCAGCGGCACCATCGTGGTTGCCTTGGTGCTGATCGGACTGCCGCCCGACTGGTCACGCAGGCCAGGATTGACGGTTGCTGTGCTCGCCGTGGACGCCGTGCCGGTGCTCGCGGTCGCCGACGTACTGCCCGGTACCCCACCACTGACGACCGGCGCCGCCGTCTGTGCGGTGGAGGCGGCCGCCGTACCGCTGCTCGTTCCGGTCGCTGCAGTCGTGCCGGTTCCGTTCGCTCCGCTGGCCGCGACGTAGATGTTGTCGAGATCCTGCGGTCCGCGCGCGTAGCGTTGCGCCACCTGCATGATTACGTGGTACTGGTTGAGCTCGCTGTAGATGGTGGCCACCTGACGCTGGCCGAAAGCGTCGTATAGCGCGTTGTCGACGTCGCGCGAGGTGATGCCGAGCCGCGAGGCGCTGTCGCGATCGACTTCCACGAAGGTCTCCACGCCGTTGTCCTGCTGGTCGGTGTCGACGTCAGTGAGCGCGGGTTGCGACTTCATCGCCTCGGCCAGGCGCGTTGCCGAACGCTTCAGGTCGGCGCTGTTGTCGCTCTTGAGCGTGTACTGGTAGGTGGCGTTGCTCTGGCGGCCGCCGACGCGCACGTCCTGGACGGGATTGAGGAACAGGCTCACGCCTGTTACGCGCGCCAGCTGCGGGCGCAGGCGGGCGATCACTTTCTGGCCGGTTTCCTTGCGCTGCGAGGCGGGTTTCAGATTGACGAATACGAAGCCGCCGCCGGCGCGTCCGCCGCCGGTGAAGCCGACTACCGTGTCGACCGCCGGATCGTTGTGAATGACGTTCACCAGCTGGCGCAGCTTGCCCTGCAATGCCTGGAAGGAAATGCTTTCGTCGGCGCGCAGGCCGCCGTTGAGCTGGCCGGTGTCCTGCGTCGGGAAGAAGCCCTTTGGCGCGGCGATGAACAGATAGACGTTGAGGCCGACCACCGCGGCGAGGATGAACATCACCAGCCAGCGGTTGTCGAGCGCCCAGTCGAGGCTGCGCGCATAGGTGTTCTGGAGGGCGTCGAAACCGCGCTCGAAGAAGCGCGAGATGCGACCCGGGCGACCCCGGCGACCCGGGCGGTCCGGCGGACGCTCGCGCTCGCCCGGCTTGAGCAGCCAGGCGCACATCATCGGCGTGGTGGTGAGCGAAATCACCATGGAGATCAGCACGGCGATGGAGAGCGTGACGGCGAATTCACGGAACAGCCGCCCGACCAGCCCGCCCATGAACAGCAAGGGGATGAAGACCGCCACCAGCGACAGGCTGATCGACAGCACCGTGAAGCCGACCTCCCGGGCGCCGAGCAAGGCGGCATCGAAGCGGTTCATGCCCTGCTCGATGTGGCGGCTGGTGTTCTCCAGCACGACGATGGCGTCGTCCACGACGAAGCCGGTGGCGACCGTGAGGGCCATCAGGCTCAAGTTGTTAAGGCTGAAGCCGAGCAGGTACATCACGCCGAAGGTGCCGAGCAGCGACACGACGGTGGCGACCGCCGGCACCATCGTCGCCCGGAAACTGCGCAGGAACATGCTCACTACGAGGACCACCAGCGCGATGGAAATCACTAGCGTGATCTCGATCTCATGCAGCGAGGAACGGATGGACAAGGTGCGGTCCGAGGCCACTTGGATCTGCACATCCTGCGGCAATTGCGCCTGCAGCTGCGGCAGCAGCGCGCGCACCCCGTCCACCGTTTCGATGACGTTGGCCCCAGGTTGCCGCGTGACCAGCACGATCACCGCAGGCTCGCCGTTGAACAGGCCAAGGGTGCGCACGTCTTCCACCCCGTCGGTGACGTCGGCCACGTCGGACAGCCGCACCGGCGCGCCGTTGCGCCAGGCCACCACGAGGTTGCGATAGTCCGCCGCCATCGGCCGGCGTTCGGTGCTGCCGGCCTGGGAATAAATTTGCAGCCGGCGCTCGTCACCCTCGATGACGCCCTTGGGACGATTTGCGGTCGTCGCCTGGATCGCCGCCCGCACGTCTTCCATGTTGATGCCCTGCTTGTTGAGGGCAAACGGCAGCAGGTCGATCCGCACCGCCGGCAGCGAACTGCCGCCGACTTCCACGTCGCCCACGCCGGGCACCTGCGCGAGTTTCTGCTGCACCAGGTTCGAGACCTCTTCGTACACCTGGCCGGGCGAGCGGGTCTTGGACGTGAGCGCGAGAATGACGACCGGCGCGTCGGACGGATTGACCTTGCGGTAGGTCGGGTTGGAACGCAAGGTCGCCGGCAGGTCGGCCCGCGCGGCGTTGATGGCGGCCTGCACTTCGCGCGCCGCCGAGTCGATCTTGCGGCTCAGGTCGAACTGCAGCGTGACGCGCGCCGAGCCGTTGTTGCTGCTCGAGGTGATTTCGTTCACGCCGGCGATCACACCCAATCGTCGTTCGAGCGGCGTCGCCACGCTGGTGGCCATGGTCTCGGGACTGGCGCCGGGCAGATTCGCGCTCACCGAAATCACCGGGAAGT
>SPQI01000343.1 GCA_004570315.1 Oxalobacteraceae bacterium OM1 | reverse complement strand
CGCTCAATGTGAATTGCCGCGCATGGCGCAGCTGTGCGCCGTCGTTGTAGTAGGGCTCGACGCGATAGCCGCGGGCGGGCGATTCGAGCAGTGCGGCGAGCATCTGGCGTGCCGCGATGCCGTCCGGCGCATCGGGGTCAGCCTGCCGCAGCGCGGTAACGTCCACGAGCAACTGGCGCGGCTGCTTGCGCGGCCGATTGGCGGCGATGCTGGTCGACACCAGGCGCAAATCTTCCGCAGACGGTGCCGGCGCCGGCGTGACGTCGATGGCGGCAAGCGCGCCCAGCAGGCGGCGGTAACCGGCGCCTTCGCTGGTCTGGCTGAAGGACTCGATGGCCTCGTGATAGATGCGGCCCACCGTGCCCGCATTGTGGTGCGTGTGCACGTAAGCGGCCGCACGCGCGCCGAGTTCGCCGCGCAGCGCGGCATCGCGCCAGAGTTGTTCGAGCGCGGCGCGCAGCTGTTCCGGCGAGAAGAGGTCGTCGAGCTTGATGACGACGTCGTCGGGAATCTCCGCGGCCGAGCCATTCGCATTGATGACCGCGGGAAGGCCGTAGGCGAGGCAATCGAGGATCGATGCCGAGGTCTCGCCGCGTGAATTGGAACGCAGCTGCACCGCCATGTCGGCCGCAGCGAGGTAGAGGCGATACGTTTCCTGCGGCACGAAACCCGTGATGGAGGCACGTGCGGCCGCCGTGCTGCCTGCGATCGCCGCACCGAGCTTCTGGCCGTATTCGTTCGTGTCGTTCTCGCCGACAAAGACCAGCCGGCAGCGCGGGTCTGCCGCCAGCGCCGACTTCATCCATGCATCATGCAAGACGTCATTGAGCTTGGTGGGCGCGACGAGTCCGAACGAGCAGACCAGGAAGGCGTCGTCCGGGATGCCGAGCGCGGCGCGGGCAGCGCGGCGGTCGATGGTTGCCGGTGCGGTGCGCAGCAGCGGCGCGTGGCGCCATTCCTTCGCCGCGCCGGCGCCGTACCAGTGATTCGCCAGCTGCATCGAGTAGCGCGAATGGACAATCACGCCAAGCGCGTCTTCCAGCACACGGCGATTGCAGGGATAGCCCATGATGGAGTTCAGGCGTCCCAGCCGCTGCTCGTCGGCCAGCGCGCGATAGCCGTGCGAATCGAACAGCGTGCGCGCGAATTCGCCGGGAACGCGCCCCGTGAAGTCGAGGTTGTCCGGAATCCCGCTGAGGAAGAAGTCATGCAGCACGATGACGCCCGGATGGCGGCGCAGCATGCCGAACATGTGTTCATGCAGCATGGAATTGCCGAACTGGTACAGCACGCGGTCGTAACGATCGGCATGCGCCTCGAACCAGTCCAGCGTGCGGACGGGGAAATTGGCGTCGGCCCAGACATCGCTGATCGCGGGCTGTGCCGAGATGATGTCGATGTCGTAATAGCGCGCCAGCTCCGGCAGCAACTCGGCGCTGTAATCGGCGATGCCGGACTTCTCCGGCGGCAGCGGCGAGAAGAAGGCCAGCTTGCGGCGCGGCAGGTTCACCGGCACGGCGAGCTGCGGCAGTGCCTTGCGCTGTTCGTGCGCGCCTTCGAAGGCGGCGAGGGCGCGCCGGGCGCTTGCCTCCCACGAGAACGTCTTCGCCTGCTCGTAGCCATAGGCCACCAGCTCGTCGTGGAACGCCTTGTCCTGCAGCACATGCAAGATCTTGGCCGCGATGTCGTGCACGTCGCGCGGATTGAAGAGCACGTCCGCGCGGCCGATCACTTCCGGAATGCTGCTGGTGTTGGAACCGACAACCGGCGTGCCGCACTGCATCGCTTCCAGCACCGGCAATCCGAAGCCCTCGTGCAGCGACGGGAAAACGAACAGGGACGCGAGGTTGTAGAGCGCGAGCAGGTCTTCTTCCGACACGAAGCCGGTGAACACCACTTCGCCGTTGCCCACGCCGCACTTCTGGGCCAGGGCCGACAGGCGCTGCATGTCCGCTTCCTGCATCTTGCAGACGATCGCCAGCTGGTAGGCCGCGCGCACGTCCGCCGGCAGGAGCGAATACGCCTCGATCAGGCCTTCGATGTTCTTCCGGTAGTCGACGCCGCCGGTGTACATCAGGAAGGGGCGATGCAGCTTGTAGCGCGCCCGTAGCGCCGTTTCGTCATCGGCGGAGACGTCCAGTGTCACGAAGGTGTCGTCCGCGGCCGAGGAAATGTTGACGACCTGGTCTTCGCCCAGCTGCAGCGCTTCGATGCCTTCCCGGCGCGAATGCTCCGAGATCGACAGCAGCAGCTCCGCGTTCTTGAGCGCCTGTAGCTTGCGGTAGTAGAGCGCCCGCGAGCCGGCGTGCGTGAGGTAGGTTTCCTTGTGGATCAGCGGGATCAGGTCGTAGAGTGTGATCGTGCGGATGAATCGATGCTCAAGATGCCCGATGACCGTGACCGCATCGTCGCCCCAGCCTTCGAAGAGGCTGGTCACATGCACGACGTCCGGGTTCAGCGAAGCGAAGAAGGTTTCCCGCGCCAGCTCGGCCGCGCGGCGGCGCCACGCGAGGGAAGGATCGAATTCAAGCAGCGGACCGGGAACGTCGTAGACCACGATGTTGTCCTGCTCGACGAGGCCGTCGAAGGCCTGCCGGATCGGCACGATGGTGTCGGGAAAGCGGCCGTTCAGCGCAATGATGATCTCGTGCCGACCGCGTGCCTGGCGCGCCATGGCGAGTGCGAGCGACATCGAGTAACGGCCGATGCCGCGGTTGCGGCTGCCGGAAGTCTGGCAGGCCTGCAGGTCGAGGAGGATACGCATGGTTTAGTTCCGGCGGGCCTGCATCGCATGCGCGATGTCGGCTTCCACCTGTTGTACCGCCGGGTCGGCCTGGGCCACGTTCGCCGCGGCAGGCACTGCGGCCGGTTGGCCCTGAACACGGCGGGCCAGCGACATCAGGCGCGGAAACCGTGCAACGACGCGCACGCCGAGGGCGCGCACCGCCGGCCGGTTGGCGAGGCGCCGCAGCAGTCCAACGGCGCGGCTGCGAATCGCAGTCTTGATGCGGCCCGGCGACAGCGGCACGCGCCGACGCACCGCCAGCAGCTTGCCCATCACCGTGCGCAGCGGCGCCGTGATGCGCCAGGACGAGCTGGACAGCACGACGCGCAACTGCGCTTCCGCCTGCGCCGCAGCCGTCAGTGCATGGTGCACCTTCCAGTCCGCCTCGCTCTTCACTGCCCGCGCCTGGTTTTCCACCTGCTCGAAGCGTTTCTCCGCGATCTCCTGGGTCTTCTCAGCAAATTCGCGCGCCTGCTGCGCGGCCACGCGCGCCTCGTGCGCCTGCGCTTCGGCGACGGCCATGCGCTTGGCCATTTCCTCCAGCGGCGCGCTGTAGGCGTGGCCGGGACGCAGCTGGAAATAGTCGAAGAAATTCGGCGGCACGGCGAAGGCCTCGGCCAGCGCGGCGTGCTCCTCGGCGACGTAGAAATGGTTCAGGCCATCGAAATAGGCGAAGCGGTATTTCGCGCCCAGCACCTTGTCCTGCCATTCGTGGTGGTTGCGCACTTGCGTCTGCGGCTTGGTCGCTTCCACGACAAGGATCCACGGACGGAATGCG